>NZ_FLKP01000002.1:1942770-2314156 GCF_900087015.1 Christensenella timonensis
GCGAACGGTATTTTCCCCAGCCGCGACATCCCCGCCGCCACGCCGTACATATTCGCCTCCTGGATCCCACAGTTTACCGTTTGATCTGGGAAACGCTTCAAAAACCGTGCCGTACCCATCGCGCCCATCAAGTCGCAGTCCAAGGCAATAATATCCCTGTTGTTTTCCGCCAGCTCGATCAATGCATCCGTATATGCATTTCTCATCTCAGTTGTTTCGAGAACATTTTCTTTTGCCAGTTTGATGTTCATATACTTTCCTTCCTTTCTATCGGATCGACTCCAAGACACTCTGCAATTCTGCGATTGTCTCTTCCATCAATTCGCGTGAAACAGGCATATTATGATTGCCGGGCTTTAATTCCGCCCAGCTGATCCCTTTTCCCTTGGCTGTGTTAAGTACGATCATGGAAGGCGCCTTGCCCTGTGCTTTGGCGTTCTGGATCGCTTTGTAGATCGCTTCCACGTTATGCCCGTCGATGCTTTGTGCATACCAGCCAAAATCCGCAAACTTCTGCGCCACATCCCCGATGTCGTTCTGCTCTTTGGTAAATCCATCCAGCATCTGCTGGTTGTAATCGATAAACGCGATCAGGTTGGTCAGCTTGAATTGGTTGGCGAACATGGCCATTTCCCATACCTGTCCTTCGTTGCATTCCCCGTCGCCGAACAAGGTGTAGACGTAATTGGGCTTGTTGTCCTTTTTCAGGGCCAGCGCGATTCCCGCCGCCTGCGACCCGCCTTGGCCCAGCGATCCGGTCGTCATGTCAACACCGGGCGTTTTCAGCCTGTCGGTATGGCTGGGAAGGTTCGTGCCGTCCTTATTCAGCGTTTCCAGCCATTCCATCGGGAAATACCCTTTCATCGCCAACGCCGCATACACAGCGGGCCCGCAATGGCCTTTTGACACTACAAAATAATCGCGCTCTTCCCATTCAGGGTTTTTGGGATCGATCTTCAGCACCTTCCCGTACAGGACTGCGATCAATTCGGCCACAGACATGGTGCCGCCGATGTGCCCGACCCCCAGCAAACCGATCTCACGTACCGTCTCGATCCTGATCTTTGCCGCAAAACGCTTCAGTTCCAGAATTTCTTTTTGACTCAACATAGTTTTGTCACCCCTCAATTTCCTTGTTCAAATACCCTTCTCGGGTTATCTTCCAGCACCTTGTTTATCTGTGCTTCCGTCACGTCGCTTTTCCGCAGCTCCGGTAATACCAGCCTGTCGATATACCTTAGGTCGCGTTCCTCGGGCGTACGGTTTTCAGGCGTTTTCTTCCGCTTGATCTCCCACGTGTTGGCTCCAAAATCAATAAACACGTCGCTGTCCTGCGACAAAATGATATGGCTTTCATGGCCTCTTTTAATCATTTTGACGAGCGTATCGATCCGCTTCCTGAGCGGGTTGAAATTATTGTCGCCGAAGCGATCCATACCGATAAAGCTCCCGCGCCCCAGCACCTCTTCCAAAAAGCCGATATCATTGCTGTCGCCCACATGCCCAATCACGACGTTTTTCAGGTTCACGCCCGCTTCTTCAAAGATATCCTGCTGCAAAAGCCCGGTCTTTTGCTTTGCGTTGGAATGTGTCGTTATGGGTACGCCTGTCTCCAAATGCGCTTTTGCCGCAGCTTTTAATACCCTGATGTTGTTTTCGGTAAGGCCCAGCGTATCGTCTGTCGCCACCTTGATGATACCTGCTTTAACCGCTTTTCCCTGCATCCCCTTTTCAATGTCGTCCACCATCACGCGCACCAGCTCGGATTCCGGCTTCCCAATCATCCACGGTTCCTCCTGGCAGTAAAAGCCCGTCGACGCTATGATCTGCATCCCCGACTTGTCGGCTACTTCTGTTAAGATATCGACATCCCGTCCGAGGTTGATCGGCGTACAATCCACAATGGTCTTGACGCCCGTCTCTTTCGTCAATTGCAGTTCGCGTACCGCCATACGCACCAGCTCATCCCTGTCAAACCAGTTTTTGTTCGCTATCCGCACCGACCAGTCGCATATCAGGATGTGCTCGTGCATCAGCGTCCTCCCCAGGTCCCGGGTATCCAGAGGCCCTGTCACACTATTTATTTTTGCCATCATAAGCTCCTTTCAGGCTAACTGCTCAATACACCTGCAGCAGTACCTTGAAGTGTTCCTTATCATTGTAGGAATAATCCATCGCTTCCTTCACATCGTCCAGCTTGTAGACCTTTGTGATGAATTTTTCCAGGGCTTCGTCGATCACACCCGATTCAATGATGCCGATCGCGGCGCCAAAATTGAGCTGGCTGTGTATCCGTACGCCAATGATGTTCAGCTGGCGGGAAAATACGTCTATCGTATCCACAAGCACAGGCTGGGTCGGTACGCCTACGATCACGACCTTGCCACCCGTTTTGCATACCTTCGTCATCAACGCGGCGCCGGGCGCAGTCCCTGAAACTTCGTATACCGCGTCAAAGCCCTTGCCCTGCGTCATCAAAAGCGCAGCGGCGGCAGCATCCTCTTCCGCCGGATTGATCACTTGAAAACCAAGCTCCCGTGCGAAATTGCTGCGGTATTCGTTGATCTCGCTGATCACTACTTTGGAGGCGCCGCTTAAGCGTGCGACCAGGGCAATCAATATCCCGATCGGGCCGCCGCCGATCACAAACGCGCTTTGCCCCACCAGGAAATTGCTTTGCCGCACATCATGGACAGCAACCGCCAACGGCTCTATCAGCGCCGCCAGTTTCAAATCCATTTCTTCCGGCAGCTTGAATACTTTGCGCAGCGGTACTTTCACATATTCCGCAAACCCGCCGTTCTCATGCACGCCGATGATGCTTAGTTTGGAGCACACATTTTCCAGCCCTGTGATGCATGCTTCGCAGGTACGGCAGGAATTATACGGCTGTGCCGCCACATGGTCGCCGACCTTCAGGTCGACCGCTTCTTTCGATTTAAAATCCGCCAGCTCGCCGACAAATTCATGCCCCATGATAACGGGCAGCGCGGCCGTTTTGTGCTCCCCTGCCATCACGTGCAGGTCGGAGCCGCAAATTCCATTGTACTTAACCTTGATCAATGCTTCGCCTTCCTGTATCTCCGGTACGGGTGCTTCCTCAACGTTGATCTCACCGTGCTTTCTTACGATTGCTGCTTTCATTTTTGATCTCCTCCTTATATATTTATATTTTTTTCCATTTATTCCGCGCAGTTCACTGCCGCTTTTACCTTTTTGCGCCTCCGGCCGCGCTGTCCCTGCAAATTGTTCAGCAGGAAACCAAACACCAGTATGATCCCCTTGATCATCGTCCTGATCGCGATATCCAGGTTCAGCACCGCAATGAGGCTGAACAGCACCATCAGGAACAGCGAAGCCAGTATCGTCCCCACAATGGAGCCCTTGCCTCCGTCAAAGGCGGCCCCGCCCAGTATAGCCACGGTCAGGGAATCCATTTGGTAGTCGTCCCCGACCGTAAGGCTGCCCGTGCCGATATAGGCTGCCAAAACCAGTCCTGCCAATGCCGCCAGCAGGCCGCACAGTCCATAGGCGATCAGCTTTATTTTCACGACGTTCAGCCCGGCTAGGTTTACCGCGCGTTCATTGGCGCCTGTGCAGAAAATATAACGTCCCAGCGGCGTGAGTTTGATCAATATCATCACGACCACGGCGATCAGGATCCATACATAAAACGCGCTCGGGATGCCTGCGATAAACCCTGTCGCCCAAAACCGCAGGTTCTCCGGGATCTTCCCGCTCGGCGCGCCGTTGCACATGATCATCATCACGCCAAACAAAAGCATGCTCATGCCGAGCGTCGTCACAAACGGCGGCATCCGCAGCTTTGCGCAGAACAGCCCGTTTGCCAGTCCCACGCCGATGCCGATCAAGATGCATAAGAGCACGCCAAAGCCTGCATTTTCCGGATGCCCCATCATCAAGCCCGACGCCATGACCGTTGTAAACGACATCATCGCGCCTACAGAAAGGTCGATACCGCCGATCAGCATCACCAGCGTCTGGCCTATGCCCACGATGATCAGGGGGGCTGCCTGCCGCGTAAAGTCGAGTAAATGCGCGCCTTCGATCGATGATGGCGAAACGATCCCCAATACCACGACCGCAATGACCAGCGCCCATAAAACAGGCGGTATCTTATGCAATACTTTCCCCAAACTGTTTTTTTCTTTTTCAAGAGAATGTTCATTCATGTTACTGTCTCCTTCATCCGGTTCCCTAGTTCTCCTTACGATCCTTGACCGCATATATCAGCACAATGAGGATCAGTATCGCTCCTTTTAGCGCGTATTGCCAATACGAATCGACCCCAACGAGGTTCAATATGTTGTTCAAAATAGTCATAACGAACGTGGACGCTATGATTCCCGAAAGCCTGCCTACGCCACCCGCAAGACTCAGCCCGCCCAGTACGCAGACGGTGACGGAATCGAGCGAGAAATTTTTTCCAAGCGACGCGTCGCCCGTACCCATCCTTGCGGTCAGGTAGATGCCTGCGATCGCCGCCAGCATACCGCCTAGCGCATATACCGCAATTTTTACTTTTTTGGTGTTGATGCCCGATAGCTGCGAAGTGCGTTCACTGCCGCCCACCGCATAGATGTTACGTCCAAAACGCGTTTTTCCCAGGACGGTGATCATGATGG
This sequence comes from Christensenella timonensis, assembly GCF_900087015.1. Taxonomy (NCBI): domain Bacteria; kingdom Bacillati; phylum Bacillota; class Clostridia; order Christensenellales; family Christensenellaceae; genus Christensenella; species Christensenella timonensis. The sequence continues at coordinate 1,947,417 of NZ_FLKP01000002.1, forward strand.
CAAAAAACGCAACCATGATCAGGATCCCTACCGGTATCACCCCCAGCCGGTAGGTCAGGAACTCCGTCAAGGCGTAGGGTACGGAGCCGCCCGGCGTAGGCCGGAATACCAGGGCGATCCCCGTCAGCACCGACATCGTTGCCAGCGTCATCGCGAACGGCGGTACCTTGAGCGTGGTGATGCCCCAGCCGTTCAAGGCGCCAAAGCCGATGCCGAAAGCCAGTGCCACCACGATCCCGATCAGTATTCCCACCGGGCTGTCGGCCGTGATCACCGACAGCATCGCGCACGTCGCGCTGATCATCGCGCCCAGCGAGAGGTCGATTCCCCCGGTGAGGATGATCAATGCCTGTGCAATCGATACGATGCCCAGTCCTACCGCCTGCTCAAAGATATTGCCTAAATTGACGGCGCTGATAAAACGGTTACTTACCAAAAGCCCAATGATGATTTCAATAATGAGCACAATGTAAACGGTCACAATGGCGTCATTCTTTTTTACAAATTGCTTTAAAGCCATACTGTTCATCTCTGCTACCCTTTCGTCTGCATGTTATCCGGCTGTTTTCGTTTGCGCCTTGTTGCCCACTGCCAGGTTGATGATCCCTTCTTCCGTTGCGCTTTCAGGATCGACTTCCCCGATGATATGGTGGTCGTAGCATACCAGTATCCTGTTGCTGGTATGGATCGTCTCCAGCAGGTCGCTGGAAACCATCAGTATCGCTACGCCGCTGTCCGCAAGCTCACGCAACAACCGGTAAATTTCCATTTTTGCGTTGACATCGATCCCCCTTGTAGGTTCATGGATGATCAGAAGTCCCGGCTTCGCCACTAGGCAGCGGGCCAAAGCGACTTTTTGCTGGTTCCCACCGGAAAGCGACTGTACCTCCAAGTCCAGAGATGTCGTTTTGATGCGCAATTGCTTTACCATCTCTTTTGAAAGCTTTCTTTCCTCGTTGGCCGTTACGAACAGGCCCTTTTTGGATATTTTTTTTAAAATGGGTAAACAGATATTGTTATAAATGGGTAGGCCCAGGCACAGGCATTCCTGCTTCCTGTCGTCACTTAGGAAGGCAATCTTATTTTGCACCGCATCCTTTGTCGACCGGATCCGCAGTTCCTTCCCGTGCAGCTTCACCGTTCCCGAAAGTATGGTTTCCAGCCCAAAGATTGCCCTGATGACCTCTCGTTGGCCCTGGCCTTCCAGCCCGGCAATCGAAACGATTTCCCCTTTCCTTACGGCAAAGCTCGCGCCCTGCTTCCCCTTTTTGACGACAAGGCCGTCCACTTCCAGTACGGTCTCGCCGCATTTATCCTTTTCAAACGCAGGGAAGATACTGTCCACCTTGCGCCCAACCATCATGTTTACGATGTCGTCCCTGCTGATTTCCCCCGTATTCACGGTGCTGACCATATGACCGTCCTTGAGCACCGTGATCCTGTCGGATATTTCCATGATTTCATTGATCCTGTGCGTAATAAAAATAATGGATTTGTTCTGTGCTTTTAGCGACTGCACGATGTCAAAGAGGAATTTCACCTCCTGCGGCGTAAGGGCCGCGGTCGGTTCATCCATAATGATCAGCTTCGCATCCACGCTGAGCGCCTTCATGATCTCCACCATCTGCTGCTGCGCGACGCTCAATTCTTTTACCAAGGTATCCGGCCGGATATCTACCTCCAGGCGCTTGCTTAGTTCCCGCACACTCTGGTGTATCTTCTTGGAATCGATGAAATGCTTGGTGCGTAAAGGCTGTTTTCCCAAATAAATATTTTCCGCAACCGACAAATGCGGGATCAAGTTGAATTCCTGGTGGATGATGCTGATGCCATAATCGCTCGCCTGTAGCGGGTTTTGTACATCTACCGCTTTTCCCTCCAGGCAGATCGTCCCTTCATCTTTGGAGAGCACCCCGCAAATGATGTTCATCAGGGTCGATTTTCCCGCGCCGTTTTCCCCGACCAGCGCGTGGATCTCACCCTTCAGGATACTCATATCGATATTTTCCAGCACAACGTTATCGCCAAATGATTTTTTGATATTTTTTACTTCCAATAATGTTTCCACAAGACTTCTCCTCACATCCGCCTCTTAGCGTTGGTGCTGCCGGACGGCGTTTTTCCGGCGCCGCCCGGCCTCCAACTTACCTTAGGTCATATCATTCTCCATACAGCTCTTGTAGCAGGCTTTCCGGAAGAGCGCTCATGCCCCAGTAAGAATCCGAGAGATCCGGCCGTGCATATTCCTCCACCGTATCCTGTGTCACCACGGAATTTTCAAAGATAAGGCTTTTGTCGACTTCCTCGCCCTGCAAACACTTGAGCGCGATGCGCAGCGCTTCGCCGCCGATCCATGAGGGATAGCCGGGGCCTACGCTCTCAAAGCCTTCCGGTTTGAGGTTCAGCCACATCTTCAGGAAGCCGTTGTTCGTTTCCCCTGTAATTGGCACCAGGTCTCGTCCTGCCGCCTGCATCGCTTCGATCGCCCCCTGCGCTACCGCGCCGCCGTGCGAAAACACCGCGTCGATCTCCGGATATGCAGCCAGTGCGGTTTCCATCGCCTGTTTCCCTTTGGCATAATCCCAGTCCGTGAAATATTCCGCCAGAACTTCGATCCCCGCGCCGCCGTCCGGCAATGCCGCGAGGGCGTCTTCCCAGGCCTGTGTCCTTTGCGCGGTGATATCGTTCCCTGCCATGCCGCTCAATACGACGACTTTGCCTTTGCCGCCGATTTTATCCAGCAGGAACTCCGCGCTTACTTTACCAAAATCATAATCGTCGCAGCCGATATACGCCGTATAGGCCGTTTCATCCTCGATTTGCGAGCTGAACGTAATAACCGGAATCCCCTGCGCGATCGCCTGTTTTGTCACGACATTGGTCGCGGTCGGCGAATTCGGCGCCAATAACAGGGCATCAATACCTTTGGCCAGCAAATCCTGTATGTCGGATATCTGCTTGGAGATATCTCCGCCTGCATCCGCTTCATATAATTCAATGCCCTGTCTCTTTGCTTCTTCTTCCAATTCCGTTACCATCTGCACGCGCCACGTATTGTCTACAGAGAAGTTTGAAAAACCGATCTTATACGGGCCATCCTTTTTAAATTCGGTCGTATCCACTTTCTCGCCGCTGGCTGTCCCTACGACTTCCCAGTCCACAAACCCGTCCGCCGCGGCTGCGCTCCCGTCGCCCGCAGCGCCGTCCGTTGCTTTTTGCGTACTGCCGGCCCCTGATGATTCCTGTGCGCTTTCCTCCGCCACAGGAGCGCTTGTTTCAGCGCTGCCCGAACCTTCTGCAGCCTGTTCAGCCGTCGTGCAGCCCGTCGCGAATACCGCAAGCACCATCATTACAACAACGGCAAGTACAATAACTCTTTTCTTCATATTCTTCCTCCTAATATTTACTTTTGCATTTCTGCAAATCAGCTTTCGGGGATCGTTCGATTTTGCCTGTATCCATAAAATGTTTTGAAGTTATGTGTATTATAGGTGCTAAATGATCGAATAAAAATGCAACACGGTTTCGAATGGTTCAAAATATTACTTCCTTTTTGAGCCCTACCCAAAAGAAATCGTTCAAAATATTTAGGTTGCTGCGGGTGTGCCCCATAATATATTCATATTTTTAAATGTTGGAAGATATGTTATAATTTGATTACCTTAAACTGATAGATGTTACATTCTTCATGGATCATTGGCCTTATCTTCTTCGGCCCGAATCATCCCTGGCATAAAGGATTATTTTGAAAGTGAATGTTCTATTATGACTGGAAAGAAAAAATATTGTGTTGTTTTGGTTATCACAATACTGCTTGCCATAACGGTGGTTTGTTTGTTGTTCTATATCCGTTCCCGCGAGCAGGAACAGGCTACCATTCTTAATGCGCCCGTTTCCGAAGAAAGTACGGTACCTGCCGCGCCTTCGGGCAACGATGCTATTTTAGATACCCAATCCTTTAAAAAGGACGGCCCATACACAATCGGTTTTTCCAATATTTCGCTGGCGAATACCTGGCGTGTGCAAATGGCCAACGAGCTTACCGCCGAGGCCGAGCGCCAAGGCGTCGACCTCATTATCCGCGATGCAAGCGACAGCCCTGCCCAGCAGGAGGCCGATATACAGGAATTGATCGATTTGCAGGTCGACGCACTATTGGTCGCCCCAGATTCTCCAATCGCCACCAGCCACCTTACAAAACAGGCCATAGAATCGGGGATCCCCGTTATCATTATCAGCACGAGGATACAGGGGGAGGATAGCTATACCGCCTATATTGGCGTGGACGATTATGAATTCGGCTATATCAGCGCCACCTGGTTTTTAGAACAGCTTGACGGCAAAGGCGACATCATCATCATCAGTGGTATGGAGGGCAACCAGATCACCAACGACCGCCACCAAGCCTGGCTTGACGTCCTGCACTCCCTTCCCGACCACGGCGACAATATCAACGTCCTGGAAACATATTATTCCGAATGGTCGTACGACCAGGGACGCGAGATCATGCAGGATGCGCTGTCCAAGTACGATAAGATAGACGGCGTATTTTCCCACGGCGGCGCATTGAGCCAGGGTGCGATCGAGGTTATGCTGGAAAACGGATACGAGCTTGTCCCCATTACCGGGGAATCCAACAACGGTTTCCTAAAGCTATGGACGACCCTGCGCCCAACCGGTTTCAGCAGTATTGCCCCCGGCTATCCCACTTGGATCGCTGCCGAGGGGTTACGCTCCGCCATTGCCATCCTGCAGGGCGAATCCGTCGCCAAATTCAATATTCTGCCCTGTACTGCCATCACAGACGATACGCTCGCAAAATATACGCGGCAGGACTTATCCGACGATTTTTGGGTCATCAGCAGCCTTACGGAAGAACAGCTCCAATACTGGTATGGAAAATAAAAAAGCCCGGCAGCCATTCATTGACTGCCGGATAAATTTGTTTCCGTCAACCCTCCATACGGAGCAGCGGCAATACGTTCCTGCCATCGACGCAGTCCCGCATCGCTCCATTGGCCTCCTCCATGGGATATTCCCTGACGATCCGCCCGATCCCGTACTTGCCAAGCACATTCACCGCTTTCCACAGGTCTTTCATGGAAAAGCCGCTCAACCCGACAACTTTCAGGCAATTTTGCGTGACATGCAGCATATTGAACGAAAATACTTGGTTTGCATGGTGATCCGATAATAATACCAGCATGCCGCCTTTTTTGATGTTGTAAAACATCGGCATCAGCAATTCTTCCTTTGCCGTAGTATCAAGCACGGCATAAAACCCCCTTGAGTCCGTGATCTTTGCCGCCGCCTCCCACAAATTCTGTGTCTGGGGATCGATCACGTGATCCGCCCCCAGCAGGCCTGCCAATTTCCTCCTGTATGCTGACTGGTCGACTAGGGCTATTTTACCGATGTCCGTACGCATGGCCAGCAGCAGGAGCATGATGCCGATGCCGCTTTCACTTAGGATCGCGAGCGCGCCCGCGGGCTCGGCATTCGTTTTTTCGATAGCTTTCGTCCCTTTTGCCAGCAGAATAGCAAAACAAGCCTCCGCATAACCAAGTCCGTCGGGAATTTTGACCAACTGGTTTTTATCCAAAACCACGAATTGTGAACATACGCCTCCCACCTGCTGCATGTCCAGGCACGCGCTTTCAAGGCCGATCAGGCAATTGGCGCAGTTCCCGCATGGCCCTACGTCGCTTCCCGCCACCCTGTCCCCTACCTGGAACCCAAACCGGGCCGCTTCATCCCCCACTTCCACAACGACCCCGGACATCATGCTGCCCGCAATCTGCGGTTCGGAGCTGTCCGCAAGCATTTCCTCTCCCGCAAACACCCGCTTCTCGCGCTCATCCATGGCCGCGAAGCGTACCTTTATGCGGATCTCCTGCGGCTTTCGCACCCGCACGTCCTGTATCTCCTCGATATCAAGATGGCTTTTCCCGTGCAATACGACTGCTTTCATAGTCCTGCCAAATGTTCGCCCCGTTGCATTTGTTTCTTATAGTCGACGGGCGACAAGCCTGTGATATCCTTGAAGATCGTGCTGAAATACCTGACGTTTTCAAAGCCGACCGCGGCAGCGACCTGATAAATCTTCTTGCTTCCGCCGCAGATGATTTCCTTGGCTTTCTTGACCCGGGTATCTTTGATATAGTGGTGCAGGTTGATCCCCGTCTCCTGCTTAAACAGGTAACACAGATAAGATTTGCTCATGTGCATTTTATTGGCGATATACGTCAGCGTCAGGGGTTCGTTGTAATGCTGTTTGATATAATCCACCACCGTGCCGATCACAGGGTTGGTATATCGTGTCTGCTCCAACTGCAGCCGCACCAGCTCGCTAAAGTTGCCTTTCATGCGCCCGATCGCTTGCTCAATGCTATCGTCAGACGCTTGGTAGAATAAGAATACCTCGTCGCTGTGTACGCCGCTGTGCAGCAGCGCTTCATTGAAGATCGCGTTGACCCTGCCGCAGGCATAATAGTAACCGTCAAAATCCATGGAATACTTGATCGTACCATAGAACAGCCCTTCTAAAGCGCTGTTCACCGCTTGCAAATCCCGCTGCTCCAGTCCAGACTTGAGCATATTCAGAAGCTGTTCGATGGTTGCTTTGTCCACCAGATGGATACACCGTTCCATATAGCTCCAGTCAAGGATGTTCATTCCTTTCATAAAAAAGGCGTAGCGGTGCAATTCTTCAATCTGTCCGATCCCCAGATGGATGTTCTGGTTGCCCTCTACCGGGCTGCTGATGTAATAGATGATCTCATGGTCTTCCAGTGCCGTGATCTCTTTGCGGGCCACGGTCTTGGCGATCCTGTGCAGTGCCGCAAACCGTTCCTTTTCCCACTGCACACTATTCTGTTTGAAGTCGTTCAATATGATATGCACGCTTTTTTCGTCACGCTGGAACGCTTCCCCGCACTGTTCCCCTGATACGAAATCCCCGACCTCTTTGCAGATTTCCAGAAGCGTACGGGCGCATAAATGTTCTTCCAGCCCTTTTTTACCGGCAGCCTCCGGCGATATCTCGATGGATACGATATGCATCTTGCCATTGTTCAAATACAGCCGCGGGATTCTGTCCGCATCCACCAGTCGGTTTTTCTTCTCCTTTTGGCAAAGCATTTCCAGATATTCCGCTTTGGAAACGCACGCGGTACGCATACCGTTGATCCTTTCGCGCTTATTCCCTTCCATACGCATCTTGGCATCCCGTTCCAAAAGCGTCTCTTTTACTTTTTTCACATCTTTTTCGCCGCTGATCAAGACGCAGCCCTCTTTTACACAGGCTGCTGTACCCCATGCAAAATCGACAAAAATGATCTCCGGGTAGGCCCCGCGCTCGTCCAACCGCCGCATAAATTCTTTTTCGTCAAAATGGCGCAACCTTTTATTGAGTATGAGAATATCCGGCCGCAGGGCCGCCGTCTTTTCAAACGCAGCAACTACGCACCCGACTTCGTCAACGACCTCAAACAGCCCTTTGGGAAGCTGTCTGACAGCATCGGCAAGAAACCTGATTTCATTTATGGTATTGGACACAACAAGGATTTTCCTGGACATGACTACCTCCTGCGAAAGTAGGGATGGCGATGCCGATCACGATGTTACCTCTACTATAGGAAATAGTATCCGGATATGAAATCTACATTATTACTATTTGGTGTAATTTATTATGATGTGCCTTTTGGCCCGGTATCAGATGGTTTTATATTTTGTTGGCGTAAACCCCGTATATTTTTTGAAAAGTTTACAGAAATATTTCGTATCGGGGATCCCCACCGCCGCCGCGATTTCATACACCCGCGCGTCCGAAGAATGGATCAGTTCTTTTGCTTTTTCGATCCTGAAGCTGGTCAGGTATTCCGTCAGGTTTGTCCCTGTTTTTTGCTTGAACAGCGCGCTCAGGTAGGTACGGCTCACATTCACGTCATTGGCAATGATATTGAGATCCAATGCTTCTTTGTAGTTATCCCGGATAAATTTTATCGTATTTAAAACGACTTGGTTGGAATAGCTCTCCTTTTCTGACATAGCGTTGAAAAATTCAGTGAATACGGCCCGGAAGTTTTCTTTGGCATCCCGTATACTTTGCGGCGCAAAGGTTTCGTCTACCCCTTTTAAGGTGAGGTTATAGTCGATCTCTAAGGCTTTCGCAAAGGAAAGCAGTTTATTAGAGTAACGTTTATACGCTTCCAGGTCCATTTTTTCTGCAATCAGCTGGAACAGCGTATCCAGTGTTTCAAAGAAAAATTCCTTTTCAGATATCTGTACAGCATCGGTCAGCAGTAAAAAAGCGACTTCCAGCTTTTCAGGATCGACCGGCTCCAGCTTTTCCAGTTCGTGCTGGTAGATCAGCGGGTCTCCTTCATAAAACACACGGTACGGGATCATCGCGCTGATCCGCTCCACCGCTCCATGGATCCCCAATACGCCCTTTACCGGCTGCGCAACATAGATACCAAAGCGATCGTGTACCAATTCCCCTATCGCCTGCCGCATGCTTTTCAGCAGCTTGTGCAGCATATTCTTTTTGTGCATCATGCTGTTGCTTTTGATATCATTGATCATAACGCACGCCAGGTTTGCGGAAATTGAACACACCTCTCCGCCGTTATATTTCTTTAAGAGTATGCTTATCTTTTCAAATAAGGACATCCAGATCGCCTCATACGGATTTTGCTTATGCATCCCCGTATCCTTTTGGTACCGCTCGATCACCACCACAAAAATATCGTTTGAGACCAAATTGAGCGGGGCGACCTCCTGTATTTGCCGGTAGCGCTCTTCCGTCACGCCGCAGATGATCTCACGCAGCAACAGCTCTTTCCTGATATCCACCACGTTCTCCAAATTTGTTTTCAGGTTTTTCAGCTCCATTTCCCGCTGCCGTTCGGCGGAGATCATACCTACGGCCTTTTTCAGGGAGCTGCACAGCTTTTCTTTGGTCAGTTGGTGCTTCAATATATAATCCACTACGCCGTAATCTATAGCATGGCTGGCATAGGTAAAATCGTCGTAACTGCTCAAAATAATGATCTTGACGTCCGTCTGCATTTCTTTTAAGCGCATCATAAACTCAATCCCGTCCATATGCGGCATCTTGATATCCAGCAGCACGATGTCGGGCTGGTACTTTCCTACCATCTGCAAGCCGTTTGCGCCATTCGTAGCCTCCCCCACGACCACGAAGCCTTCTTCCTTCCAATCCAGTAGTTGATACAAATGTTCCCTTATGATCAGCTCATCTTCAATGATCAATACTTTAATCGGCACCTTTTATCTCCTCCCATTCTTTTATTTCATCCGCGGGAAAATGAGCTCCACACACATTCCTTTCCCCGGCTCCGCGTTCAGGCGCACGCCATATTTCTCACCAAAATGCAGTTTGATCCTCTTGTCTATGTTGCTGATCCCAATGCTGCCCGAGCTGCCCCTATCTTCTCCGGAGCCGATCATCTTACGCAGCGCATCCAACTGTGCCGCGCCCATGCCGACGCCATCGTCCGCGATCGTGATAACGATATTATCCCCGCGCACTTCGCCTCCCACCGACACTGTGCCTGTATAGGATTTCGGCTCCAATCCGTGAAACAGGGCGTTTTCCACGATCGGCTGCAATATCAGTTTGGGCGTCAGGTAGTCCCCCACTTCGTCACTGATCGAAATATCCAGGTTGATATTGTCTCCATAGCGCAACTTTTGTATTTTCATATAGCTTTTCACATGCTCGATCTCTTCGTTTACCGTGATAAACTCGTTCGGGTTGCTGATGGTGATCCTCAAAAGGTCGATCAGCGACGTAACCGCTTCCATAATGTCCTCCGCCCCGTAGGAGCTCGCCATGATCCGTATCGTATTCAGCGTATTGTACAGGAAATGGGGATTGATCTGCGACTGCAATACCTTTAGCTGTATGTCCTTTTTCTCATCCTCTTCCCGGATAATTTTGCCGATCAGGTTGGTGATCTCGTTTACCATGGAATTAAAGCCCTTTGACAAGACTCCAAGCTCCGCCCATTCGTTTTCCCGCACGCTTACTTCCAGGTTCCCTTGTTCTACCTTCAGCATTGCGTTTTTAACAGATATGATGGGGCGCAAAACCTTTACCATCATAAGGTAACTGAAAATGGCGATCGCCGCTACATAAATAATCACAAAAAAGACGATATAGCCCCCCACGATCAGGGAGTCGTGTATGGGCGTTTTGGACAGGATCGTCCAGTTGGTGTAGCCGGATGTACTGAATGCAACAATATTGATCAAATTGTCCTGGTGCACGATCTCATAACCGGCTTTCTCTTTGCCGTCATACCCTGTATATTCGGTCCCCGCGCCAGCACCGCTGTTCGTGGTATAAAGCAGGTTCCCCGTTTCATCCATCATCAATAATTCTTCATCTTCGGATAATATGAAATTATTCAGCTTATCCTGTATAAACGAATAGTCGATATTCACCACGATATAGCCTATGCTGTTTCCGCTCCCCCCGTATAAGCTGTATTCCTTTATCATCGAGATGTATTGGAGTCCGCTGTTTTCATCGTCCTGTAAAAATGGATAAGCCCGCGGGGTCGTAATGACAAAAGGATCCTCCTGCTCGATCGCGGTCTCATACCCTTCATTTTGCCAAATATTTTCCCGCGTCAATTTACTGTTGCTGGAGATGACTGCCCCATCCAGGTTTACAAGCGCGATGTCCAGTATCTCCGATCTGGATTTCACGTAATAATTCAGCAGCCGTCCCCTGATATCGTTTTCCCGCTGCACCCATTCAAACGTCCCTTCCTCGATCGGCTGGCTGAAATAAGACGTAATGTAAGAGTCCATCATGATACTGGAAATCATCCGCTCAATATCCTGCAGCGAGATGTCGACATTCTGTATCGTTTTGTTGATGGTGTTGACCGACGAATTGGCCGTTCTCTGTACGGAATAGCCTTCGATGCCTTTATACAGGGAAAACGTGCCAAAAACCGTAATAAAAAGCAAAAGCGTCAATCCGATAGCCATCATGAAGGAAATACTTTTTTTCATATGAACAACCTAACTGTTTTCCTTGCAGCAAAATTTGCTGTTCGCTGTATTGATTTTATAAAATGGAAGTGTCGACTGACTTTTATGGCTGTTTTCGGGCCGGATTACGGGGAAATCGTCGTGTTGTTTTGTAAAAAAATGACGGGATTAGTTGCTATTATAACGCGAAAGCTGCATAATGTCTATGCCTTGATGATGAAATCGTACTTGTTGATAAAAAAATAAACCGTGAATACCACGGTTTATTACTGGTGGGACTAGCTGGACTCGAACCAGTGACCCCCTCGATGTCAACGAGGTACTCTAACCATCTGAGCTATAGTCCCACATCTTTATTGAATTGACGGCGGAAAAACATACGGTTCCAAACGGCCGCGCCTTAACCCCAAGCTCTTTCTATTATACTGATTTTCTTAAAAAAGACAATACTTTCTTTAGAAACTTTTAGGGATATGTTATAATAAACAAGAGGTGGAATCATGCAGGTAAAGCCAAAACAGACGGTGGCGAACAACAAGCTGCTGCTGTTATACCTTTTGGGGAAAAGTGATATTGCTCTTTCGGAGCTGCAAATTGTGCGCATCATGGGCGAGCTTTCGTTCATGACTTATTTTGATTTGAAGGAATGCCTCTTCGAGCTTTCCGAGAGCGCCCACATCTATTCCAAAGCTACGCCGCAAAGCGTGCTTTACGGCATTACCGAAAAGGGCGCGAACATGCTTGACGTGCTCCAGGGCGACCTGCGCCAGTCCTTCCGTACCTCTATCGACGATTATTTAAAGGAACACGCTACCGAGCTCAAGATGGAATCCCAGCTTGTGGGCGAGCTCATCAAGCTGTCGGACGGGGAATACCGCGTGATCTTAAAGGTGTTGGAGGACGGCCGCACCATATTTGAGCTGAGCTGCATCGTTTACTCTAAGGAAGAAGCGCAGCGCATGATCCAAAACTGGCGCGCAAACGCGGTCTCGCTCTATAAGGAAGTCATTACGCGTCTTGGCTGAGCAACGCCAATACACAGGATGCAAGGTAAAAGGAGCCGCATACCACAAGTATGCCTCCTTTTTGTTTTGCAAGGGCACGCGCCCCCAAAAAAGCGGCCCGCGGGTCTTCGACGGCCTGTGCGCACGGAAAATACGGCTGCAGCTCATGGGCGGGCAGCCCTCTTTTTTTGTCCGCGCAGGTACAGACGACGCGGTCGGCAAAGGTTGCAATTTCGCGCGTGATTGCCATGATGTCCTTGTCGCGCATGACCGCGGCCAAAACGGTGGTGTCCCTGCCTGCAAAATACCTGTGCAGCGTACGCGACAGCTCGCGCAGGGCCGCCGGGTTATGCGCCCCGTCGATCACGATGTCCCCGCACACCTGCGCGCGCGCCGCTATGAGCGTTTCTTTGAGCCCTTCCCTGATCTCGCCTTCCGGGATGCCGAGCTCTACCGCCGCAATCAGCGCCACACAAGCGTTTTGCACCTGCATGGGCGACGCGGCATGGATAAAGAGGTCGCGGTAACGCTTGCCCTCATAGGTAAAATCAAACGCCTGTCCCCCTACCCCGCTTTGGTGTACGTGTATCCCGCCTGCATCGAGCACGATGAGCCGTGCGTTTTGCCGCGCGCACGCCGCACGGATGACACGCATGGCCTCCTCTTCCTGCGGATGGGAGACCACGACGGAATCCGGCTTGATGATGCCGCATTTTTCCCGCGCGATCTTTGTGAGCGTGTCTCCCAGCAAGGCCATATGGTCGTAGCTGATGGGTGTTAATACCTGCATCTTCGACGGGACGATATTGGTCGGGTCGAGCCGTCCGCCCAGCCCCGTTTCGATCACGGCATATTCGACATGGTTGTCCCTAAACCACAAAAGGGCTGCGTTCGTCCAAACGGAAAAGAGGTGAGCATCCTTTTCACCTCTTGCCTTTTCCATATATTCTTCATATTGCTGTTTTGGGATGTCCTGTCCGCCGATGCGCATGCGCTCGCACGGCGAGATGATATGCGGCGATGTGAACAGCCCGCACGTATGCCCTTGCGACAATATCCCGGCAATATACTGCGCTGTGGAACCCTTGGCGTTCGTCCCCGCAAGGTGCACATATTGCATTTACTTCATCCCCTCGAGGAACGCAAGCCGTTCGCCCAGCTTGGAGCGCATCTCAAGGTAAGTATTAAGCTTGTCGCGTTCTTCTTCCACTACATGCGCGGGCGCTTTTTCCGTAAAGCCCTTGTTGTTGAGCTTTCCCTGCGCGCGCTTGATCTCGCCTTCGTTTTTGTCCGCTTCCTTTTTGAGGCGCTCGATCTCCTTTTGCACGTCGATCAGCTCCGACAAAGGCATGAATGCCTCGCCCACCGCGCACACCGCCGACACGCTGTTTTGCGGGATCCGGGCCTTGTCGCCCACCACCTCCACTTCGCTCGCGTAAGCCAGCTTTTTCAGGTATTCCCTGCACGCCTCGATCGCGCCGGCGTGTTTGGAAACGATGGTCAGCTTCACATGCACGCTCGGCGGCACGTTCATTTCCGCACGGACGTTGCGGATGGAGCGGATCATATCCATCACGCCGTCCATCATCTCTGCCTGGGCCTTGCCTCCTTCGTATTCCACCGCCGGCCATGCGCTGAGCATGATCGTTTCGTCCGCGCCCGGCAGGCTCGTGTATATTTCCTCCGTGATAAACGGCATGAACGGATGCAGCAGCTTGAGCGTATTTTTGAGCACATACACAAGCACGCTCACCGTTGCCGCTTTCACGTCCTCGTCCTCGCCGTAAAGCCGTGGTTTTGCCATTTCGATATACCAATCGCACAGCTCGTTCCAGGCAAAATCGTATATCTTCTGCGCCGCCAGGCCGAGGTCATATTTATCCATGCTGTCCGTACATTCGCGGATCGCGCCGTTCAGCTTGCCCAATATCCACTGGTCGGCGATATCGAGCTTGGCTTCGTCGATGGGCGAAACCCCGCCCTCCAGGTTCATCATCACAAAACGCGACGCGTTCCATACCTTGTTTGCGAAGTTGCGCGCCGCCTCCACCTTTTCCCAGTAAAAACGCATGTCGTTGCCCGGGCTTACGCCCATCGCAAGCGAAAAGCGCAGCGCGTCCGCACCGTATTTGTCGATCACCTCGAGCGGGTCGATGCCGTTGTTTAGGGATTTGGACATCTTGCGCCCTTCGCTGTCGCGCACGATGCCGTGGATATCCACCGTCGAAAACGGGATATCGCCCATGACCTCCAGCCCGAACATGATCATGCGGGCCACCCAGAAAAAGATGATGTCGTAGCCCGTTACAAGCACGTCCGTCGGATAAAAATATTTGAGCTCCGGCGTTTCGTCCGGCCAGCCGAGCGTGGAAAAAGGCCACAGCCCGGACGAGAACCATGTATCGAGCACGTCCTCTTCCTGCGTGAACACCGTATTGCCGCAATCCGGGCAGGCGGCAGGCATATCTGTCGCTACGACCAGCTTGCCGCACGCGCCGCAGGTATAGGCGGGTATCCTGTGCCCCCACCACAGCTGGCGCGAAATACACCAGTCGCGGATGTTGTAAAGCCAGTTGAAATAGATCTTGGAGAAGCGCTCGGGCACGAATTTGATGCGCCCGTCCTCCACCGCTTTGATGGCGGGCTGCGCCAGCCCCTTCATTTTGACGAACCATTGCTTGGAGATGATCGGTTCGATCACCGTGTGGCAGCGGTAGCAGTGCCCGACGTTGTGCGTATAATCCTCGATCTTTTCCATCGCACCGATATCCTGCAGATCCGCGACGATCTGTTTGCGCGCTTCGTCGCGGCCCAGCCCCGCATATTTGCCCGCGTTATCCGCCATCGTGCCGTCGTCGTTCATCACACGCACGATGGGCAAGCCGTGGCGCACGCCTACCTCGTAGTCGTTCGGGTCGTGCGCAGGCGTGATCTTCACCGCCCCCGTACCAAATTCCATATCCACATATTCGTCCGCCACCACAGGAATGGGTTTATCGAGCAGCGGCAGGATCACATTTTGGCCGATCAGGTGCTTATAACGCGCATCCTCCGGGTTTACGGCCACCGCCGTATCGCCGAGCATCGTTTCCGGCCGCGTGGTCGCGACCACGATACCCTCGCCGCCATCCTGCGCGCGGTAACGCATATACCAGAGGTGCGAAGCCTGCTCCTCGTATTCCACCTCCGCATCGGAAAGCGCGGTCATGCAGTCCGGGCACCAGTTGATGATGCGGCTGCCCTGGTAAATCAGCCCTTTTTCGTACAGGCGCACGAACACCTCGCGCACAGCGCGGCTGCATCCTTCGTCCATCGTAAAGCGTTCGCGCTCCCAGTCGAGCGACGAACCGAGTTTTTTCAGTTGCTCTACGATACGCCCGCCGTATTTTGCTTTCCATTCCCACGCGCGTTCCAAGAACCCCTCGCGCCCAAGGTCTTCCTTTGCAAGCCCCTCTGCGCGCAGCGCGTCCACGATCTTGACCTCCGTCGCGATGCTCGCGTGGTCCGTCCCCGGCATCCACAGCGCGGAATAGCCCTGCATCCGCTTGGTACGGATGATCGCGTCCTGTATCATATTATCGAGCGCGTGGCCCATATGCAGCTGCCCCGTGATGTTGGGCGGCGGGATCACGATGGCAAAGGGCTTTTTTTCCGGGTCGACGGCCGCGTGGAAATACCCTTTTTCCATCCACCTCTCGTATAATTTCGTTTCCGTTTGTTTTGGGTCGTACGTCGTGCTCAATTCTTTTTGCATCGTCTTTCCTCCAAAAAATGATTAGATGAAAACAAGCAGGAATCCGGCGATCGCGCATCCCAGCCCGATAAATTTCCATACCACGTCCGCATGCTCATACGAAAACGCTCCGGCGATCCGCCCCGCGGCAAAGGTGATCACCGCGCCGACAGCCAGCAGTACCAGCGCAAAGACCTGCAGGGACGTAATGTTCATAAAAAAGTTCATTTGTTCTACCGTTTCATTCAAAAATTCGTTGCCGGTATATTATAGCATAAATGCAATATAAAATGAATGGTTTTCCGCCAGGGGCCGCCCGCCCATTTTCTGTAAAATTTTTGTGTAACGATGTTTTCGGGACAAATTTAGGTTATAATAAAAAAAAGGCATATCCGCGAGGTTATCATATGGGTGAAAATAAGTACAAGCATCTGGTCAACAGGGATTTAAGCTGGCTGAAATTCAACGAGCGCGTTTTGGAGGAGGCGGAGGACAAGGGCAATCCCCTTTTCGAGCGGCTCAATTTTGTTTCCATCTACCAGAGCAACCTGTCGGAATTTTTGATGGTACGCGTGGGCGGCCTGCACGACCGCCTTCTTTTGAAGAAGGATTCCATCGACGAGATGTCCGGCATGACGACGGGCGAACAGCTGCGCGCGATCCACAAGGAGATACGCCGCCTGTCCCCGCGTAAGAACCGCGCGCTGATCCAGATTTTAAACGAGCTGGAAAATTACGGTATCTTCTATAAGACGGGCAAGCACCTGACCAAATACGAGGAACGCTTTTTGCAGCGCTATTTCGAGCGCAACGTCCTGCCGCTCCTGTCCCCGCATATCATCGACAAACACCACCCGTTCCCCTTTTTGCAGAACAATACGGTACACATTGCCGTGCTCTTAAAATCGAAGGAAGGGACGCAGCTTGGCATCATCCCGGCGAGCGGCTACTTTGAACGCCTGCTCCTCATGCCCAGCAAATATATCAAATTTACGCTGATCGAAGACCTGATCTTCCACTTTGCGGCCAGGGTCTTCCCCAAACACAAGATCGTCGCCAGGAGTATCTTTACCATTACGCGCAATGCGGACATCGACGCGGACGAAGCGTTTTTCGATTATGACATGTCTTACCGCGACATCATGGAGATCATCGTCAAAAAACGCAAAAGGCTGGAACCCGTGCGCCTCGATATCTCCCGCAGCCAGAATGACGAGATCACAAGGCTGCTCACCAAAAACCTGAAGCTGTCGGACGACGAGGTCTTTTTCAACGAGACGCCCACCATCCTTTCCTTTGTCTCCGACCTCAAAGACCAGCTCACTGACGAAAAATTCGCCCCGCTTTTTTACCCGCCGCTCACGCCGCAGCCTTCCGCGCTGCTCGATCCTTCGCTGCCGCTGATGGCGCAGGTCAAAAAAAAGGACGTGCTGCTCTCCTATCCCTACCAGGATATGAAAACCTTCGTGCGCCTTTTAGACGAGGCGGCCGCCGACCCTAAGGTCATTTCCATCAAGATCACGCTGTACCGTGTAGCGCGCCATTCCAAGGTGGTGGATGCGCTCATCCGCGCGGCGGAAAACGGCAAGGAGGTCATCGCCGTGGTGGAGCTGCGCGCGCGTTTCGACGAGGAAAACAACATCGACTGGTCGCGCAGGCTGCAGGATGCGGGCGTGTCCCTCATTTACGGCATCGAAGATTATAAGGTGCATTCCAAGCTCCTGCTCATCACCCGCAAGGAAAAGAAGGGCCTGTCCTTCTTCACGCAGGTCGGCACGGGCAATTATAACGAATCCACCGCAAAGCTGTACACCGACCTTTCCCTGTTTACCGCCAACGAGGAGATCGCCATGGGCGCGCAGGATGTTTTTAAAAACCTCTGCATGGGCAGCCTGGTGGAAAATTCCGACCTGCTGATGGTGTCCCCGCTGACCTTAAAACCGGCGGTGCTGCGCGGGATCGACCGGGAGATCGCGCTGGCAAAATCCGGGGCGGAGGCCCAGCTCATTTTCAAACTCAACTCCCTAAACGACCTCGACATCATCCGCAAGCTGGTCGAGGCTTCGGACGCGGGCGTGAAGATACGCCTGCTGATCCGCGGCATCTGTTGCCTGAACGTGGAGGAAACGGGACGCACCCGCAACATACAGGTCACGAGTATCGTCGGGCGCTTTTTAGAGCATTCGCGCATCTATATGTTCGGTACGCAGGAGCGGCGCAGGATCTATATTTCTTCCGCGGATTTCATGACGCGCAACACACAGCGGCGCGTGGAAGTGGCTGTTCCCATCCTCGACGCCGCGTGCAGGCAGGAGATCGAGGAAACCATGGCATTGCAGCTTAAGGACAACGTAAAAGCGCGCCGGCAGGTCGGCAAGGGCGTTTACCGAAAGCCCGTGCCCGACCCCTGTGCGCCGCGCATCGACAGCCAGGTCGAACTTTTCAGGCGGGCATACCAGCAAGCCGGTTCTCCCCTGCCCGCATGGCTTAAGGGGCGGCAGGCGCGTTTTGACTAAGGACAGGCCGCCATCCGGGGCGGTTTTGGCAGGCCGGACGGGATACCAGCAAACGCTTGACAAATCAAGCGTTTTTGTTTATCTTATTACTTGACTTGGCAATCATTTTGGATGGGGGCTTTTTTTATGCGTAACCAACAGGTGGAAAAAATCGGGCGGCAGGTCTCGACCCTGTACCGGCAGACACAAAAATTCATCAACAGGCGGATGCAGCCTTACGGCCTCAAATATTCCGACCACGCCTTCCTGATCTATATCGCCAAAAACCCCGGCCTGAACCAGCGCCGCCTCGCACGCCTTTTGTCCATCGACGAGGCGGTTGTGACGCGCGTCCTCAAGAAGCTGGAAGAAAACGGTTTTGTGCGGCGCGAGAGGGATCCGGAGGATCTGCGTTCCTTTTGCCTGTACCTCACGGCGCGCGGCGAAGAGCTGATCCCCGCACTGCTGGAAACGTTCAACGCACTGGACAGCGTCCTCACACAGGGCTTTGACACCGCTTCGCTTATCACGCTGCGCACACAGCTTGAAAAAATGACGGACAACGCGTGCGCCGCGAATGGGGAGGAACTTTAAAACATGGAGCAAACGCTAAAAAGCAATCCGCTGGGCAGGGAAAAGATCAGCAAATTGCTTGTGAAATTTGCCGTTCCCAGTATTATCGCCATGCTGGTGAGCGCGCTTTATAACATCGTAGACCAGATCTTTATCGGCCAGAGCGTGGGCATGCTGGGCAACGCCGCGACAAACGTGGCTTTCCCGCTCACCACCATCTGCACCGCGATCGCCCTTCTGTTCGGCATCGGCGGCGCGGCCAACTTCAACCTTTCGATGGGCGCCAAAAAGGAAAAGGAAGCGACTGCCTTTGTAGGCAACGCAATTTTGATGCTCGTGCTGTGCGGAGTCGTGCTCATGGTCGTGGTGCGCCTCTTCCTCGAGCCTATGATGGTCTCGTTCGGTTCTACGCCGGACGTGCTGGAGCATGCCATGGTCTATACGGGGATCACGTCGATCGGTTTCCCGTTCCTGATCTTTGCCACAGGCGCGAGCAACCTGATCCGCGCAGACGGCAGCCCCAAATTTTCCATGATCTGCGTGCTCGTCGGCGCGGTCATTAACACGATCCTCGACCCCCTCTTTATTTTCGGATTCAACATGGGCATGGCGGGCGCGGCGCTCGCGACCATCCTCGGCCAGATCGCCTCGGCCAGCCTGGCGGCCTATTACCTGGCCTTTCGCTTCAAAACGGTCAAGCTTGGCCGCTCCATCCTGCGCGTCAAGGCAAAGCGGACGCGGATGATCATGGGGCTGGGCGCAGCCGCATGCTTTAACCAGCTCGCCATGATGGTCGTACAGATCGTTTTCAACAACGTGCTCACCTACTACGGCGCGCTTTCCGCCTACGGCAGCGAGATTCCCTTAGCCGTCGTGGGGATCATCATGAAGGTCAACATGATCTATATGTCCATTATCATCGGCATCGCGCAGGGCCTGCAGCCCATATCGAGCTTTAATTACGGCGCTAAAAACTATGGGCGCGTGCGCGAGACATACAGGAAGGCCATCACCGTAGCAACCATCATTTCCGTGGTCGCCTTCCTGGCCTTTCAGCTGTTTCCGCGCGAGATCATCAGTATCTTCGGCCCGGGCAGCGAGGCATATTTCCACTTTGCGGAGCGGTGTTTCCGTATTTTCTTGATGCTCACCTTCCTAAACGGCTTGCAGCCCGTCACCTCCAACTTCTTTTCGTCGATCGGCAAGGCGACGCGCGGCATCTGGCTCTCGCTCACACGGCAGATCATTTTCCTGCTGCCGCTGGTTTTGATCCTGCCGGCGATCCTCGGCATCGACGGCGTGATGTACGCGGGGCCTGTCGCGGACGGCATGGCGGCGCTGGTGGCGGTTCTCCTCGTCCGCCGCGAAATGAAAATCTTAAAACGGATGGAACGTGAAGCGCTCCCCGCCCCATCCTAAATGACGCATACGAAAAAGCCCCTCCTGTTACGGGAGAGGCTTTTTGATATTGTTACAGTTGTTTTTCCACGATCGCCGCCGCACACTCCACGAGCTCCGCGCATGGGCGCTTCTTATAGTATTCCGCCGTACGTTCCGCGGGATTTACTTCCTTCGGCGCTTCCGTAAGCCCCAGAAGTTCCTTGCATACGATGGAGCCGTTTTCCGCCTTGAATTGTTCCGCCAAATCGCGGATGCGCTGGTAATGCGCTTTTTTCGCTTCCTTATCCGTAGGCGAGGTGTAACCGTTTTTCATGCCCGCAACGATGAACATGCCGGTGACAGCGCCGCATACCTCGCGCAGCTGTCCCATGCCGCCGCCAAACGACGCCGCGATCTTGAGCGCGGTTTCTTTATCGAGCCCTACCTCGTCCGCATACGCGAGTACGACCGCCTGGCAGCAATTGTACCCTTCCTTGAAATGTGCCTGCGCCTGTTTTGATTTTTCGCTCACTTTTCTTCCCCCTTCTGATAAGCGGCCACCACATCCGCCGCCTCGTCAAGCCATTCTCCCTCGATCCCGCCGATCGTCCCTGCGTCCGCCGCCTGTGCGATGCGCGGGTCGATGGGGATCCGTCCCAGTACGGGAATGCCGTATTTCTTTGCCGTTTCGTCGATGTGGCTTTCGCCGAACACCGAAATCCGCTTGCCGCAGTCAGGGCACGCAAGGTAACTCATATTCTCAACCAGCCCGACGATCGGGATATTCATCATGTTCGCCATCTGTACCGCCTTGCCCACGATCATGGACACCAGCTCCTGCGGCGAGGTCACCACGAGGATACCGTCCACCGGCAGCGACTGGAACACCGTAAGCGGTACGTCTCCCGTTCCCGGCGGCATATCCACAAATAGGCAGTCAACGTCAGTCCATACCGTATCCGTCCAGAACTGCTTGACCGTTGCGCCGATGACCGGGCCGCGCCATACAACGGGCGTGCTTTCGTCCGGCAGCAGCAGGTTAACGGACATGATCTGTATGCCCTCCTTGGTATAGACCGGAAAGATCGTCTCTCCCGCGCCTGTCGCCTTTTCCGTTACGCCGAACATCTTGGGGATGGACGGCCCTGTGATATCCGCGTCTAAAATCGCCGTTACAAGCCCTTTGCGGCGCAGCTTGACCGCCATCATGGATGTGACCAGCGACTTGCCGACGCCCCCCTTGCCGCTCACGACGCCGATCACCTTTTTGACCGTGCTCAGCTCATGCGGCCGTTCGATGAAATCCTTGGGATCCGCTTGCCTCGAAGAGCAGCTTTCCCCACAGCTACCACAGTCATGCGTACAATTTTCACTCATTTTGCATCTTCTTCTTTCTTTAAAATATCTGAACCATTACTGGCCTTTGTGCGTTTTGATCAGATCCGATTCGCGGATCTCCTTGTTCAGGAAGTAAGAGATCACCGTACGGATCGCCACGATTGCCGCCAGTCGAACGATATCTTCCAGCGTCGGCTTTACGATCGTGTCGATGATATCGGCAACGATCAATATCTCAAGGCTCAAAAGGATGTAGCCGCCCAGGCTGTTTTTTGTGTCCTGCAGCTTTCCGAGGCGCTCGGCCCTGTCCCTGCTGCGTACGTGTGCAAGCAAAAAATCCTTCACGCTTAAGATCACACCCCATACCAATATGATGATGGATATGAGGTTCAAGCATGTCGTTACGACGTCGAGTACCGGTGAAAGCGCTGCCATAGCCGTTTTTCTCCTTACGTTTGATTTTACTCCCCCGCATGCCTATAAACAAAAAAACGCAACTGAAAACGCTGCGTCATTTTTTGCAGTTTCCCTATTTCCGCGGCACGTTCTTGCGCGGGTCGCGCAGATATTCTTTGAAGCGCACCTTGAAAATGATGAAATACCCGACCACGCAGGCAAGGACATATATGATGCTGATGATGCCCCAGATGGACGAAATCCCCTGGTTTGCCGTATATTCGAGCACCGACAGTACCAACAGCGGCACGCCCGTGACCCAACAGAACTTGCGCAGCAGTTTGGCGTGCGGCTCTTTCATTTCTGCGGGATAGTCGTTCTCATATACCTTACCGCTACCTTTGATCGCATAATAAAGCAGATACACCGCGATAAAGATATTGAACAATATCATAAAACTAAAAGCGCCTTCCATTTACAACCGTTCCCCCTAAATCTTGTTTATTTTTACGCCGTCAGGCGTATCCTTTAATTCATAGCCAAGAGCCGTTAGCTCGTCGCGCAGGCGGTCTGCCTCCGCCCAGTTTTTCTGCGCGCGCGCCGCCTGGCGTTTTTCCGCCAGTTCCGCGATCTCCCGCGGGATCTCTTCCTGTGTTTCCGGCTCGATGCCGAGCACGTTAAGCAGCGTATCCAGCGCCTTGAGCGCCGCCTGTGCGTCCTCTGCGCGCCCGCCGTTTCCAAAGAGCATATTCAGCTGCCTGACGTATTCAAAGATATCGCCGATCGCGTCCGCCGTATTGAGGTCGTCGTCCATCGCCGCATTGAATTTTTCCGTTACGGTATCGACCGCCTGTTTCACGTCCACCGCAATATCTTTGGGATTGGCGATGATGAAGGCGAGGTTTGCGCGGCAGTTTAAAATGCGGTCGTAAGCGGCCTCCGCCTGCTTTAACAGTTCGCGCGAGAAATTGATCGGGTTTGCATAGTGTGCGCTCAGCATAAAAAGCCGTACCGCATTGCCGCGGAATTCCTTTAAGATATCGCGCACCGTAAAGAAATTGCCCGCCGATTTGGACATTTTCTTGTTGTCGATATTGATGTAGCCGTTGTGCATCCAGTAGTTGGCGAACGGTTTTCCCGTCGCCGCTTCGCTCTGTGCGATCTCGTTTTCGTGGTGCGGGAATTTGAGGTCCTGTCCGCCGCCGTGGATGTCGAGGGTCTCGCCCAGATATTTCATGCTCATGGCGGAACACTCGATGTGCCAGCCCGGACGCCCCTTGCCCCACGGGCTGTCCCAGGCGATTTCGCCTTCCTTTTGCGCCTTCCACAGCGCAAAATCCATCGGGTTTTTCTTATTTTCGTTGATGTCGATACGAGCGCCGAGCTCCAGCTCCGATAAATCCTGCCCGGAAAGCTTGCCGTAACCGGGAAAGCTCTGCGTATCAAAATAGACGTCGCCGCAAAGCTCATAGGCGTGGCCGGCGTCAATCAGCTTTTTTACCAGCGCGATGATATCGCCGATGTGCTCCGTCGCTTTGGGGTGTACGGTCGCAGGGCGGATATTGAGCGCCTTTGCGTCCTTGAAATATTCTTTGATGAAGCGCTCGCCGAGCTCACCGACCGTGATGCCCTCTTCCGCCGCCACGCGGATCATCTTGTCGTCCACGTCCGTAAAGTTCTGTACAAAGTTCACCTTGTAGCCGCGGTATTCGAGGTAGCGGCGCAGGGTATCGAATATAATAAAAGGGCGCGCATTGCCGATATGGAAATAGTTATATACGGTCGGCCCGCACGCATAAATGTTAAACTGCCCCGGCAAAAGCGGATTTAACTCTTCTTTCTTGCCTGTCATTGAGTTGAAGATTTTCAAGCTGGTTTCACCTTTTTCCTTTTTACGATCCATTCCATTATAATATATCCGCCCGCAAGTATCAACAGAATAAAGCAAATTTCATCGCATGCAAAAACCCCGGAGGTATGCGGCCGGGGTTTTGTGCGGGTTGTTATGAACATCCCAAAATAGGGGAGGTAGCTTAAGTTAATAGCACATGATCGTCTTACCCTCTTTGATCAGCGCGTCAAATGCGTCGCTCAAGGCACGGTAGCGCTCAAAAAGCCTTCGCGCCTTTTTTTCGCCGGCGTACACTTTCCACGGCCCGGCAAGCTTGTAATTTTTGCCGCCATGCCGGATAAAGCCGAGCACATCGCTTAGCGGATAACCTAGGAACAGGCCAATTTCATGAGGGAAATCCCCACATTCCCGCACGCGCTGCGCAAGGCGCTCCAGCATCGCATGAAAGGAAGTTTCCTTATAGCCACAGCCAAAGAGGTAAGCGCGTACATTGGGCTTGCGCAGTATCTTCCGTAAGAGCTTTTCATGATAGATAAGCACCAGTTTGCGGTCTTCACAGTCACATAATCCATAGAAATATACGCCCCGCTTGCGCATGCCCCGCGTGTACCAATAGAGCCATTTTTCCGCGTCTACCTTATTCTTTTTCAGCGACACAAGGCTTGCAGGCTTTTTTCCTGCGATCGTCGGCGCGCAGTGCCGTGCCAATATCTTTTCAAAGTCTCTGTGCGTACCCATCCTCTTGTCCCCGTTTATTTAATTAGCTTTCGCTAACTCGTTTTTAAAAAAGAAAGGGAGGAACCTTTCTCCCGTTGGTTAGCTTTTGCTAACTAGCTACATGATACACAAATTTTAAAAAGCTGTCAAGACTAATTTTCATTTTTTTCATCGAGCTCCATCCACTTTTCAAGCTGCGCCTCATATTGGGCCTTGACCTCTTCCAGCTGTGCGCAATTTTGGTTGAGCAGCGCGTAATCCGTCGGGTTTTCGCCTATTTCCCTTTTCAGGCGTTCCTCTTCCGCCTCCAGCCTCTTAAGTTCCTGTTCCACGGCGGAAAGCTCCTGCCTGCGCTTTGCCTCCTGCGCGCGGCGCTGCTTGGGGTTCATGGCCGTTTCTTCCTTGGGGTTTGGGCGCGTTTGCGCCTTAACGGCGCTCTTTGCTGCCGCCATCCCCTCTTTGGCGCCCTGGTATTCGTCGAACGTTCCTTCAAAGGCGCTTACACCGCCGTCCGCGATCTCGTACACCTTGCCCGCCAGCGCATTGATGAAGTACCTGTCGTGCGACACGAAGAGCAGCGTTCCCTTATAATCTTTGAGCGCCTGCTCCAGCGCTTCGCGCGCGGGCAGGTCGAGGTGGTTGGTCGGTTCGTCCAAAAACAGCACGTTGTAGTCCCCGCACATGAGCAGCGCCAGGCCCACCTTGGCGCGTTCGCCGCCCGATAAGTCCCCCACGCGTTTGAATACGTTCTCCCCCGTGATGAGCACGCGCCCGAGCATGGAGCGCGCACCGTATTCGAGCAGCGCGGGAAAGGCGTCCCATACCTCGCTCAGTACCGTCTTGGACGACGTCATATTCTTGTTTTCCTGGTCGTAATAGCCAACCGACGTATTTTTTCCAAAGGCGATGTGCCCGTCCGGCGGTTTGTCCGCATGCTCCATCAAAAGCTTGATGAGCGTGGACTTCCCCGTGCCGTTGTCGCCGATGACCGCCGCCTTTTGTCCGCGCTTGATATCCATATTGACACCGCGCGCGAGCACTTTTTCTTCCCTGCCCACAGTCAGCGTTAAATCACTGACGGTCAGCACATCGTTTGCCGGGCGCACGGTTGCCGCAAACGAAAACGACGGCGCGCTCACATGGGTACGCGGCTTTGTAATGCGCTCCAGGCTGCTTAATTTCTTGACGCGGCTTTGCGCGCTTTTTGCCGTGGAAGCGCGCGCTAAGTTACGCGCCACATAATCTTCCATATGCGCGATCTGCCGCGACTGCTTTTCGTATTCCTTGAGCCGGAAAGCGAGATATTCCGCTTTCAGTTGTTTGTACTGCGTATAATTTCCCGTGTATTCGGTGAGCTCCCCGTCCTCGACCTCCCATATCTTTTCCGCGAGCTTGTCCAGGAAATACCTGTCGTGCGATACGATGAGCACCGCGCCCTTGTAGCCGCGCAAATATTCCTCCAGCCACATCAGCGTTTTGAAATCGAGATGGTTGGTCGGTTCGTCCAAAATCAGCAGATCCGGATCCTGCAGCAGCAGCTTGGCGATCGCCAGGCGCGTCTTTTCCCCGCCGGAGAGCGTCGAGATGTCCGTATCGTATGCCTTATCTGAAAAGCCCATGCCATTCAGTATCTTTTTGATATTGACCCCGATCTGGTAACCGTCCCCGGCCTCGAACACCGCCTGCGCATGTGCGTAATCCCGCTGGAGCGCCTTGTCGTCCGGGCTCTCGTGCATCTTCTGCTCCAAACGCCGCATGTCCTCTTTGGCGGCAAGCGCCTCATGGAACACCGCGCGCATTTCCGCGATGATCGTATTTTGCTTGTTCAGGCCGCTGTTTTGTTCCAGATAGCCGATCGAAAGCCCGGATTTGTGGATCACGCTGCCTTCTTCCGGCAGGATACGCTTCACAAGGGTATTGAGAAGCGTGGTCTTTCCTGCGCCGTTCGCGCCGATCAGGCCGATCTTGTCCCCGGCGTTCAGGTTCGCCGTAATATTCTTTAATATGGTTGCGTCGCCGTATGCGACGGTCACGTCTGCAAATGATGCCAGCATTTTGATATCCTCTTCGTTAGATTCCTAACCGAGTATATCACAATGCGCGCCGCCCTTCAAACCTTTGTCTGCTTGTGCTATACGCGGCAAAGGCGGTATAATGGAAAAAAACGGCGGAGGTCTTTCCTTATGGACGAAAACACCCTCAAACACGATATCGATACGCTGTCCCGCTTTTTGGCGCGGCGCGACTTGTGCGGCCTGTCCCCTGCCGCCCTCGCGGGCGCCGGGTTTTCCCGTGTGGATGTATTGTTCGTATTCGGCTGCGAGGTGATCCCTGTTATCGAATGCGCGGCCCAAGCCGCATCGCAGGGGCTGTGCAATACCGTCGTGTTCAGCGGCGGCATCGGCCATTCCACGCAAAACCTCGTCCATACGGCGCGCGAGCTGTTCGGCGAGGAATGCGGCGGCCTTCCGGAGGCCGATATCATGGCGCGTATCGCCATCCGGCATTACGGCATGGATCCGTCGATCGCCTTATGCGAAGGGAAATCCACCAATTCGGGCGAAAACGCCCGCTTTTCGCTCGCGCTTTTGAAAGAACGCGGGATCTCCCTAAAAAGCGCGATGCTCATGCAGGATCCGTTCATGCAGCTGCGCAGCCATTTTACACTGCTCAAATACCTGCGCCCCGGCGTGCCTCTCCTAAGCTATGCACCTTTCATCCCCTATGCGGGGATGCCCTGCGGCAGCGAAAATGGTTTATGGTCAAAAGAGCGTTTCCGCGAATTCCTGCTGCGCGAGATCCCGCGCCTGCGCGACGACGAAAACGGCTACGGGCCTAAGGGCGCCGGATTCATGGAGCATGTCGATATTCCTTCCGAAGTTGAGCAAAGCTACGCGCGTATCTGCCGCGCGTACGGGGAATAGGCCGCGATTGCGTCCAAAAGCAAAAGCCGGGCATACCAGCGTATGTCCGGCTTTTTTAGGGAGATATGTACAGGTGGCTATTTTATTTCGCCTCGATCAGCGTACCGCTTTTCCCTTCCAGGGCCAGGGGCGCTTTTTCCAGCGAACCGATGATCGCTTTCCTGCCTTCCCTGCTGCTTGCAAATTCGCATGCGGCCTGTACCTTGGGCAGCATACTGCCCGGCGCGAACTGGTTTTCGTCCATATATGCCTGCGCCTCTTTCGGCGTCATATGAATGATCTCCTTTTGATTTGCTTTGCCGAAATTGATGCAGACGCGATCCACCGCCGTCAGGATAAACAGGTATTCCGCATGTACCAGCTCGGCCAGTTTTTCCGCGGCAAAATCCTTGTCCACGACCGCCGCTACGCCCTTGTAACCGTCCTTGGTATGGATGACGGGGATGCCCCCGCCGCCGCCGGCGATGATGACCTCGCGCGCGCTGATCAGCGTGTCAAGCGTCATATATTCGTAGATGCTCACAGGCCTCGGCGAAGCGACCACCCGCCGCCAGCCGCGCCCTGCGTCCTCCACATATTTGCACCCCGTTTCCGCCATCAGTTTCTTCGCCGTTTCCTCGTCGTAGAAAGCCCCGATCGGCTTGGCCGGGTTTTTGAACGCGGGATCGTTTTCGTCGACGATGACCTGCGTGAGCATCGTGATCACGGGCGTATCGCCGCTTCCGTTGCGGACGAGCTCCGCATCTATGGCCTGCTGCAAATGATAGCCGATGTAGCCCTGGCTCATCGCCGTACATTCCGCGAGCGGCATCATAGGCGTATAGCCGCCCTCGAATCCTTTTTCAAACGCTAAGTTGATCATCCCCACCTGCGGCCCGTTCCCGTGGCATACGATGATATCGTTGCCCGCAAGAATGAGCGGCACGATCGACTTTGCCGCAAATTTTACTTTTTCCATCTGCTCTTCGGGCGTGTTGCCGAGCGCGTTGCCCCCGAGCGCGATTACCATTCTGCACATAATTGCTTACCGCCTTTTCCGGTATTTTAGGATGACGAAACCAAAAGCGGATCAACGACCCGTTTCCCTTTCGTGCCAATACAATTTCCCCAATGGATTTTGCGCCGGAGAGGCGGAGCGGAGCGCTCCGCCCTTCCCACGCAGTTCGTTATAAGGTCCTTCACACGGAGGCCACCCCGTGCAAATGTGAGTCCATGTATGCCCATAGAAGTGATGCAGCGTGTCCGATCGCCGCGCTGGGCGTTTCTATTTTTTACCGGAAGGCTGCTGCTGCGTAATACAGTGGACGTTCCCGCCTCCGAGGAGGATCTCCCTTGCGGGGATCTGTACGATCTCGCGGCCTGGGAAACATTCCCTGAGCGTGGCCACTGCTTTTTCGTCGTTCGGATCGCCAAAGCCCGGCACCACGATACCGCCGTTCGCGATATAGAAGTTCACATACGAAGCGGCCAGGCGGTCGCCTTCCAGCCTCGGCAATGTGCCGTCCACCGCGTCTACGCCCTCTTCCTCTTCTTTGGTGATCGTAATCGGCGCGGGCACATACAGTTTGACGACCTCAAGCTTCCTGCCCTTTGCGTCCGTTTCCGATTCGAGGATATCGAGGTTTTCCTTGCTGATCGCGTACTGCGGGTCGTTTTCATCGTCCGTCCATGCGAGCAATACCTTACCCGGCCTTACAAAGCAGCAGATGTTGTCCACATGCCCGTTCGTTTCGTCGAGGTAGATCCCCTTTTTCAGCCAAATCACCTTGTCCGCGCCGAGGTAATCGCACAGCACCTGCGTGATCTCCTCTTTTGTGAGGTCGGGGTTCCGGCCTTCGGAAAGCAAACATTCCTCCGTCACCATCACGGTTCCGTCGCCGTCCGAATGGATGCTGCCGCCTTCGAGTACGAAATCGTCCAGGCGGTAACGCCCCTTGCGTTCGATATCGCACATCTTGCGCGCTACCTCGTCGTCCTTGTCCCACGGGAAGTAAAGCCCGTCCACCAGGCCGCCCCACGAGTTGAACGTCCAGTCCACGCCGCGCACCTCGCCCGCGTCGTTTACGACAAACGTTGCGCCGCAGTCGCGGATCCACGAGTCGTTGTTGGACATTTCCACTACGCGGATCTCCTCCGGGAGCATGCCGCGCGCGTTTTCGTACTGGTCCTCGTTCACGCCCACTGTGACAGGCTCGAATTGATTGATCGCTTTTGCGACTTCCACGAACACCTTCTGCGCGGGCTTGCCGCCCAACCTCCAGTTGTCCGGGCGCTGCGGCCACAGGATCCAGCAGCCGTCGTGATGTTCAAACTCTCCGGGCATCCGAAAGCCGTCAGCCTTTGGTTTTGAATCGTAATTAATCATGATAATACATCGCCTTTCTTTGTATTTTAACTTAGCATATAAGTCCGTATCGCTTTACTGTTTTTTCTGTTCCAGCGCTTCCTGCTTATTCTTTTTCCCCGCGCATACCGCGGCGATAATTTCGCCCAGTACCACAGAGATCACCACGCCGATGATCAGTACCACGTCCGGCGTCAGCATGCCCGTCTCCGCGTCATACGGGAACAGCAGGAAGAAGATCGCCAGGATGAGCAGCGCGAACGGCACCCATGTCATGATCCCGATCATGCCCTTTTTGCCCGGTACCTTGTACGGGCGTTCCCTGTCGGGATCTTTTTTGCGCAGCTTTTGGAAAGCCGGGAACATGAAGATATACGAAGCGAGCAGCGTTACCACGTTTAAGGCAAACAAAGTCCAGAAGGAGTCCACCGCGTCCGGGTTGACCTGCCCTAAAATGGCCGCGACCACCACGATCACGGTCGCCACCACCCCGTTGATGATGTTTGCGCTCGAAGGAACCTCGTCCTTGTTTTCTTTCCCGAATACTTTGGGCATCGCATGGTCGCGCGCCGCGTACATCGCGACATAGTTTACGCCGAACGACCACGAGGAGAGGTTGGCGATCAGCGAGAACATGAAGAGGATGCCGATAATCGTGAGGATGATACCCGGCGCTCCTGCCAGCAGGATCCCTGCCGCGTCCATAAAGCCGCTGTCCACGGAAAGCTCATTATACGGGATCGCGGCGCTGACGCCGAACGCGCCGAACAGGTAAAATACCGCGATCAGGATGCCGCCGACAACGATCGCCTTCGGAATTTCCTTTTTGGGGTTCTGCATATCGCCCGCAAAGGTAGTAACGACCTCAAAGCCCATGAAATTAAAGAGGATGATCGAAATAAACGAGATGCCCATCAGCGGCGAGATATCCGCCAAGGAACCGGAGTTCGCGAAACCGTTCACAACCGCGCCGTAAATCCCCAGCCCGCCCATCGCAACGATCAGTATGACCTTGACGATGGTGCCGATGTTGATCAGCCATTTGCTCTGGCTGACACGGTAATTGCTGATGAGGATGACCACCCAGATAAAGACGAGCTGTATCACGAGCGTCAAGATCCAGTTGATCTCGATTCCGGCCGCCGCCATCAGGATATCTGTGAAAAGCACCGCGAGGGACGCCATCCACAGCGGGAAGTTTACCCAGTAATACCATGCGACGCGCGAGCCGTTGCGCCGCCCGAACGCGCGCTTGACCCAGTCGTAAAGGCCGCCTTCGTCGTCGTACGTCGTACCGAGCTCTGCTGAAATCATGCCGTACGGCAGGAAGAACGCAATGAGCATGATCGCCCACCAAATGTACTGCCATGGGCCGATCGCCGCCGCAGGCGCTACCGCCTCCACGACAAGGACGATGCATACCGCAGCCAGCACTGCGTCAAAAAGTTTGAATTTCTTCTTTGTAGCCATCATATACCATACCTCCTTCTTAGTGACGCCCGCCGGGATACGCCCGCAGGAGGCGCTCCCGGTTCCGGCGTTTGTTTTTTCAGGAACGGATGTTTCAAACCAGCTTGATCTCCTTCATATACGCTTCGAGGCCTGCCTTGGAAGCATCCTTTGCCACGATGTCCACCGGCTTTTCCGGGTACATGAAGTATACGAGCAAGCTGCGCATTGCGGAAAGGCGGTTTTCCGCCTCGTCGATCACAATGGAGTATGGCGCGTCGATGACTTCGTCCGTCACTTCTTCGCCGCGCGTTGCGGGCAGGCAGTGCATGAACTTCACCGTCGGCGCCGCTTTGCCGATCATTTCGGCGTCTACCTGGTATTTGGGATAGAAGATGCGCATGCGGTCTTCCTTGGAAAGCTCCGCCTCGTACAGGCCGTACCAGACGTCCGTATAAATGAAGTCCGCGCCGGATACCGCCTCGTCCTCATCCTCCGTAAGCAGGAAAGAGCCGCCCGAAACCTTGCAGTTTTCTTCGCAAATCTTCTGGAAATTCTCTTTTAACTGGAAGCCTTTCGGCCCGAATTGTACGAATTTCATGCCCAGCTTTGTCGTGAGCATGGCAAGGGAGGCGCACACCTGCGTGGCGTCGCCTACGAATACGACCTTGCAGTCTTCCATCTTTTTGCCGTCCGGCAGGTGTTCTTTCATAGTGATCGCGTCGCCCATCTCCTGCGTCGGATGGTTGTAATCGCTCATGCCGTTGATGACGGGGATGGAAGCGCCCTGCGCCATTTCAACGATCGTCTGGTGGCGTTCTACGCGCGCCATCAGGATATCGACCAAACGGGACAGTACGCGCACCGTATCGCCTACGGATTCGTGCTTGCCCATCTGGATCTGCCCGGGGGCTAAATATTGTGCGTGTCCGCCCATCTGCGCCATCGCCGTTTCAAACGAAACGCGCGTACGCGTGGAGGACTGCTCAAAAATCATCCCCAGGACTTTATTTTTCATCAGCTGCGGATAGTAACCCAGCTTGATACATTTTTTGATGGCGATTCCCAAGTCGATGATCTCCACCAGTTCCTTTTTGGTGAAATCGGTTGTGTCGATAAAATCTTTGATACGAGCCATAATCAGCATCCTCCTTGAATAAAGTGAATTGTTTATAGAACCGAAACGCTTTTCGGTGGTTCAACGTCTGTTACGTCCCCGGGGCCGCCCATCATGAAATTGTCCTTCGGATGCTTTCATGATAGTGCCAAAAAAGCCTCAAGTCCATATATAATCCATGTTTTGGAATAAACGAAACGCATATGAAATCGCGTTACGCATTTGTGAACAAAATACCACGAACACTTTTTTTCACGAAATTCGACAGGCGCCTTTTTCCCGGGGCACCGCGCGTTTACGCTTCGTTGGCAGCTTTTTTGCGCAAACGCTCTTCCCTGCGTTTTTGCGCACGCCCGTATTCCCTTCTCTCGTTTTCCGTGTTTGGAACAAAAGGGGGAACCTCCCGGGGCTTGCCGTCGTAGCCCAGGGCCACGAACACGAGGTAAGCCGTATTGGTACGGGTCTTTTCATCCGTATTGCACTTTTCGCTGTACACGTCCACGCGCACCTCAAGCGACGTTCGCCCAGTCCATGTCACGCACGCCTGCAGTGTCACGATCCCGCCGAGCGGCACGGGATGCTTGAAATCCATACTGTCGAGCACTGCCGTCGTGACAATACTGCGGCAGTGCCGCGTCGCCGCGACCGCGCCGATGATGTCCACCCACTGCATGAGCGTCCCGCCGTGCAGGTTGCCCAGCTGGTTGATGTCGCCTGACATCACGATGTGCGTCGTTTCCGCGTAACCTTTTCCGCTGTATTCCATTTTTCTACCCCCCGGCGAAGCTTTTTGATATCCTACTTATACCCCGCTTTTTTTGTTTTATGCAAAAAAAGGCGATTCTTTTTTGCATATCCTCCGGGTTTTTGTTTATCAATAAGACGTCGCACGACTATCACAAAAATAAACCGCAAAGGAAACTGGTATGAAGAAAATCGGTTTTTTACAATTGATGTTTTTGACAATGGCGTTTTTCGCATCGATCCGGCGTGTCCCCAATATCGCATACGCGGGATGGGAATCCATTTCCTTTATGATCTTTGCGATCATCATGTTCGTGATCCCCGTATCCTTTGTTTCGGCGGAGCTTGCCACGGCAATGCCCGTCGACGGCGGGCTTCCCGTATGGATCAGCAAGGCGCTTTCCCCGCGCTGGGGCTTTACCGCGGCCTGGCTGGTATGGATACAGATGTGCTTCGGCATGGTCACCGTCGGCGCCGCCTTTGCGGACATGCTGGCCACCATGCTGGGCGCCAAGGATCTTTTGAGCAACAATATCTTTATCGGCGTCGTAGTGATCGCTGTTTTCTGGCTGATCACGCTGCTGATCATCAAGGGCGTCCCCATTACGGCCATCAGCACGTACGGCACGATTTTCGGGCTTTTCGTCCCCCTTGCCGTCCTGCTCATCTGCGGCACGGTATTTGCCGCCACGAACGACGCAGCCGCCTTTACGCCGCCGCCCGTCTCGCAGATCATCCCCAACGCTTCGGACTTCGACACCTTATCGCGCCTTTCGGGCATCATTTTCCTCTTCGCGGGGATGGAGCAGGCCTCCAGCTTTGCAAACCGCATTGACAACCCGCGCAAGAATTATCCGCGCGCCATCATTTTGGCGACGGGCTTTGTCGCCGTGCTCTTTACCTACGCCGGCATCGTTACGGACGCCATCGTAAAACAGTCGGGCGTGGCGCTGGCCGACCCGGCGCAGGCCTTTTCCGTCATGTTCGACCAATGGGGCCTCGGCTGGATCACCACCATCATCGCCGTGATGATCGCGCTTTCGTGCGTCACGGAAATTTCCGCCTGGACTTCCGGCCCTTCGCGCAGTATGCTCCGGTGCGCGAACGCGGGCAACCTGCCGCCGGTGTTCCAGAAGGTCAACAAGCACGATATCCCCGTACCGATCATGATCCTGCAGGCGGTCATCGTTACCGGCGTGGCCCTGATCTTCGTGTTCATCCCCGGGACGAACGGCGTATTCAATACCATCCTCACAATGGCGGTCGTGCTATACTGTATCGTCTATATCATGATCCTTTTATCCGGTATTATCTTCCGCCGGAGGCATCCGCGCGACT
Source organism: Christensenella timonensis (assembly GCF_900087015.1). Lineage (NCBI taxonomy): Bacteria > Bacillati > Bacillota > Clostridia > Christensenellales > Christensenellaceae > Christensenella > Christensenella timonensis. The sequence continues at coordinate 1,981,852 of NZ_FLKP01000002.1, forward strand.
CGCACGCTTTCAAAATCCCCGGCGGTATGCCCGGCATGTGGATCTTTTCCATCGTCGGTTTCATCGGCATCGCCTTCGTGATCTTTACCAGCTTTATCCCGCCCGCCTCGCTGCGCGCAGACGCTTCCTCGGCCAGCGGCTACATCCTCTTTATCCTTATCGGATCCGTCGTCTTGACGGCGGTGCCGCTCCTGATCTATAAATTCCGCAAAAAGGAATGGCGCGACCCCGCCAAAGCGGAGCGGGAACAATTGTAAAAATACAGCAACAAAAAACGGACAGCCCATAAGGGCTGCCCGTTTTCATTCCTTTGGCTGGAAAACGCGGTTCAAATGTATTTTCCTTCATATTCCTCGATGGGCATGGGCCGGCTGAAAAGGTAGCCCTGCGCCTGCTCGCAGCCGATAGTGCTCAAGATGTTGAACTGGTCTTCCGTCTCTACCCCCTCGACCACCATGCGGATATCCATTTTGCGGCAGATGCCCGCGATGGACTCGATGACCATCTGCGCCTTGCGGTTATGCTGTATGTTTTCCGCCAGGCTTTTGTCGATCTTCAGCACGTCGAAATCGATGGAAGTAAAGAGCGAGAGGTTCGCGTAATTCACGCCGAAATCGTCGATGGTAATGACGAACCCTTCTTCCTTGATCTTGTCGATCAACCGGATCATGTCGATCCCTTCCGTCCCTTTGACGCTCTCGGTGATCTCGATCTCCACCAGTTTTTTATCAAAACCATACTTGTCATATATAGTTTCCAATTTACTTAAAAAGTCTTTTTCCACCAGCGTATAGCGCGAAAAATTGACGGAAATGGGCACGACCTTTTTTCCCTGCCGCAGCCATTCCGCGATCTTGGAACAGGTATAGTCGAAAACAAAAAAGTCCAGCGTACTGATGGCCCTGGCGTCCTCCAGCACCGGCAGGAACTGCCCGGGCGCCAAAACCACGCCCTCCTCGACCTGGTAACGCACCAGTGCTTCCGCGCCGATCAGCGAACGGTCAACAAAGGAGACCTTGGGCTGTAAATAAACCTTGAAGCGCCCTTGGTCGATCATCCCCTGCAATACGCCCGGCTTGGTAAGGCCCAGCACGTCGTCATTGTAATGGCGGTAGCGGTCGCTTGAGAGCGTCTTGCGGTAATACTGCTTTTTGTCCTCGTACATCATGGCGTCCGCCGTATAGATGAGGCGCTGCATATTTTCCACCTTTTCCGCCCACTGGTAACCGATGGCAGCCTGGCACCTGTCGCTTGCGGCAAACTGGTTTTTCAGCTCGCGCACATCCTGGAAAAAATGCTCCTTGGCAATCCCCTTGCAGATCACAATGAACTCATCCCCGCCGATCCGGTAAAAGTCCCCCTCCACGAATACCTTCCGTATGGTCTGCGCACAGTCGACCAGCGCCCGGTCGCCATAGGAATGTCCAAGCTCGTCGTTTAAGTTTTTAAGCCCGTTCACATCGACGTAAACGATCCCTACCTTCTCTTCCCCGTCACATTCCGCCAGGTCTTGCATATAACGGTTGCGGTTATAAAAACCCGTGAGCATATCCTCAAAGCTTAAGCGCGTCAACATTCTTTCGTCCTCTACCCTGCGGATGGTGGACATCAAAAAATAGCGCAGCGTGTGGAACAGCGGTACGATATTGCGCAGTTTTTCCGCAGGCGGGTTATCCACGCCGAAACAACCGACCAATTCGCCATCCTGCTCGAGCGGCGCGGCCACCAGGCTTGTGATATCCTGCACGGAAAGGAGGTCGTATTCGTCCGGCTTCTCGTCCTTGACGGCCTCTATGTCTTCAATTACGACACATTCGTGCCGGTCAAAGCTTGACCTCCAACGGTCGATGAGCGTAATATCCAGGTCTTGCAGCAATTCGATCTCCGGCATGACCCCCTCCGCACACCATTCATATGTGTTGTATATCCTGTCGCCGCGGATCTCGAATACATAGGCCCGGCTTGCCAGGAGGAAACTCCCGATCTTGCCCAGCACAAAATTGACCGCCTCTTCCAGGTCTTTCGTCTCATACAGGTGGTGTACGCATTCCTGAAGCACCATTTGTGCTTCCAGCGCGTTTTTCAGCGCAACCTTTTCCCGCTCGTTTTCCGTAATATCCGTTGCGATCTCCATACGGGCCGTCCGTCCGCCCCAGTCTACGAGCTTATCCTTTAAAATGTAATGTCCGCCCACCATTTCGTTGGAAAATTCCCACGTATATACTCTTTCCATACTCAATTTATCGTTGGTACAAAAAGGACAGGGCGCGTCGCGTCCCTGCAATACTTCATAACATTTTTTTCCTTCAATATCCGTGATGCCGAATGTTTCCCGGCCCGCTGAATTGAGGTATAAAAGCTCGTAAGTCTCCACATCGGACACATATACCAGTTCGAGCATCTGATCCAGCAGGTCAAGCAACAGGTTTTGCAAAAAAATCCCTCCGATTTTGCCATAAACTATAAAGAAACGATAAGCATAGCGATTTTGTACCTATTGATCCTATCATATACCACTTTTCAGCAAATGGGAAGTAGAAAAATATTTTTTTAATCCGGAACCGGTATGCAAAAAAACAGGCTCCGAAAAGCCCGCAGCCTGCCCATGTGATCCTGCTTATGATTTTTCCTTGTTGTTTTCGTAAATGCTCCGGCAATGATCGCCCACCAGCTTGAGCGTTTCCGTCATGACCGGCGAAAATTGCTGGGCGTCCCCCGCCATCAGCGTCTGCAGCGCCTTGTCGTGGCAGCCGCCGTATTTGCACATCAGCTCGTCATAATGGTGCGCAAGCGCTACGGCCTGCGCGCAAATCGGTATGTTATTGCCGGAAAGCTTATCCGGATATCCGCTGCCGTCCCAGCGTTCATGGTGGTAACGGCATATGTTGTAGCAATAATTCGCATAAAACTCGTTTTCGAGGTTTTTCAGCGGATCGATGAGCTTGCATCCCTTTGTCGTATGCGTCATGAATATCTTTTCTTCTTCGGGCGACAGCGATTCCCTGTTGTTGACGATCGACTCCGGCAGCATCAGCTCGCCTACGTCGTGCAGGATGGAAGCCATGCCCATCATTTCGATCTTCTGCGGCGTGAGCCCGTAGTTGTCGTCATAATATTCGTAGATATACTTCAGGATCTCCTTCGTATAAAGCCGGATGCGCTGGATATGCTCCTTTGTCTCCATCGTCTTGGTTTCCATGACGGAAGTTAAGACCGCGACGATCATTTCGTTGATATCGGAAAGCGCCTCCGTCTTTTCCTCTATGGCCTCTTCCAGATGGTTCTGGTATTTGTAAAGTTCGATGAGCGTACGCGCGCGCCGTTTGACGATATCCGGCGCAAAGGGTTTGCGGATATAGTCCACCGCTCCCAGCGAAAGGCCTTTTTCTTCCATTTCGTCAGACCCCGCCGCCGTGATCAGCATAACGGGGATGTCGCGCAGCATATCATGGAAGCCCATGTATTCCAGCACATCATAACCGCTTACCTCAGGCATGATCACGTCGAGCAGTACCATCGATATCTCTTTCCTGTGTCCATCGAGCAGCTCGATCGCCTGCCGCCCTCCGTCTGCCACGAGGACATCATATTCGCTCACCAGCAGGTTTTTGAGCATGTTGCGGTTGATCTCGATGTCGTCCACAACCAATATACTGTTTGCCATGTCCCCTCCCCTAGCCTATCCGCTTGATGGTATCGACTGCCGCTTCGTATGCTTCTTTGAGCGCCTGCGCCTCCCGCGCAATATCCGTTTCCCCGCTTCTAAGCTTATCCACGATGCACGCGCTTTGTTCATATACCCCGCGAAGCCCCAGGTTTCCGCCCAGCCCCTTGAGCGTATGCGCATGTACCATCGCCTGCCGCATATCATCCTTGCCATAGGCCGTGCAAAATTCCCCGTAGGTCTGGTCTTCCAGAAACTTGTGCAAAAACTTCACACACAGGCTTTCATTGCCGCCCATCCGTTTGAGTACGTCCTTCAAATCGATTCCCTGTCCGCTGTATTTTTCCGCAGCCTCCTGAAATGTCATATTCTGTCCTTTCCGCCAAACAGCTCCCTTTTATTATAGCAAATAGTCTTTCAGTATGGCAAAGACCACTTTTGCATCGATTGGTTTTGATACGTGCGCATTCATGCCGTTTTTGATCGATTCCGCAACGTCCTCCCGGAAACCGTTGGCAGTCATGGCCAAGATCACAATATCCTTCGCGTCGGCATGTCCGCTTGCACGGATCGCCTGCGTCGCTTCGTACCCGTCCATCACGGGCATTTGCACGTCCATCATGATCGCGTCGTAATATCCCGGCGGGGAAGCAACGAACTTTTCAAGCGCCTGCTGCCCGTCGTTTGCGGTCTCTACCATGAACCCGACTTGTTCGCTCAGGGCCTGCCCGATCTCGCGGTTCAGCTCGCTGTCGTCCACCAAAAGCATGCGTTTGCCTGTAAAATCGGGCAGCTCCTCCGTTTCCTCCGCTTCTTCCACGGCCTCGCCCTCAAGCTCCCCGATCACCTGGTACACCGCTTCCCGGAGCACAGGTTTTGTCAGGAATCCCTTCACGCCCGCCTCACGCGCTTCCTGCTCGACACGTTTATAGTCATACGCCGACATCAGCACGACGAGGATATCGTTTTTGGCCTCGTTCCTGATCCATTCCGTCGTACGGATCCCGTCCACGTCCGGCATGTAAAGGTCGATAAACGCAAAATCAAATGGCTCCGCCGACTTCTTGATGATATGCACGGCCTCCGCACCCGAACCGGCCTCCTCTGCCCGGATACCCAACTGTTCGCAGATGACCTTTAGGTGCCCGCGCATTTCGTCGTCGTCATCCACCAGCAGTACGCGCAGGTCTTTCCATTTTTCCGGCAGCTTGCCGTCGTTTACCGGCGCATCCGCAAACTGCAGCCACAGGTCGAACGAGAATTTACTGCCCTTGCCTTCTACGCTGTGTACGTCGATAGTGCCGCCCATCGTTTCCACAAAGGTTTTGGAAAGCGCCATACCGAGGCCTGTGCCGCCAAACTTGCGCGAAATGTCCGTGCTTTCCTGCTCAAATGGCAGGAATATCCGGCTCATGAATTCTTCACTCATGCCGATGCCATTATCCGTCACCGAGAAATTCAGGCACGCCGCGTTGCCGCGCTGCGCCACCTGGCGGATCGCCAGCTTGATCTTCCCGCCCTCCGGCGTGAATTTCACCGCGTTGGAAAGGAAGTTCAAAAGCACCTGCCGGATACGCAGCTCCGCGCCCACAAAGCGGTCGTTTACCACGTCCCGGAGCATGACGTCGAATATCTGTTCTTTTTCCGCGATCTTCGGCTCCATGATCATGGATATCTCCGAAAGCATCACGTTCAAGCTGAACTCCTTTTGCTCGAATTCCATCTTGCCGCTTTCGATCTTGGACATATCGAGCAGGTCGTTGATCAGCTCCAACAAATGCTGCGCCGCTATATGGACCTTCTTCAAGTCGTTGTTCGGCTTCTTTTCGGCCTCCAGGGAATTCTTCATGACTTCGACAAGCCCGATGATCGTATTTAAGGGCGTGCGGATCTCGTGGCTCATGCGCGATAGGAACTCCCGCTTGGCCTTGTTTGCGCTGCGCGCGTCGTCCAGTGCGGATTCCAGCATTTTCTTCGATACTTTTTCCGCCGTCAGGTCGCTCGTCACAAACACGTGTTTGACGACCCTGCCGTTTTCCAGGATGGGATACAGCTTGCTGTGCAGCTCTTTTTCCGTTCCTGTCTTGGGGTCGTGTATCATGAAATCAAATTCTATGATCTCCCGCGTCTTCGCAAGTTCCACCGTCTTGCGCACCCTCGCAAACTCATCGTCGCTGAAATAGGAACGCGCGATCCACATGTTGTGCTTGTAGTCTTCCACAGGCAGCCCCAGGATGCGCCCGGCGTTGTCGCTGATGTATTCCACCTTTTCGCCGACACAATCGTATATCATGAACACATCGTCCACGTTTTCCGATATGATCTTAAAGAGCATATCGTTGTGGTAGATGTCCGCATTCCGCTTGGTAATAGTGTGCGCGCTCATGATAGACAGCAGCAAAGTAATACCGATCAAGGCGCCGCCCCATATGAGCGCCATCATGTTCGTACGGTCGTTAAGAGCGGTCGTACTCTCCACGTAATGCGCGATGTGCTGCTGCGAATCGCTGATGACCCGGGCAATGAGCTGATCCGCTTCCTGATAGACCGGATAGGCCTCAGTATACAAGATCGCTTTTGCCTCGTCGAGTTTGCCCTGGTAGATGAGCTCGATACACCGGTCGTGCTGCGTGCGCAGGGTATCGAAATCCTCAAACAGCGTCGCGACCAGCTGGGGATCCCCCTGGTATTGCTCCTGCAGCACGCGCCGGATGGCGGGCTGCTCTTTGCGGTTCTCATACATCCGCTCCAGGTTTTCCCGCTGGTTATCGAAATTTTCATCGTCTGTCAGCATACTGAGCATCGTATTGCGCGCATACAAAATCTGCAGCCGCATTTTCCAGGCCGCTTCGTTCACCGCGTAAGGTTCCTGATATATTTCATTTGTGTACCGTGCAAGGCGATCGGTATTTACGATCGTCATACCCGCAAAAGCGGTCACGCCGATGGAAATAACAAAGACAGTCAATATAAGGAGCGTATTGACGTTCTTCAGTTTCCATCTTTTCCTCTTCCCCATAACCTGCCCCTACTTTATTTATATGCCCGGTCGCAAAAAAATATTCCGAAGAAAAGAAAACCTCTCTATTGTGACTATTCGATACGGTTCCCTGTTTTTCCTGTCGCATTTTGCAAAAAAGCCTTTGTTAAGCTGTTTATATGTATTCCTCGCTCAGTCATATTTATATTATATAACCCTGTTTGCCACCCCTGTAACATCAAAAGGCACGCAGCCGCAAGCGGCCCGTGCCTTTTTCTCAGATAGCTGCGCTTTTACGCATATGCGCTCCGCTCGGCGGATATCCACCCGGGAAACGTCCGCAGGCAATCCCCCAGTGTGACGGCGCGGCAGCAAAATGCGCCGTATATGGTTTTATTTTACATCGACGATCGCGATCTCTTCGCGCGGGTTCGTGATGCCAATAAACTTTTTATAATAGCTGATCTTCTTCGCACCGGCGCGGATGGGCGCGTTTCCGTTCGCCTTCCATTTTTCCACCAGCTCGCCGATGTAGTCGTAAAAGCCATCGATCGCTTCGCGCGTGTAATCCGTTTCGTACCGGATATCGAGGATCTTGTTGGAAAGCGTGATCCGTCCGTGTGCGACGCTCGCTTCAAAGGGCAGCAGGCTGCCGCCGTACTTTTGCAGCCTGCGCGCCGCATTTGCCGCGCCCACGCTTTCGGTCTCCCCCGCAAAGCCGCACTTGACGCACAGGAATTTATCCTGCATGAACCGGTTTTTGAGCGTATTGGCGCCGCACCGCGGACAGGTGTAAAAAAGCCCGCGCGGACTGACGGTGACCGGCCTTGCCAGCCCCTTGAGCTCCGCCTTGTAAGAAACCATGGACATCAGTTTATTGAACTGCCCCGCCGTCAGGCAGGCAAGGCGCCCTTCCCGCGAGAGCTGGTCGCCCATGTGGCCGAGGTGGTAGCTGACGATCTTGCTCTTGTGTTCCTGCGCCGCCAAAACGATCTGTTTGGCAGCGGTATGGAAATCATTTTTCGAGGGCGCCTCCGGCATCCTGACCGTCCGCTCCGCGACAAGCCTGCCCTCCTGATCCACCACCGCATAGCGCGCCGCCGCCACAAGGCTGCGCGTCACGCCGAGGAAGGTTTTTTCCGGCAGGCTTTTTGCCGGGGCCGCCGCTGTATTCACCAGCAGGTAATATTTTCCGTTCTTTTCCTTGAGCCGTGCGGTCTTGAAGATCGATGGGTCGCTGAGCCCCTGCCGGAGCACCTTTTGCTGCTCCTTGCCAAAGGAAAGCGGCAGCACCAGGTAACGTTCTCGCTTGTTGTCTTTTTCCAGGAGCCCGCCATCGCCGGCGACGTAGCGCAGGCAGCTATTGCCGCGCATAATCCCCCCGCGCCGTCCTTCGTCCCGCACGTTCATCAGGTACAGCTTTGCGTAAAACCTGTCCTTTTGTTCGTCGTACAACAGGCAATAATCGCGGTTTTTGGCGTATCGCCCGAAGAGGATCGGCTTTTTCATATGCAGCCCGTCATAAAGCTTTTTCAGCTGCGCCTCCAGCGCCCGCCTGCCGATGCCGCCCCCGTCATAGCTGCAAAGCAGCTCGTGGATCGCGCGGTCTGCTATCCGCCCTTCGCGCACCAGGCGCGGATAGCGTGCGTTCTTTTGCGACCTCCTGAGCGCGATCCACGCGATCATCGTCATGGCGTAATCGAGCTTTAAGGAATCCTTGAAGGGCTGCACGCCGAAATCATTCAGCGAATCCATCAGCTCCTTTGAGAGCAGTGCGGTGATGCGGCGCGAAAGGAAGCTCGCGCCACTGTGCATCTCGTCCACGATATCAGGGATATAGCCCTTGGTATGCTCGAGCAGGTAGCCCATCGCGTCGTTATACTGCCCGATCGCGCGATCCATGACCTTCCTTTTTTCCGCGGTGGGCTTATGTATTTGTAAGGCGATTGTTTTGATGACCATTCAGCAGTACTCGATCTCCACTTCCTTGCCCATGGCGCGCATGGTCTGCGCGATATCCTTCACCAAACGCAGCTTCAGGCTCAAATTAATGGGCAGGTCGGGGTTCTGGTGGGCAGGATTTAAAGCCCTGCCCACGATAAAGTGCGCGCGCGTGCAATCCTCCAGCAGTATCTTCGCCAGCCGGGACGCGCCGTCGTTTTTGTACAGGTTGAAGATATCGTCCATGGCGCTTGCGGACGACATATATTTTTGCATGATCTCCTGCGTCTTTGCCAGCGTGACCACGCCCTCCGTCACCAGGTCGATCCCGTCGATCAGCCCCACCGGCGGTACGTCCGGGTCTTTGTAGTCGATCTTGACGGAAAGCTCCCTGCCCGAAACGCGGCTCACAATCTGCGACGTCGTCCCGCCGCACACGACCTTGAACCCGTCCACGCTAAGCAGGCGCCTGACGATCTCTTCATCGCGCGAACCGTCTACCGGCGGCCCCACCATGATGTGCGCGGGACGCGATTTGCGTATTTTCGTAGTCACGAACGTCGTATCGTCGCCCGGCTTTTCGTCGTAGAGCGAATCGCACGCCGACAACAGCAGCTTGGTCATGGCGCGCGCGGGCATATCCTTCCCGTACGCGCGGCACGCATATTCCACGATGTTGTCGCGCTGCCAGCCGAAATTCAAAAGCTGGCCTACGCCCGCATGGATCGCGCCGTCCGAAAAGGCGATGCACATGTCGCCTTCCTTCATCTCGAAGCGGCTTTCCAGTATTTTCTTGTCGCCGATCTCGATCTCTTCCTTATCGATTACGACTTCTTTTCCGCCCCTCACGAGGATCACCTGCGGGTTATCGAATTCCACGAGGTGCGCCTGTCCCTGTTTGTTTACGCGCAGGATCGTGAACGTACAGTACGCAAGCCCGCGCACGCTGCACACCGGCAGTGTGGAGGCGACCGTTTCCACCGTTTCGTAGATATCCGCGCCGTCCGCGAGCATCGTCGCCGCGATCTTGGAGGTGAGCGTAGAGAGGATATTCGCCTTGACCCCGCTCCCGAGGCCGTCCGCGAGCACGATCGTCACCACGTCGCCCTTGCGCACGATCTCTACCTTATCGCCGCACAGCTCTTCCCCATATTTGAAAAGGCTGCCCGGGCTTGTCTCAATAAATACGCTCATCTTCGGACTCCTGGATATATTTCTTGAGGTTGGTGAGCGCGATCTTCGTTTCCGCCGTCGTTTCCCCCAGCAGGCTTGCGATCTCCTGTGCCACGCGCATTTGCTTGTCGATGACCTTCTGCGTGACCTCGACGGTCTCCGCGCGCATTTCGTTCATCTTATGCTGCTGGTGCTCGTCCTCCGTGATGTCCTTGATCAGCAGCAGGTAGATGGAATTCTCACGGATAAAGATGGTGGACTGCTCCACTGTGATATCAAGGTCCTTATAATATACCTTGCGGTCGAAAATATTTTCCCCCGTCTCCCTGACCTCGTCGATGTCGTCGCAGTCGATGATCATGGAGATCGGACGCCCGACATAGTTTTTCTCGTTTAAGCGGAAAAGCTCCGCCGCCGCGCTGTTGTATTCCATGAGGTTGAAATCGCCGTCCAAAATCACGATGGCGTTGGGCGTGTTGTCCATCACCACGTTAGAGATGCTTTCCGCCTTTTCCCGCATGAACGGCAGGCACATGCGCATATCCGCCTTGCCCTGCAATACGGCGATCGCCTTGTCGCGGCACGTCGAATAACCGCAGCCGCCGCAATTGAGTATTTTGTCGTCGCTCGTCTTGCCCATGCGCAAAAACACCTGCTGTATTTCCTCTTCCGTCGGCTCGTGGCGTTTGGGCACACGGCTTTCGTACTGCCACGAAAAATCGAGCCGCGTATCTTCTGAAACGGGCGCCTGTGCAGCCTTGCGGTTCTTGACGTATTTGAGCGTATTGTCTTTGGAGAGCAAATACGCCGGACTGCATTCCTTAAGGCCGGGGCCGCCGAGGCAGCTGCCGGGGCAGGCGTTCATCTCCAGGAAATAATTCGTGATCTCCCCGCCTTTTAAGGAATCCAATATTTCCACGCAGCGGTCGATCCCGTCGATCGCCACGCATTGATAGTTTGCGCGCGCCTGCTTGTCTATCGTCTGGATGATGCCGCCGGGAATGGGATACAGGCGGTTGACCGTCGCCTTCATCTCGCGGACGTCGCCGTCCTCCTGCTCCAAATCGACGCCCTCGTCCTTCAGCCAGTTCATCACCTCGTCAAAGAGCAGCACCGCGTCGATCGCGCCGCCGCCTTTTTCTTCCTGCGCCTCGTGGATTTTGGAAATGCACGGGCCGATGAAAACCGTTTTGATGCGGCTGCCATACACTTCCTTCATCATCTTGCCGTGCGCCGTCATAGGGGCGGCTACGGGCGCTAAATACTTGACCAGCTCCGGGTAATATTTTTCCACCAGCAGCACGAGCGTCGGACAGCAGGTGGTGATGATATTGCCCATCTTATGCTCTTTCATCAGCCCTTCAAAGCTGCGGGACACCTGCGCGGCGCCGATGGACGTTTCCTCCACGCCTGTAAAGCCCAGCTTTTTGAGGGCGGCGGAAATCTTCGGGAACGTCGCGTCCTTATAACAGCTCGCAAAGGACGGCGCTACGGACACGTATACCTTTTCGCCGTTTTTGAGATATCCCTTTACCGTTTCCAGGCTGGAATTGATGGATTTTGCATTCTGGGGGCAAGCAAGGAAGCAATGCCCGCACAAAATACACTCCCTTTCGGTGATCTCCGCCTGCTCGTTTTTGAAGGCGATGGATTTCACCTGGCAGCTCCGGATACATTTATAACAGTTTTTACAATTCGCTTCTTTGAACTGGATGATACTCATATTCTACCTCTTTTTGGTTCGGCGCAAGCTTCGTCAGGGCGTTTGTTTCCGTCAGTCGTTCCGGTCGACATGCAAACCGCTCAGGTTTTGCTTCGCAAAAACTCGCTCTTGCAAGCGCCGGCGTCGCTCCGCCGGATCAATCACGCCCGCGCCGCGCGTCACATTTTGGCAAGCACCTGCTCCTTGAAAAAGTCGCCGACGTTATCAGAATTGACGGAGAATACTTCCTCGCCGATCTGTACGGACACCGCGTCCGTGCAGTGCCCGAGGCAAAATACGCCCGTAAGCTCCACCTCGTCGCCCAACCCCTTTTCCTCGATCATCTCCTGCAGCTCGCTCACCACGTTGTAAGACCCTTTCAGGTGGCATGCGCTCCCGATACATACGCTGATTGTCATCATGATTTTATTCCCTCCCCTTTTGTGTAATTAACGTGCAGCAGCTCGTGCACCTTATTTTTTAAAATCCCACTATACAGTGACATCATAACCGGATTTTCTTCCGAACGCTTGACCTGGCATAGCTTGTCCGCGTCATACAGTCCCCTTGAGCGTTCCTGTTTTCCTTCCCGGCGGGCAAAGGGCTGCCCCGCGCCCGCGATACAGCCGCCCGGGCATGCCATGACTTCCACAAAGTCGTAGCTTGCTTCGCCGTTTTTGATTTTCCGGATCAGCTTTTCGGCATTTGCCAGGCCATTTACGACCGCGATCTTTATGCGTTTATCCCCGCCCAGCGGGATGTTCGCCTCTTTTGTACCCTCAAGGCCGCGCACGCCCGTATAAGCGATATTATGCAGCATGTTGTTGCTTTTGTCGTCCACCACGCGGCGGATGACCGCCTCTGCTACGCCGCCCGTCACGCCGAAGATGACACCCGCGCCCGATGTGATACCAAAGGGCATATCGGCAGCCTCCGGGTCGATGTCCTCGAACACGATGCCCGCCTGCTTTAAGATGCTGGCAAACTCCTGCGTGGTGATTACGCCGTCCGTATCCCTGCCGCCATCCCCATGGATAAATTCGGGACGTACCTGCTCGTCCTTTTTGGCCGTGCACGGCATGATGGCGAACACAACTGTCTCCTTGCCGTCCACCTCCTGTACCTGCTTGAAGTGCTCCTTGATCACGGCCGAGAATATCTGCATGGGCGATTTGCAGGTGGAAACCTGCCCCATCAGCTCCGGATGCGTATTTTCCGCATATTTGACCCACGCCGGGCAGCAGGACGTAAACAACGGCAGCTTGCCGCCCTCCTTATACTTTTTCAAAAACTCCTTGGATTCTTCCATGACCGTGAGGTCTGCGCCCATCGTCGTATCGTATACCTCGTCCACGCCCATCTTCCTGAGCGCGCCTACAATTTTTCCGGCGACGTTTACGCCCGGTTCCAGCCCGAACTCGTCGCCCAGCGCCACGCGGACGGCCGGCGCATACTGCACGACTACGCGCTTGGTATCGTCATAAAGCGCGTCCCAGAACTTCTGGGTGCAGTTGCGGATCACGATCGCGCCCGTCGGGCACACCGACGCGCACTGTCCGCAGTTGACACAATTTGTTTCGGCAAGCGGCTTGCCCCACGCTGTGGAGACCGTCATATTGGAACCGCGGTGCGCAAAGTCGATCGCTCCCACATTCTGTATCTCCGAGCACATGCGCACACAGTCGCCGCACAGGATACACTTGGATTCGTCGCGGATGATGGACAGCGCCGACTCGTCGACCTTTGCTTCCTTCTTCGTGTTTTCAAAGCGCACGCTGTCGATGCCGAAGCGAAGCGCCAGCTCCTGCAGGCGGCATTTCCCATTTTTGGGGCACGTCGTGCAGTCGCGGCAATGGCTCGCCAGCAGCAGCTCCAAAATCATCTTGCGGTGGCGAAATAGCTGCGGCGTATTCGTCTTGATCTTCATTTTATCGCGCGGCGGCGTGGAACACGAGGCAATAACGCCGCCCCATTCGTCCTCCACCACGCACATACGGCACGCGCCGTAAATGGACAGGTCGGAATAGTAACAGAACGTGGGCAGCTCGATACCCGCTTTGCGGATAACCGCCAAAATATTCTGCTCGTCATCGTAATTCACGATCTGTCCGTCTATAATCATATGCTTTTTATCAGTCATCATAATCCTCCGTTAAAACTGCTCGATGACAGCGTTAAAGTTGCAGGCATCGACGCACGCGCCGCACTTGATGCACTTGTCCTGGCCGATCGTGTACGGGTGCTTGACCTCACCCGTGATCGCCCCGACCGGGCACTGCCGCGCGCACTTGCTGCATCCCTTGCACTGCTCGCTTACAATCACGTACCGCTTCATCGCCTGGCAGTTTTTCGCCGGGCACTTTTTATCCACGACGTGCTTTAAGTATTCGTCTTCAAAATATTTGAGCGTACTGATCACCGGCGACGGCGCCGTCTTTCCGAGGCCGCACAGCGCGGTCTTGGAGATGGTATCCGCCAGCTCGCGCAGCATATCGAGGTCTTCCTTTTCTCCCTTGCCCGCAACGATACGTTCCAAAATCTCCAGCATACGCATCGTACCCTCGCGGCACGGCACGCATTTGCCGCACGATTCGTTTTGCGTGAAGTTCATGAAGAAACGCGCCACTTCGACCATGCAGGTATCCTCGTCCATGACCACAAGGCCGCCCGAGCCGATCATCGCGCCCACCTTTTTGAGCGAATCAAAATCAAGCGGCAGGTCGAGGTGTTCCTTGGTAAGGCAGCCGCCCGAAGGCCCGCCGATCTGTACCGCTTTGAATTCCTTGCCGTTTTTCACGCCGCCGCCGATATCAAAGATGATCTCCCGCAGCGTCGTTCCCATCGGTACTTCGATGAGGCCGGTGTTGTTGACGTTGCCCGTTAAGGCGAACGCCTTGGTTCCCGGGCTTGATTCCGTGCCCATCTTCCTATACCAATCGGCTCCTTCCAAAATGATCATGGGGATGTTGGCGTATGTCTCTACATTGGAAAGCACCGTCGGCTTGCCGAACAACCCCTGCTCCACCGTGCGCGGCGGCTTGACGCGCGGCATGCCTCGGTTTCCCTCGATGGAAGCTGTCAGCGCGCTGCCCTCGCCGCATACGAACGCGCCCGCGCCCTGGTTGATTTTAAGGTCAAAGGCAAAGCCGCTGCCGAGGATATCCTCTCCCAAAAGCCCCTCTTTACGCGCAGCAGCGATAGCCGTTTGCAAGCGCTTGACTGCCAACGGATATTCCGACCGCACGTAGATATACCCTTCGTGGGCGCCTGCCGCGATGCCCGCGATCATCATCCCTTCGATCATGCGGTGTGAATCGCCTTCCATGATGCTCCTGTCCATGAACGCGCCCGGGTCTCCCTCATCGCCGTTGCACACCACATATTTCACAGGTTCCGCCTGCCGCGCGACCTGCTGCAGCTTGCGTCCCGTAGGGAACCCGCCGCCGCCGCGCCCGCGCAGGCCGCAGTCAAGGATTTCCTGCACAATGCCTTCCGGCTGCATATCGAAAAGCGCCTTCGCAACCGCCTGGTAGCCGCCGCGCGCGATATATTCCATCAATGATTCCGTATCCGTGTGCCCGCAGTTGGAAAGCACCATCCGCGTCTGCTTGCTGTAAAACGGGATGTCCTCCTGCGCCGCGTACGCTTTGCCGTCCTGCGTGAACAGCAGGCGCTGCACCGGTTCGCTGCCCACAAGGCTTTTTTCGAGGATTTCTTCACAGTCCTCCGGCTTCACTTTGACATACAGCCAGCCGTGCGGCTCGATGCGCAGCAGCGGCCCCATTTCGCAAAAGCCGTGGCAGCCGCTCTTTTTAAAGGCGATCTCCTCGTGCGGCTCCGCTTTCAGTTCCACCGACACAGGGAGGCCCTTTCGCTCTGCCAATTCCTTTAAACGTTCATAGATCTCCAGCGATCCCCCCGCCACGCAGCCCGTGCCCGCGCATACCAGCACCTTCTTATACTGCGCGTCGAGCGATTTTTTATATTGCTCTTTCGTTTGATTCAGTTCTGCCACATTTTGTATCATACCGTTATATTCTCCCCTAAAGCGGTTTATTTCAGCGTATCCAGCAACTCGCACGCCGATTCGGGCGTCATGGCCGGGTAGACCTTGTCATTGACCGTCAGCACAGGCGCAAGGCCGCATGCCCCCAGGCAGGAGACCGTTTCCACCGTATACAGCATATCTTCCGTCGTCTTTTTTTTATCCGTCAAATGCAGTTTTTTGCGGAGCGCGTCTAAGATCGGTATGGACTTGCGCACATGGCACGCCGTCCCGTCGCAGATCTTGATCACGTATTTGCCCTTGGGCTCCAATGAAAAATTCTCGTAGAAGGTGGCAATGGAATACACCTTCGCTTCCCCCACGTTAAGCTTTCCGGCCACATATGAGAGCGCCTCTTTTGGCAAGTAACGGTAATCCTTCTGGATGTCCTGCAGGATGGGAATGATTTCTGACTGTTTGCTGTGCTCGCTCAAAATCGAGTCGAGTTTCTTCTTCATTTCAAGATCCACGTTTTAGGCTCCTCCGTTTTTCCGCAATTCATGCGATATATTGTTAAATAATTAACATACTATCCCATTGTATCTGATTTCATACTATTAGGCAATATAAGATATGGTTTTTTTTGAAAATTTTATGGAAACGGTTTTCAGGGAAATAAAAAACGCCCTCCGCATAGCGCGGAGGGCTCCCTTCGTTTACACGTCCAATCTCTTTTAGTTCAAGGTCTCTTGTAACAAAGTTTTATCGGCTGCCGGTTTTGTGTTGATCCAAAGCAGGAAGAAGAACATCAAATTCCAAACCACAACGCATTTTTCTACAGCTGTGCTTAAGTCCCATTGGGACACGCCTCTCGTAAACGCACCAAGCAAAGCAATGACGTTGTCCAGCTTCACCGGCTCCATCGGCGTATTGCCCTGTATCGTCACAATAATAAGGATGGCAAAGGATATGAGCAGTACAACCAGCGCAATGCTGATCCCCTTTTGTACGGACGTTTTACCCAAGACGGCCCTGCGCCTATCCAGTACAAAAAACGCCAGCAACATGATTGCCAGTAACGCGATCCAGCTTATATAGCCATGATATAGCAGCATTGTCCCAAAGGCATCCGACCCCATCGGGTAATGGAACACATATGCAGCGTCCAACAGCAGCCGTATGCCCAGGCCGCATACTACGATCAGAACGCTTTGCACATGCCACCCCCGCACCTTTCCCCTGATTGCCCACTTGTAAAGCCATGTGAATAGGTACAGCAGGAGGCTGATCATCACGGTTCCTCGTGTAAATTCTTCCACGCCCCACCGCGATTCAAAGTCCGGCAAAACGCTGTAACTAATCATACCATATGCCGCAAAAATGAAGTACGCCGCCACCGCTGCGATTTTTAAAAGCAGCATCCGGTTTTTCTTTACCCATGTTATCATCGCTGTTCTCCTCTCCTATGAAATTTTGTCAATCGATATACTATCTCGCTGTCCAAAAAACACATGACCAGTACCGTCTGTCAGCGGAATACGCTTCGTTATTTTTCCTCCGCCATATTCAACGATCTCGATCTTGACCCCGGTAAGATATGGTTTGCAAACAACATTTCCGTCCTTGTCTTGCTCCAATCGCCCAATAGTTGGATTATCCAGGTATTCCTTACTGTATGTACATACGACATCATACTGTTTATTTGGGTCTGGTGTATTACCTGTATATAACTCATAGCTACTTTTCGCAGCATTTTCTGCATCAGCTGTTTTGTATCCGGGTATTCCTGCAATATCATTAATCAGGCTATATTCCCTGCCAGGCTTAAGATTAGCTTTCTTCTGCCGATCCTCCGACGTAGCGATTTCAACAATCGCCTGTGTTTTTTCATCCGTTGTCCCCTTGTTCTTTTCTAACAGGGTCACCGTATAATCTACGCTGCTTACGGAATCCAGTACAAATCCCAAAGCATTTAATACTATCTCGGCACCTGCCGACGCCTTGCTTCCCTTAGGTTCGTACACATTTCCATTCCCTAAATCCGTGCCGGAATCGCCATCCATCCCCTCCAGGCTCATCTTTGCAAAACCTTTTGCAGGATCAAAGGAAACATTGGTTTGTGTATAGCTACCAACGGTTTCCCATGGCGCCTCGATAATCTGCTCGCTGTTACTCTCAGGCCGGCTGGGGTTAATTGGATAGGTTCGTCCATCGACAATCAAAGCTTCTCCATTCTCGGAAAGAGTCGCCCCAGGGACAGTGCTGCAACATGCTTTATTCCATTCTGCAGCACCAGAGGTCGTCCATTGCGGCCCGCTGTTTTGTGCCTCATCCATCTGCTGCTCGAAATCATCCAGCATCGCCGCGTTCACACCGTGGATCGTTTCATTCGGATGTGCTTTCAAATAGTCCCGCATTCCCTCCAGTGTCGCAGGCAACGGCTCTTGCGGCGGCTGCCACCCAAACTGCGCCGCCTCCGTCGATGCCTTTTTGTCGTTCCCCTGCGGCGGCTGCCACCCGGATTGCGCGGCCTCCGTCGACGCCTTTTTGTCGTCTTTATCCATAGTATACACCATATTCGTTCCATATGCCGTATCTTTTTGCTGCGGCTCCTCCGTCTGCCCGCTCACCTTGCCCCCCAGGGGGCCTTCCGCGCCAGCGCGCCCTCTCTCGCCTTGCGGCGATTCACCTTGTCTCGTCGCCGAGCTCGGATTCACCTTGTCCCCCAGGGGACTTTCTCTCCTCGCCGAGCTCGGATTCACCTTGTCCCGCAGCTGCGCGATCCGCCTCTCCAGCGCGGGCATAAACTGTTCCATCTGCCCTTGCACAAACTCGTTTTTCAGTTCTTCCTCCCCAAACAGCCCCTGCAAAAACGGATCCGACAGGTCTCCATCCGTCCAGTTTCCCTGCTTGTCTGTCCCTTCCGCCGGTTTTACCTCGCCCGACATCAGCTGCCCCGCCAACTGCCCCACAGCCTCCTTGAACGCCTTTATCCTGCCTTCCCTGTATTCCTGCTCCCAGCTGTCACGGTTCAGTTCCATCAAAAACGGGTCGCCCGTATCTCCCTCGTGCGCCAGCACATTGTCCATCAGCGTCCGCGCGTATGGCTTGCCCTGCGCCTGTGGCGCGCCTTCCTTCTCCCCTGCCTGCTTTTGCATCTGCGGCGGCTGCCACCCAAACTGTGCCGCCTGCGTCGACGCCTTTTTGTCGTTCCCCTGCGGCGGCTGCCATCCAAACTGCGCTGCCTGCGTCGACGCCTTTTTGTCGTCCCCCTGCGGCGGCTGCCATCCGAACTGCGCAGCCTGCGTCGACGCCTTTTTGTCCTCCCCCTGCGGCGGCTGCCACCCGGATTGCGCTGCCTCCAGCGACGCCTTTTTGTCGTTCCCCCGCGGCGGCTGCCACCCGAACTGTGCCGCCTGCGTCGAGGTCTTTTTGTCCTCCCCCTGCGGCGGCTGCCACCCGGATTGCGCTGCCTCCAGCGCCGCCTGCTTTGCCCGCTCCTCCGCTTCTTGCTGCCTGCGCTTACGTTCCTCTTCTTCCTGCCGTTTACGTTCCTCTTCTTTCCTGCGCCGCTCCGCCTCGCGCTTCTGCCGCGCCCGCTCCTCTTCCTGCCTGCGTATCCGTGCATCCCGCTCGCTGTGCTGTTCTTTTCCCATTTTTCCTTTTCCTTTCCATAAAAAAAGAAGCACATCCCTGTGCTCCTTCCCATATTTTTTTACGATCCCATCATACCACGCCCGCCCCGGACTTTGGCGGACATCTGCCGGACTTTTTCGGACATTCAGCGCGCAGCGTTTATACGATCTCCACGCCCGTACTGTTCGCAACGCGCAGCCCGTTCTTGTCCAGCCCGTCGTCGGAGACGAGGACTTCAATGTCTTCCATGTTTGCAAACGTGAACGGCAGCACCTTGCCCATCTTGTTGCTGTCCATCAATATAATGACCCGGCGCGCCCGCCCAAGCACTTCCTTCTTGATCTCCGCTTCCGTATACGTTCCTGTCGTAAAACCGTTTTCAATCGAAAAACCGCTGGCCGCCAAAAAGGCGGTGTCAATATTCACTTCCTGTATGAAACGCGTGCAGTTCGTCCCTGATACGGCGACCGTATTGCGGTTTACCTGCCCGCCGATCAGCGTAACGCTCAGCTTCTGCTTTTTGATGAGCTCCAGGGCAATATTTACCCCGGAGGTCAGCACGGAGAGGTATTCGTCGGGCATCTCTTTTACAAACTGCATCATCGTGGAGCCTGCGTCGATATAAATGGAGCGGCCGGGTTCTATGAACTTTACCGCCTTTTTCGCGATCTGGCACTTTTCCCCCACACACTCCGTCGCGCGCTGCGAAAAGACATTCTCCGCTTCCAGGGAAAGCTTGTGCAGGGCGACGGCGCCGCCGTGCGTACGCTTGAGCGCGCCCTGCTCCTCCAAAAACTTCAAGTCCCGCCGCAGCGTGACCCCCGAGCAATCGGGAAACGCTGCTTCCAGCTCCCTTAAGGTGATCTCCCCGCGTTCCTTTAACAGTTCCTTGATCTCTTCGCGCCTCTTCATGATAGATTGCCCCATCCCTTTTCCAGTCGATTTCTTACAATATTATACCATCTCCATCACCTTAATGTAACTTTTCATGACAAATTAGCGCCCTTTCCAAAAAAAATTTTTAAAAAATTTATATTTGAACATTTTCCGAATTATTTCCCCAAATGCGAAGATATCGCATTTTTTAAATGAACGCACGTTCACAGGAGTGCCCTTTTGCCCTCAAAAGCCCATTAAAAAGCCTTTTCCGCCTTGACTTTTTCATTTTCAGAACGTATTATGTACATTAAATGAACTGCGTTCATATAAGGTTTTTCAGAGATATGTCGCAACAGGCACACAGGATTTATTTGGAGGTTTTATTATTATGGCAAGTGTAAAAGACGCAATTAAAGGCGCAGGCGCAAACGTTGCTTTTTCGGCAGCCTTTAAGTATCTGGAAAAAGACCCGGTGAAGAATCTTCCCAAGCTCCTGAAATGGGCGGACAACTTTACAAAGGGCAACCAGTGGAACAAATCCGTGAAAAATTTCCAGGATTGGTGGGATCAGCAGACATGGCAGGGCGTGCTCATGAAGCGCGTGCTGACCGACGTCAACGTAAACTATTTGAAGCGTTTTATTCTGAACTTCTTCCTCAATTCCGGCGTCAAGGGCATGCCCATCGCGCAGGCAAAGGGTAAGGAAATGGGCGTTCAGGTTCCGTGGGCGATCCTCATGGACCCGACGTCTGCTTGCAACCTGAAATGTATCGGCTGCTGGGCTGCCGAATACGGCAAGCACTACAACCTGACTTACGAAAAGATGGACGAGATCATCGAGCAGGGCAAGGAACTCGGTATCTATGTATACCTGTTCTCCGGCGGCGAGCCGCTCGTTCGTAAAAAAGACCTGATCCGTCTTGCGGAAAAACATTCCGATTGCGCTTTCGGCGCATTCACGAACGCTACGCTGATCGACGAAGACTTCGTGCAGGACTTGCTGCGCGTGGGTAACTTCACGTTCATGATCTCTGTGGAAGGTACGCCCGAAGAAACGGATGCACGCCGCGGCCAGGGAACGTACGACAAGGTCATGAAGGCGATGAAGCTCTTGAAAGACGCTGGTATCCCCTTCGGCTATTCCGCATGCTACCACAGCCAGAACTACAAGACGATCGCCAGCGACGAATGGAACGATACGATGATCGAAGCAGGCTGCCTGTTCGGTTGGCTGTTCACCTACATGCCCATCGGCAAGGATGCTGTTATGGATCTGTGCGTAACGCCTGAGCAGCGTGCTTATATGTACAAGCGTGTTCGCGAGATGCGTGAATATAAGCCGCTTTTCATCCTCGATTTCTGGAACGACGGCGAATATGTCGGCGGATGTATCGCTGGCGGGCGCCGTTACTTCCACATCAACTCCAACGGCGACTGCGAACCGTGCGCGTTCATCCATTATGCGACGCACAACATCAACGAATGTACGCTGGAAGAGGCTCTCGGCAGCCCGCTCTTCCGTAAATACCAGGAAGGCCAGCCGTTCTCCGACAACCTGCTGCGTCCGTGCCCGCTGCTTGACAATCCGGAAGGACTGCGTAAAGCTGTCAACGAATCCGGCGCGCATCCGACACAGGACTTGGATCTTGAGGGCGTTGACGTATTGACGGCAAAGACGGACAAGATCGCTGAAAACTGGAAAGTCAAAGCGGACGAAATCTGGGCTTGCGGCCACTTCCCCTTCAACGGCGTGATCAACCACGCAATGGACAAGAGGGTCGACACGACAAACGGCCAGGGTGCTGCTGCCTGCGGCAACTGCGGACACGTTCCGTGCGACCGTGCGACAGAAAAACCCGCTGGGCTCGACTGATCAAAGCATATAAAAAAGGCATCCATACCGGATGCCTTTTTTTGATTCGTTACACCAGCTTTTCGATAAACTTTGCCAGCATACCCGCACTGTTTTTTTTGCCCCATTTCTTTTGTGCGCGCTTCATTTCGCTCAACTTTACATCATTGAGCCGCATCTGCTTTAAGACCATGCTCAAGGGCTGGTATTCGTTCGCGTGCACCGCCAGCGAATTGTTGAGCAGGAAAGCAATGTTCATGTTTTCCACGCCCGGCATGGGCTTAGTGAGGATCATCGGCTTTTCCTTGGCGATGGCCTCCGATGTGGAAAGCCCGCCCGGCTTGGTGATGACCGCGTCCGCCGCGTCGATGTATTCGTCCATATTATCCACAAACCCCAAAATATGCACCGGGTTGTTGAAATCCATGGCCAGCAGCTTGTTTTTCAGCCGCGTGTTCGTGCCGCATATGGTGACGACCTGCGTCCCCTCCACCGTATCGATGTCCTGCAGCACGGGCACGAGGCCCGCAAACCCCATGCCGCCCGAAGCCATGAGCACGGTGAACATATCCGGATCCAGCCCCAGCTTTTCCCGCGCTTCTTTTTGCGCGATACAGCGCGCGAACTTCGGCGCGATCGGGATGCCTGTGGGCAATATCTTGTTTTCGGCGATGCCCCGGGCTGTAAACTCCGGGATCAGCAGCTCGTTGGCCGCGACGAAATAGTCCATTGCCGTATATTCCCAGAACGGGTGCAGCGAATAGTCTGTCACGATGCCGATGCTTTTGATGTCCGGGTCGATCATGCCCGCTTCCTTCAAGGAAGTGATGAGGATCGCCGTCATGACGATGGAACAGACGATCACATCCGGCTTTGTTTCCTCGATGTATTTCTGCATCTTGCTTTTGGTCAGGTTGGCAAACGCCCACGGGAAATACATTTTCATGTCCGAGCGCCCGTTGGCCTTTTCCGCGGCCTTGTAGATGTTCTCGTTCAGCTTGGGCACAAACCTGCCCATTGCGGTATACCCCTTGTCAAAGCCGAGGCCGATGGGCTTTGCGAGGAATTTGTAAGTATCTAAAATCTCGCACGTATGGCCCCTTTGCTCCATACACGCGCGCAGCGCTTTACTTGTCGCATTGTGTCCCTGCCCGACCGTCATGCTCAAAATCAGTATTTTCATAGAAAAACCCCGTTACATCGCTTTTTTCATCAAATTTAATATATCATAGATACCCACTTCATTCAACGCCCTAACTATGAAACCTTTCTTAAGATTGGCGGGCAACGCGCTATTGCGGGAGGCCTCTTCTTGTGCTATGATAGATGTTGGCCTTTTTGCTTTGTCCACGCGCTTTTGTGGATACCGCGGGCCAATCGGAGAGGTATATTTTTATGGAAAGCACACAAAAGAAAATCGTACTCACAGGCGGCGGCAGCGCGGGTCATGTCACGCCCAACTTAGCGCTTGTGCCCGGCCTGCTGAGCCATGGTATAGACGTACATTATGTCGGTACCGCAGACGGTATCGAAAAGACGCTTGTACACGATATCCCCTTCCACGCGATCAGCGCGGGAAAGATGCGCCGCTACGCGAGCCTCAAAAACGTGACGGATATTTTCAAGATATTCAAGGGAACAAAGGAAGCCAAACAAATATTAAAGGAGCTGCGGCCCGACCTTGTTTTTGCCAAAGGAGGCTTTGTATCCGTACCCGTCGTCTGGGCGGCGGCAAAGCTTAAAATTCCCGTTATCCTGCATGAAAGCGACTATACGCCCGGCCTTGCCAACAGGCTGTGCATCAAAAAAGCGCAGAAGATCTGCCTGTCTTTCGATACGGAGGAGGCGCGTTTTTCAGGCAGCACGCTCACAGGGTCGCCCATCCGATGCGACCTCCTTGCGGGGGATCGCACGCGCGGGCTTTTGAAGCTGCGGTTTAGCGGCAGTAAACCGGTGTTATTAATAATGGGAGGCTCTCTGGGGGCCCAGGCGTTAAACGACGCGGTGGATGCGGCGATCGAGCCCCTTTGCGGGCGTTACGACATCGTCCATCTCCGAGGCAAAGGCAAGCTCAATCCCGGGCTTGAAGGCAAAGACAGCTATAGGCAATATGAATATATGGAAGACGGCCTTTCCGACGTATTCGCGGCGGCAGACCTTGCCCTTTCGCGTTCCGGCGCCAATGCCATTTTTGAATTTCTGGCTTTGAAGCTGCCTGCTTTGCTTGTGCCGCTCCCGCTTTCCGCGAGCCGCGGCGACCAGATCCTGAACGCCCGATATTTTGAAAAGCGCGGGTATGCACGCGTACTGGAACAGGAAAAGCTGGATGCGCAGGCCCTCCTCGGCGCACTGGAAGAGCTGTCCGCGCACAAAGATGAAATGATCCAGTCGATGGAAAACAGTAAGGAAGCGGACGGTACCAAAAACGTACTGGACGTTATTTTCGAGAGTATGGGAGTACAATGAAAACAGCAGAAATCACGGAATTTGTAGAAAGCTATAACGAACTTCCGGCAGCCGAGCGCAAAGAAGGCCTTGCCGAATTGCTGAAAAGCGGAGGGCTGCAGCGTGTATACGCACAGACAAAGGGCGGCAACGCGCGCGCCGCTTTGCGTATTTTGGCCGACCTCGGCGAACGTGCCAAGGATGTCGCCCTTGCAAATATCGACGGGCTTTTGAAGCTGCTGCGGGACGCCGACCCAAAGGTGCGCATGCTCGCGGCACAGGTCATCGGCAACACATGCGCGGCGGATTACCTTGACGAGCTCATCGAGGGCGTAATGCACGAACAGACCGTGTTTGCGCTTCCCTCCTACCTGCTCGCCATCGGGCGGGCCAAAAGCGACCGCGCCAAACGGTTTTTGGAATCCTACCAGCTGCGCAGCGATTTGGAAAAACACCGCGACGAAGAAAGCGCGGCTTTGAGCAAGGCGCTGGCAAATTTCGTGATGCGCACCAAGGCACGCGTACGCGTCCTTCCCTCGGACGTGATCGTGCTCGCGTCACCCAACTTAAACGTCACCTATTCCCAGTGCAAGGAAGCGGGCCTTTCCCCCCGCAAGTTCGGCAAATACATTGCCGTAACCTCCCTTGCCGATTTCTATGATATTTATAAATTGCGCGCCTACACGGACGCATATATCTACCTCGGCTGTTCGCCTGTGGGCGAGCTGCCCGCGTTTCTTTCCCAGCGCGAGGCGGCGGTCATGCAGCGCACGGGCGTGACGGGCTACCGCCTTGAGGTACGCAGCGTAGCGCATGAGGTGCGCATCGATATCATCAAAAAGTGCGTGGCAGCCATGAAGCAGCTTATCAATACGCCTTCCTCCTATTCGGTGGAGATCATGATCGAGATCGATGGGGACAGCGCGCAGGTGTTCTTAAATCCCCTCACGGATAATCGCTTTTCTTACCGCAAAAAAGCGATCTCCGCAAGCATCAACCCGGGCGTGGCGGCAAGCGTATGCGCATATGCCAGCGAGTTTTTCAACCCGGACGCACGCGTGCTCGACAACTTCTGCGGCAGCGGCACCATGCTTTATGAGCGCGGCTTTTACCCGCATCATTCCCTGACGGGGGCGGATATCAACATGACGGCCATCGAGGCTGCCAAGGAGAACAGCCGCTATGCGCATGTGCATCCGCAGTTCCACTACATCGACGCGTTGAAATTCACCGCCAAGAAATACGACGAGATCCTCGTCAATATGCCCTTTGGCCTGCGCGTGGGCAGTCATTCGCACAACGAGCGTCTGTATAAAGCGTATTTCCGCATCCTGCCGGAAATACTGACGGAAAAGGGTATCGCCGTTTTATATACGCACGAAAAAAACCTTACGGAAGGCCTGATCAAAAGCTGTAACAATTTTGAAATGCTGAAGCGCGCTACGTTCGACGCGGGCGGGCTTTACCCGGCGGTGTACGTGCTGCGCAAAAAATAAAAATAAGCAGGCATCAAAAAAGGACAGGCGACTTGCCTGTCCTTTTATTATCCCATGTTATTTGTTTTCGGGGTTTCCCTTCGTCATCTTGTTGTGCTGGTCGAAAAGGCCGATGACACAGAAGAAAATACCGATCGCACACAAAAAGCCCTGCGCAAAATCAATAAAACTGTTTTGCATCATGATAAACTGCCCTAAAATAATATTGATAGCAATCGCTAAAATCCCTACGATCAGGTATAAGTTCGGACGTATTTTCATCTCCGTGCCGCCTTTTTCATGTTAGTATGTTCATTATATCACCACAAATTTTAAGATACAACCAGCTTTTTCGAGTTTTTATACAAATTTAACATTTGTATCTTAGAGCAGCCCTGCCCGGAATCCGCACGCGGCGATCATTTCCCGGTCGCTTTGGAAGGCTGCGCCCGACGTGGTGAGCATATCGCCCGTGATGGCGGCATTCACGCCCGCCTCCAGCATCTCCCTGCCGCCCGCGCGCAAGCGGTTCCTTCCCCCGGCAAGGCGGATCGCCGCATCCGGGAGCAGGAAGCGGAAAATTGCCGCGCTCCGCCGCAGCTCTTCCTGCGGCAATGCCGGCATGCCTCCAAGGGGCGTGCCTTTGATCGGGTTTAAGATGTTGAGCGGTACGGAACGCACTTCCAATCCGCGCAGCTCAATCGCGAGGTCAATGCGCTCGGCCATACCCTCGCCCATGCCGATGATCCCGCCGCTGCAAACAGCCAATCCTGCGTTTTTTGCGCGGCGTATCGTTTCCAGCTTATCGTCATAGGAATGGGTGGTGCAGATTTTCCCAAAAAAGCCGCGCGACGTTTCCAGGTTGTTGTGGTAGCGCTCCACCCCGGCCTCTTTTAACATCGCGAATTCCTGTTCGTCCAGCAGGCCGTGCGACGCGCACAGGCGAAGCTGCGGGCACGCCCTTTTGAGCGCGCGGTAGGTTTCGCACAGCGCCGTGACCTCTTCCCGCGTCAGCTTCCTGCCGGAGGTCACGATGGAAAAACGCTGTGCGCCGCCCGCAAGGCTCCTCTGCGCGGCGGTGACGATCTCCTCCCTACTGAGCAGGCCGTAAAATTCCGTCGCTGTTTCATAATGCGCAGACTGCGCGCAATACCTGCAGTCCTCCGGGCACCTCCCACTTTTCCCGTTGACGATGGAGCACAGGTCAAAGGTATCGCCGCAGCGTTCCTTGCGTATCCGGCTGGCGGCGGCGCAAAGGCTGCTTGTATCCTCCCGCGCCAGCAAAACCGCCTCTTTTTTGGTGACCGCCTGTCCTGCGATCGCCTTATGCGCCATGCTTTCCACAAAGCCCATCAGGCCGCCCCCTTTTTGAGCACGGGAAGCAGCCGCTTGGCCAGCCACGAAGCGAGCAGGCAGCGCAGGACATCCGCGGGCAGCACCATGATGATGCACGACCAGACCGCGGCCCATACGCCGATGGGTGTCTGCATGACGTAGTTCATGATGAGATAGAAATAAACGACGCCGATCAGGTATACGGGAACCATGGCGAGCATTCCCGTCAGGAACAGTTTCCCTACCGTCAGCTTTTTGAGTTTTCGTACGCGCCAGCCCGCGATCAGCGCGCATACCGCAAAACCGATCAAAAAGCCAAACGTCGGCTTTAATACATACATCACGCCGCCGCCCTCCGTGAAAATGGGCAGCCCCACCAGGCCGAGCGCGATATACACCAGCATGGAGATGCTGCCGTATTTCGGCCCCAGTAAAAAACCTGCCAGCAGGACAAAAAATCCCTGGAAGGTAATGGGCACATAGGGAATGGGAATACGGATGAACGCGCCGATGGCGATGAGTGCGGCAAACAGCGCGCACAGGATGATGTCCCTCGTCGCCGCCTGTTTTTTGGGTATTGTTTCCATTGCTTGTTTTCCCCCGTCATTTGTGGATACGAACCCCAGTATAGCACAGTATAATTTAATTGTAAACCAAAATATTTATTGCAGTATACAATATGCCCTTTGCCGGCAAACCCACCTCTCCGCGTCGACATTTACATTTTTTGAAAACGTGGTATACTGGGAGCAGGCCAGGGGAACGATTCATGAAAGTAAGCGAGCTCACCAAACTTCTTTTGAAAAACGGTATCACATTAAAGCGCGAGGGCGGACGGCACGACCTATATTACAGCCCGCTGACGCGCAATACGTTTCCCGTGTCCCGCCACCGCACCGAAGAGATGCCCGCAGGAACCCTCGCGGCGATCCTCAGGCAGGCGGGCCTAAAACAGGAGGTGTCCTGATGGCAACCTATCAATACCCGGCTGTTTTAAAGCAAGAGGCGGACGGTCTTTATGCCGTCTGTTTTCCCGACATCGAGAGCTGCGTCTCCTGCGGCGCTACGCTTGCGCAGGCACTGGAGATGGCGGAGGACGCGCTGTCCCTCATTTTATATGATATGGAACAGGAAGGCGCGCCGATCCCCGACCCTACCCCCATAGAAAATGTCCTCTGCGATGGTTTTTGCATACGCATCGTCCCCATTTGTGTGGATACGGACGAATATGAAAGGCAGTATTGCCGCTGCAGGGACACGCACGAAGGAGGAAATGAATGAAGAAGAATTTAGTGCTGGCAGCGGACGTTTGCGCTCTCGCGCTGCGCCGTGCGGCGATAGTTGATATCCGGATAGCCGAGCACCAGCGTGGTCACGGCCTTTTGTTTACGGCCCAGGCCCAGCGTCCTGCGCAGCTTGCCGGAAACATTTACCGCTATCGTAAAAAGCCCGCTGTAGAGCACGCCCAAGCCGTTTGCCTCGGCCATCAGCGCCATATTGGCTGCGGCCAGCGCGCCGTTGACCTTCGTTTTTGATACGATCACAATGGCTGCCGGCGCTTTTTTAAAGAAAAAATGATCGTCTATGGCGATATCCCTCCTGTCCCTTGCTTCTTTGCTGAAAAGGGAGGCGACCGGCAGCAAACGCCTGAAAAGCCCGACTGCCATTTTCTCCGCCTTTTCTCTTCCATCTTTGAGCACAAGGTACGAAACATCCTGCGCATTGACTGCGCTGGGTGTAAACCGCCCCGCCTCGATGATCTGCCGGATCACTTCATCCGGGATATCCTCCTGCTTGAAGCGGCGGATGCTCCGTCTCGTCTTGATCGCTGCCAGGAGCTCTTTTGGTGAAAGTATCGTTTGCTTTGCAAATTCCTCCGGCGGTTCGTCAAAGCCGCTTATGGATACTGCGGCTTTGGGACAAACCGCGACGCAGTGCCCGCACATGAGGCAGTCCTGTTTCCTGACAAGGGCTTTTGCGTTCGTTATTTCTATATTATCTGCCGGGCAATCCTGTTTGCACAGCCCGCACCCGATGCATTTTCCTGTATCTATGGTAATCGTATGTTGACGCATGGCCGTTCCCCTATTTCTTCTTTTTCGGCTGCAAATAGTGCTCGGGTGTGGCGTTGTCGAAAATACGCTTCAGGTACTGCCCCGTATAGCTCTTTTTATTGGCCGCGACCTCTTTGGGCGTGCCCTTGGCGATCACCGTGCCGCCCTTGTCTCCCCCGTCCGGCCCCATGTCGATGATGTAGTCCGCGCTTTTGACCACGTCGAGGTTATGCTCGATGACCACCACCGTGTTTCCCTTGTCCGCCAGGCGGTTTAAGACCTTGACCAGTTTTTTGACGTCGTCCATGTGCAGGCCCGTCGTCGGCTCGTCGAGGATGAACAGCGTATTGCCCGTCTGTTTTTTGGAAAGGTGCGTCGCCAGCTTGACGCGCTGCGCCTCGCCGCCCGACAGCGTCGTCGAGGGCTGCCCCAGCTTGATATACGAAAGGCCCACGTCCATCAGCACCTTGAGCTTGCTTTCGATGCGCGGGATGTTCTCAAAGAACTTGTACGCTTCTTCCACCGTCATGTCCAGCACTTCAAAGATGTTCTTGCCCTTATAGCGCACCTCCAGCGTCTCACGGTTGTATCGCTGTCCCTTGCACACCTCGCACGGCACGTATACGTCCGGCAAAAAGTGCATCTCGATCTTGATGATGCCGTCGCCGCGGCACGCCTCGCAGCGCCCGCCCTTTACATTGAAGGAAAAACGGCCCTTCTGGTAGCCGCGCGCCTTCGCGTCCTGCGTCATGGCAAAAAGATCGCGGATCATGTCGAACATTCCCGTATACGTCGCCGGATTGGAACGCGGCGTGCGCCCGATGGGAGACTGGTCGATGTCCACGACCTTGTCCACATATTCCAGCCCCTCGATGGCCTTATGCTTTCCCGGCCTGTCCTTGGAATGGTAAAACCGCTGCATGGAGGCTTTTTTCAGGATGTGGTTGACAAGCGTGCTCTTGCCGCTTCCCGATACGCCCGTCACCGCCGTGATCACGCCCGTAGGAAAAGCCACGTCGATGTTACGCAAATTATTCTCCTGCGCCCCCCTGACGGTGATCCACTGCTTGGGCTTTCGCACCTTTGCGGGAATGCGGATGAGCTTGGCGCCCGACAGGTACTGGCCGGTGATGCTCTTCTTGTTTTCCATGATCTCCCTGGGCGTACCCTTGGCGACGACCTTGCCGCCGTGCGCGCCCGCGCCCGGCCCGATGTCTACGATGTAATCCGCGTTGAGCATCGTTTCCTCGTCATGCTCGACTACGATCAGCGTATTTCCGAGGTCGCGCAGCCCTTTGAGGGTCGTGAGCAGCTTATCGTTATCTTTCTGGTGCAGCCCAATGCTCGGCTCGTCCAGAATGTAAAGCACGCCCATCAGCCCGCTGCCGATCTGCGTCGCCAGGCGAATACGCTGCGCTTCGCCGCCTGAGAGCGTCCCTGCCGCGCGCGACAGCGTCAGGTAGTCAAGGCCCACGTTGATCAAAAAGTCGAAGCGCGCGTTTAATTCCTTCATCACGCGCTCGGCGATCATTTTCTGTTTGTTATCCAGCTTTACGTTATTCACATATTCGCGCGCCGCGCGGATGGACAGTTCCGAAAGCTCCGCAATGTTCTTGTCCCCGATTTTAACGGCAAGCGTTTCCGGCTTGTAACGCTGCCCGTGGCACACGGGGCACGGCGTTTCCACCATGTAGCTTTCGATCTCGCCTTTCATGTATTCGGACGTTGTCTCCTGGTAACGGCGCTCCAAATTGGGCACGATGCCCTCGAAGGCTGCGTTGTAATAGCCCGCGCCGCCCATACCGTCGTATTCCACGCGCAGCTTTTCCCCATCCGTACCGTATAAAAGCGCGTGCTTCACTTCATCGGACAAGTCCTCATACGGCGTATCCATATCGAAGTTGTAACGCTTCATCATCGCATCGAGGTAGTTTTTGGCGATGGTGCCCACTGCGCCGAAATTCCAGCCCGACGCCTTGACCGCGCCCTCGCGCAGCGTCTTGGTCTTGTCCGGTACGATGAGGTCAGGGTCTATTTTCAGCAGCATGCCCAGCCCCGTACACTGCGGGCAGGCGCCGAACGGGCTGTTGAAGGAAAACATGCGCGGGGTCAGCTCCTCGATGCTCACGCCGCAGTCCGCACAGGCAAAATTCTCGTTCATCAGCTTTTCTTCGCCTGTCTCCATATTTTTGACGATCACCAGCCCGCCCGCCATGTGCAGCGCCGTTTCGATGGAATCCGTCACGCGCTTGGCGCTGCCTTCTTTGATGATGATACGGTCGATCACTGCGGCGATCGTGTGCTTTTTCTGTTTTTCGAGCTTGATCTCCTCGTCCAGCTCACGCGTCTGCCCGTCCACAACGGCACGTGTAAAGCCTTCCTTGGCTAAATCTTCCAGTACCTTCTTGTGCTCGCCCTTTTTCGCGCGGATCACGGGCGCGAGGATCATCAGCTTTGTCCCCTCCGGGTTTTTCATGACCTGGTCGACCATCTGGTCGACCGTCTGGCGCGATATCTTTTTGCCGCACTTGGTGCAGTATACCTCGCCTGCCCTCGCGTATAAAAGCCGCAGGTAGTCGTGTATCTCCGTCACCGTACCCACCGTGGAACGCGGGTTGCGGGCGGTCGTTTTCTGGTCGATGGAGATCGCGGGAGAAAGGCCGTCGATCTGGTCTACCTCCGGTTTTTCCATCTGTCCCAAAAACTGCCGCGCATACGACGACAAGGATTCCACATACCGCCGCTGTCCCTCGGCGTAGATGGTGTCGAACGCCAGCGACGATTTTCCGCTGCCCGAAAGCCCGGTGATCACGATGAATTTGTCGCGCGGGAGCGAGATATCTATGTTCTTTAAGTTATGCTCGCGCGCACCCTTGATGTGTAAGTAATCCATACCTTCTCCTCTTGTATATAGAAATTATTTTTTCTTCTTTTGCAGTTCCTCGATCATGTCGCGCAGCTTGGCGGCGACCTCGAACTCCAGCTCCGCGGCGGCCTGCTTCATCTGCTGCGTCAGGATATCGATACGCATATTGCGCTCTTCCCGCGAGAGGTTTTTAAGCGTATCCTCCTCGTCCGCCTTCTGCGAGATGGCGAGCGCGTCGCTCACCTCTTTTGAGATGGACGTCGGCGTAATGCCGTTCTTTTCGTTATATTCTTTCTGCAACGCGCGGCGGCGCTCCGTCTCGCTTACCGCCGCCTTGATGGAACGCGTGATGGTGTCCGCATACAGGATCACGCGGCCCTGCGCGTTACGCGCTGCGCGCCCGATGGTCTGTATGAGCGACGTTTCGTTGCGCAAAAAGCCTTCCTTGTCCGCGTCGAGGATAGCGACCAGCTCGATCTCCGGGATGTCCAGCCCCTCGCGCAGCAGGTTGATGCCCACCAGCACGTCGAATTCCCCTAATCGCAGCCCGCGCACGATCTCGATGCGCTCCAACGTATCGATATCCGAATGCATATACTTCACGCGAATACCCATTTCCGTATAGTATTCCGTCAGCCGCTCCGCCAGCCGCTTGGTGAGCGTCGTCACCAGCACGCGCCTGCCCCGCCCGGCGACCTCGCCGATCTCGCCTAACAGGTCGTCCAGCTGCCCCTGCGTTTTGCGTATCTCGATCGCAGGATCGAGTAGCCCTGTCGGGCGGACGATCTGCTCCACCACTTTTCCGTCCGCCAGATCCCGTTCATACTCCGCGGGCGTCGCCGAAACGTATATCGCCTGGTTTACCCGCGCGTTGAATTCGCTGAATTGCAGCGGGCGGTTGTCAAACGCGGACGGCAGGCGGAAGCCGTAATCCACCAGCATCTGCTTGCGGGCGCGGTCTCCGTTGTACATGGCGCGCACCTGCGGCAGCGTTACATGCGATTCGTCCACGAACAACAGGTAATCGTCCGGGAAATAATCCATCAGCGTATATGGCGGCTCGCCCGGCCTGCGGCCGTCAAAGTAGCGCGAATAGTTTTCGATGCCCGAGCAATACCCCAGCTCCTTCAGCATCTCCATGTCGTACATGGTACGTTGGGCAATGCGCTCCGCTTCCAGCAGCTTGCCCTTTTGCTTGAACATCTCGACCTGCGCGAGCATGTCCTTTTTGATGTCCGGGATGTGCGCAAGCACCTTTTCATGCTCCATCGCGTAATGCGACGCGGGAAAGATGATGACGTATTTTTCTTTGGTGAGCTTCCTTCCCGTGAGCGCGTCGATCTCCGAGATTTGCTCGATCTCGTCGCCGAAATAATCCACGCGCACCGCCCGCTCGCTCGTCCCCATGGGGAAAATTTCCACCACCTCGCCGCGTACGCGGAACGTGCCGCGCGACATATCGATATCGTTTCTCATATAATTGATGGACACCAGCTTTTCCAGCAATGCTTCGCGCGGGTATTCCATGCCCTCCCGCAGCGCTACCGCGAGGTTCCCGTAGTCCTCCGGCGCGCCGATGGAATAGATGCACGATACGCTCGCGATCACGATCACGTCCTTACGCTCCAAAAGCGCGGACGTTGCCGAATGGCGCATTTTGTCGATCTCGTCGTTGACGCTCGAATCCTTTTCGATATACAGGTCGCGCCCGGGCACATAGGCTTCCGGCTGGTAATAATCATAATACGAAACAAAAAATTCCACCGCATTGTTGGGGAAGAATTCCCGGAACTCGCTCGCGAGCTGCGCCGCGAGCGTCTTGTTGTGCGCCAAAATGAGCGCGGGCCGCTGCGTACGCGCGATCACGTTGGCCATAGTAAACGTTTTCCCGCTGCCCGTAACGCCCAAAAGCACCTGCGCGCGCTTTTTGTCTTCTATCCCGCGCACCAGCTCGTCGATCGCCTTTGGCTGGTCTCCGGCGGGCGCGTATTTGGAATGCAATTCAAAACGCTTCATGTTCTCTCCTATCCCTAAAAAATCAGTATCTTTTATTATACCATATTTTAAACCAAAATTGATTAAATCAACGAGCTTTCGCCAAATAAAAAAAGGCGCCGTGAAAGGTGCCTTTTCCGCTATGTATGGCGGGCATCGCCCTTGTTACCCGTTCTCTTTCATGCGCGCACGTTTACCTTGCCGATCTTTTCCAGCAGGGTTTTTCGCGCCTGCGTCCCGTCCTGCGCCGATATCCTTTC
The DNA here is from genome assembly GCF_900087015.1 of Christensenella timonensis. Taxonomy (NCBI): domain Bacteria; kingdom Bacillati; phylum Bacillota; class Clostridia; order Christensenellales; family Christensenellaceae; genus Christensenella; species Christensenella timonensis. The sequence continues at coordinate 2,016,094 of NZ_FLKP01000002.1, forward strand.
CCCTGCGATATAATAAGCGGCTTCCTCCCATTCGCGTACGCTGTATTCCTCCGGGTCGATCCGTTTCAGCGCGTCCGCAACAAGAGGATATACCTTGGGGTTCCTCAATTCTGACAAATAAGCACAATCCGCCTGCCTCGCGAGCACATCCAGCAGGTCTTCTTTTTTATGTCCGTCCATAGCCCTTGCCACCCTGTCCGCGCAAACCCGCCCCCCGGTCAGAAAGGTAGACTTTTTTATCCACGGAGTAAATATACCGGATCGTGCGCTTTTCCAGCCTGAAAAGTGTGAGATTATATCATTTTCTTTAATAAAAACAGTATAAATGAAATGGATAAAAAAGTCTACCTTTTCGCACGAAAATGGAAAATAAAGTAAAGAGCGGCAGGGAGGATCAACGCGCCTGCCGCTTTCCCTGTTCCTTCCATTCTTCACGCCGCGTACCCCGCACGAACACCACGGCTAAAACCAGCGCTGCGGCCCTGCTGAAAAAGCAGCGGGAATAAAGGGACACAAAAAAGCCCGGCGGATAAAAAACCTGCCGGGCTTTTGTTTGCCCTGTCATTCGATCGATTTCATGGATTCCACCATGTCGATCTTTTTCAGCTTGAAGTGCAGCACGAAATTCACAATGAAGGCAAAGGCCAGCGTGAGCAAGCCCGCATACACGAAGGCCGTCCACGGGATTTCGGGCGCGAACATGACGATGTCCACCTCCGCCGTACTGACGACGAACTTCTCCAAGAATATGCCCAGCACCAACCCCACCGCCATGCCGATCACCGCGGAAATATTGTTCTCGCGGTAGATATAGGCGGATACCTCGCCGTCGTAAAACCCGAGCACCTTGATGGTCGCAAGCTCGCGCATGCGCTCCGTCACGTTGATATTGACGAGGTTGTACATGACGATAAAGGCCAGCAGCCCCGCCGAGATGATGATTACCAGCATGATACTGTTCATACTGTCCACCATGTCCGCGAACTGCTCCGTCGTATCGCTCGCGTACGAAAGCCCTTGCACATGGTCGTACGTAAGCAGCGTTTGCGAAAGCGCGGAAAGGTCCGTTCCCTGCTCCATATCCATCGCGAACATATTGCTCTGCGGCTTGCCGCCGAAAAGCTGCGCGTAATAATCCGGCGTCATGTAGACGTAGTTCATCGCGTAGTTTTCCGTAATGCCGCTTACCTTTGCCTGCGCGCTGTTGCCGTCCGCATCCGTTATCTTAAACGTATCGCCCACTTTCAGCCCGAGCAGCTTCGAGAGCTTTTCATTGATGACCGCCCCGTCGTCCGTGAGCGTAAGCGGCTGCTTATCCTCGCGCGTGCGCAGGGTGATATAGTTGCCGATCTCCTCCGGCTCTTCCGGCACAAACGCGGTGGCGCTCACCTTTTTCCCGTTCGCGTCAAAAACGTCAAGCCCTTTGTAATAAAGCAGCATTTCGTCTTTCACGCCCGGCGTATCCGCGACTTTTTGCTGGATAACGGAAAGGTCGTCTGCCGTCGTTTCGTCATCCAAAGACCCGAGCGCGTCGTATACGGAAATCTCGTTAAACTGCTTGTCTACGATCGAACCGATGGAATATTGCAGGCCGAAGCCCGTGAGCATAAGCGCCGTACATCCGGCGATGCCGATGACCGTCATCAGCACGCGGTTTTTGTAGCGGAAGATGTTGCGCATCGTTACCTTATGCGTAAAGGAAAGCTTGTTCCACAGCCACGTCCATTTTTCGAGCAGCACGCGTTTGCCGCCCGGCGGCGCCTTGGGGCGCATCAGCTGCGCCGGTTGTTCCCGCAGCACCTTATACCCTGCCGCCCAGGCGGAAAAGCCCGTTACCGCGATGGATACGGCAGTGCACCAAAAAGCGTAATCCCAGTGGAAAGGCGTTAAGCCTTCTGGCATAAAATAGCGCAAATGGTAGGCGTCGATCACCACTTTGGGGAACAGCGTAAAGCCGATCGTAAGCCCTATGATACTGCCCAGCACGCTCGCCGTGATGGCGTACCACAGGTATTTTGCCATGATCGACCGGCTGGAATACCCCAGCGCCTTTAACGTGCCGATCTGCGTGCGCTGCTCCTCCACCATGCGCGTCATGGTCGTGAAGCAGACGAGCGCTGCCACCAGGATAAAGAACAACGGGAACACCGAGGCGATCGCGTCCACCTTTTCCGCGTCGTCCTGATAGCTGGAATAGCCTGGGTTGTTGCTTCTGTCCCAAACATACCAGACCGGTTTTTTCACGTCCGCAAGCTGCTGCTCCGCGTCGTCAAGCTCCTGCTGCGCGTCGGCGATCTCCCGGTCGGATTCCGCCTTGCCTTCTTCATATTCCCTGCGGGCGTCGTCTAATTCCCGCTGCCCGTCATTCAATTTTTCCTGTGCGTCCGCAAGCTGCCGCGCGCCCGAAGCTTTCTGCCTGTCAAGCTCCGCCTGCCCGGAGGCGATCTGGGAATCCGCCGCGTCTAATTGCGCGCGCGAATCGTCCAGCGTCTTTTTGGCTTCGTCAAGCTCCGCCTTGCTGTCCGCCAGTTGCTTTTCCGTCGCCGCCAGCTTATTTTCTCCGTCGCTGATGCCCGCTCGAAGCTGCGCAAGCCCCTCCTTCGCGGGCGCGAGCTGCGCTTCAGAGCTGTCGAGCGCGGAAGACACCCCCGCCGTGATGCCGCCGAGCTGCGCGCAGGCAGCCGATTTCTGCGCCGCCTGCGCGGGGTTTGACGGATCGAGCGTCACATAGCTTTGCAGCAGCGTTTTGACGCTCACGCCGGACGGCAGCGTCCCCGGCGGGAGCAGTGCGTCCAGCGCGGAGGAAGCGTCGATTACGGCGGCAACGTCTGCGGGCAGGTAAGATAAATCCGGCACAAACTGGTTTGCAAAGCCCGCGGTCACGCCGTCAACGCCGGAAACGAGCGCACGCCCCTCATCGATTTGTGCCTGTGCGCTGTCAATACGCGCCTGCAAGTCCGCCGCCTGCTGTTTCAAATCCGCCAGCTGCTGCTCCGCCGCTTCTTTTTGCGCCTCAAACTGCGCAAGCCCGTCCTCGTATTGCGCAAGGCCGTCTTTATATTGCGCAAGCCCGTCCTCGTATTGCGCGTTTCCCTCCGCCGCCTGCGAGCGCGCATCGTCAAGCTCCTGCTGCGCGTCCGCGATCTGCGTATCGTATTCGTTCCGCTTTTCGTCCAAGGCCGCCTGTCCGTCGTCCAGTTCCTTTTGCGCGTCGTCTATTTTCTTTTGCGCGTCCGCAAGCTCCGTTTGCTGCGTCTGCTTTCCGTCCGCTAATTCCTTTTTCCCGTCGTCGATCTTTTCCTGCGCTTCGCTCACGATCTCGTCGTAGCGCGCGCCCTCGCGCTGCTCCGCGACTTTTTCAAAGGTTGCCACCGCACCGGCCGCCGCGTCTTTGTACGGTTGCTCGAACGGGTCTTTCCCCTCGGTGTCCGCCATCGTCAGGTACACGTCCGTATACACGTCCAGTACAAAATCCTGCTCGGGAATCATCATGAAGCAATCGATTTCCCCGTCGCCGATCTGCGCCTTGCCACGGTCAAAGGAAATAAAAGAAGACGATTCCACGATCCCTACGATGGTGAATTCGTCTACCTTGAGCGTATCAAAAAGATCGTCGTCCTCTTTGCCCGCGAGCAGCCTGACCGTCTGCCCGATCTCAAAATTTTCCGGCGAATGGATGTTCTTTTCCACCACGCATTCGCCCGCTTTTTCAGGCAGCCTGCCCTCTTTGAGCACAGGTTTATTGAGCTCGTTTCCATCCTCGCCCGCCCCTGACGTTTTAATGGACAGCACTTTTACGATGGTATCCGCACGCTCGCCAGAATCTACAAACGTATCGACAGAATAAGCGGGCATCATTTCCCTTATGCCCGAAACCTCTTCGATCGCCTTTAAATCGTTCTCGTTAAAACCGTATGTGGAAACAAGATGAATATCGCTAAGGGCAGTCTGCTCGTAATACTGCTTCATCGTGAGCTTCATGTCGGGACAGCTCGCCTTGACGCCGGCAAAAAACCCGACGCCCAGCGCGACGATCCCTAAAATAGAAAAGAAACGATTGCGGCTTTTCCATATTTCGCGCACCGCTTCTTTTACAAGCATATGTCGTTTCATCTGTTTACCACTCTATCTCTTCCACCGGCGTCGGATGGTCGTTTAATATGACTTCCTTCACCTTGCTGTTTTTCATTTTGATGATGCGGTCGGCCATGGGCGTGATCGCGTGGTTGTGCGTAACGACCACCACCGTCATGTTCTTTTCGCGGCAGGTATCCTGCAAAAGCTTTAGGATCGTCTTGCCAGTATCTGAATCGAGCGCGCCCGTAGGCTCGTCGCACAACAAAAGCTTGGGGTTTTTCGCGAGAGCGCGCGCAATGGAAACGCGCTGCTGCTCCCCGCCCGAAAGCTGCGCCGGAAAATTATCCAGCCTGTGCGCAAGGCCGACTTCGCCCAGCACTTCCTGCGCGTCGCGCGGGTTTGGGCAGATCTGCGTTGCCAGTTCCACGTTTTCCTTGGCCGTCAGGTTCTGCACCAGGTTGTAAAACTGGAACACGAACCCGATGTCGTAGCGCCTGTATTCCGTCAACTGGCGCGAATTGTATTCGCTCACCCTGTTGCCGTCGACAAGGAGCAGCCCCTCGTCGCACGTATCCATACCGCCCAAAATGTTGAGCATGGTCGTTTTCCCCGCGCCCGAAGAGCCGACGATCACACAAAATTCGCCTTTTTCTATGGTAAAATCAACGCCGTCCGAGGCAGTAATGGTTACCTCGCCCATGCAGTATCTTTTGTAAATACCCTGTGCCGTTACAAAGCTTTGCATATGCACTCTCCTGAGAAGCCTCTTTTTTCCTTACTTATCATATCACTTTCGGCACGCCGCCGCCAGTAAAAATCCCGCTTAACTTATATATCATAATCTCCCAATGTGAATTGAGTTTGAACAACTTCTTATATGGACACATTTCAGGCCATCGTAACGCGCGCCGTTCATTAAGTGTTGTTTCGCCCTGCCGGAAATGCTATAATGGCTGGGTATGAACAGGTTATTATTGGGAAACACAGACAATCTGGAACGGAAAATATACCTTTGGAACATCATCGGCAGCATGGCGAACGCGCTGGCGTCCGTCATATTATTCTTTGCCGTGACGCGTGTTTTGGGCGCAAACGACGCTGGCATTTTCCAGCTCGCCAATTCCACCGCGCTCATGATGCTTACCATCGGGTTTTACGAAATGCGCGCCTTCCAGGCGACCGACGTCAAGGGCGTTTATTCTTTCAGCGACTATTTGACCTCACGTTTCGTGACGGTCGCAGCCATGGTCGTTACCAGCTTTTTCTTTGTGTACCTGAGCGGCTATACGCCTGAAAAAGCTGCCGTTACCCTCCTTTTGTGTATCTATAAGGTGTTTGACGCTTTGGAGGACGTGTTCCACGGCCTCTACCAGCAGCAAGGCCGCCTCGACGTTGCGGGGCGTTCGCTTTCGCTGCGCGTGCTGCTCTCCACGGCGGCGTTTGTTGCGGCGCTGCTCGCGACGCGTTCCCTCCTCGGCGCGTGTATCGCGGCTATCGTTGCCGCGGCCATTGGTTTTATGCTCTTTAACCTCATGATTTTCCGGAATTTTTACGGGGGCGCTTTCCACTGGAACAAAAAAGCGGTTTTCAAGCTTTTGTGGGTATGCCTGCCCATGTTTGCAGGGTCTTTCATGCTGGTTTACATCAACAACGCGCCCAAATATGCGATCGATACCTATATGTCGTTTGAAAATAACGACTACCAAGCGTATTTCGGCGCACTGTTCATGCCGTCGTTCGTCATCAATTTATTCAGTACGTTTATTTTCCGCCCGATGGTCACGCCGATGGCGCAGGCGTGGGCCGACCACGACCGCAGCAGGCTGACGCGCATCATCGGAAAGCTGCTGGTCGCCATCGTTTTCCTGACCGTCGCGGGCGAAGTGGTGGGATATTTCTTCGGCATCCCCGTTTTGTCGTGGTTTTACGGCCTGGATCTTTCCGCTTACCGCCCCGAGCTATTGATCCTCGTTTTGGGCGGCGGGTGCAACGCGGTCGTGACGCTGATGTTTTACGGCATCACCGTGCTGCGCAAGCAAAAGCTGCTCGTCGTCGGCTATGGCGCGACGCTGGCGCTTTCGCTTATCATCGCTAATATCCTTGTCAAATCCTACGGCCTGATGGGCGCATCCGTCTCGTTCCTCCTCTCCATGGCGGCGCTGGCGCTGTTGTTCTTCATCATCTTCATCGTCTGTTATAAAAAAGAAGCCCGCAAAATGGATCTTGCGGACGCACAGTCGCAGTAATATATTTACATCGCGTTTCGCCCGTGATATAATAGGTACGTTCGTCAGGAATGAATCCGATTTGCAAGCGGAAACAGTCCCCCGCGGAAGCCCAGCGTTAGCGGGTTTCGTGGGGTAAGAGGAGAAACCGGCCATAACCGCGAAGCTTTTATCCATAAGGATAAAACGAGCAAATGGCCGTGTTTCGACGAGGGGCATTAGCGCAGCTGGTAGCGCACCACAATGGCATTGTGGGGGTCAGGAGTTCGAATCTCCTATGCTCCACCAAAACATAAAAGCCGAATCCAAAAGGGTTCGGCTTTTATTGTTACTTTGTTATTATTACATATTCTGGATATCCTCTGGTGCCCGGAAGAAGTCGTCAAAAGTGCAGGAATAGATCTCCTGTAATCCAACAAGCAGGTTAACAGGGATATTTAGCTCGCAGGTTTCTATACGGGAGTATACGTTCCTGTTGGTTTCTATTCCCATCAGGTTCAACTTTGCAACCAATTGATCCTGCGTATAACCGTTCGCTTTCCTAAGGGCGCGCAAGGTATAACCCATATTGCTGTCTTTTAATTTTTGCATACGCGACCCCTTTCCACAAAAAATGCTCAAATAGTTGAGTGGATTCTGTAATTATAGGTTATAATGAAAACACTAAGGCTCAATATATTGAGCAATCACGCAAATTGATTGATAGAAAGGTGGTATTTTTATGCAAAGTGCGGAAATGTGGATACAGAGCGACATAAAACGGTGGAATAAGATATGCCGGATCGATGGCGCTATGCTTGAGGAAGATGAGTTTTGGCAAATTTACCTTGAATTACAGCAACACGCAGAGAAGAAATCCGAATTTACTCTTTTAATTATATTATTAATAACGGAATATTCCCGGGAATTTGATCTTCCTTTAATCTTTGGATGATTTTGCATACGATGCAGGCAATGAAAAAACGCGGTTACCGTACAGGCGGCAGCCGCGTTTTTCCAGAAAATGAAGTGATTTATATTTTTTTGCTGGTTTGCATATTGTGCGCACCTCTGATTACCCTTTTCAAATATAATTATATAGATACCGTTCCCCTTGTATCAGGTAAAATAATGCCATATACTATAATTATATAGCCATGCAGGAGGTATTGCCATGCAGTTACAGGAAATCGTGGTCGACCACGCTTTGCGGGAGTTGACGCCGCGCGGTACGCCCTCCTTTCCCCTGGGGATGTATTGCAATGATATCTACGGGCTGGTCACGCATTATGTCCCCTGGCACTGGCACCGGGAGGTGGAGTTCGGCTACGTCTCCGAGGGGAGCATCGCCATCGAATACGAAAACCACAAGCTTACATTGGCTTCCGGGGACGGTTTTTTTATCAACAGCAACCGGCTCCACGCCATGCGGCCGGTTGGCCGGCCCCCGTGCAAGACCGTGAACATCGTGTTCGATCCTGAAATCATCGCGGGCGCGCCGCACAGTGTTTACGAAACCAAATACGTACTGCCGCTGGTCGCCAACCCAAACATCGGCGTCGTCCCGTTTTCCCCGGCGGTTGGTTGGCAGCGCGCCGTCCTCGCGGCTTTGCAAAGCGCCTATGCTGCCTATGCCGATGCCAACTATGGCTACGAGCTGCAAACGCGGAATTTGCTGTCGCAGGCATGGTGCGCCCTTTTGGAAAAGGCAGTGCCGCCCGCACAGGACGGCTGCCGCCCGCAGAACCAGCATATCAAAAGCATACTGACTTATATCCATGCGCATTATAAGCACCCGGTGACGCTTGGCGATATCGCCCGGGGCGCGAACATCGGCGTCAGGACATGCTGCCGCTGCTTCCGGCAGCAAATCGGCATCACGCCTTTCCGCTACCTGATGGAATACCGTGTGAAAATTGCGGCGGAGCAGCTTGCGTCAACGGACAAGCCCATCACGGAGATCTGCTTTGACACCGGCTTTAACGACACCAGCTATTTTGCGAAAACATTCAAAAAACTGACCGGGTATACGCCCTCTGCCTTCCGCAGGAAAAAGGGCGATTTTGCGGACAAGCGGCATGACACAAAATGAGTTTGCGGAGGCCGCCTGCGCACGCTCTCCGCTTGCAAGCCAGCGTTTTTTTTGTAGAAGCGTGCATCGCCCAGCCTGTCGCGCGCTGCGCCATGCAAAAGCTGCACCGGATAAGGGACGAGGCCTGCGAATGACTAGAACACCAGCCCGATATACGGCGCCAGCGCGATGACCACCGTGGAAACGACGAGCATGGGCACACCGTATTTGAGCACGAATTTGAGGTAAGAGTTATAGGGTACGCCGTACATTTCCGCAGTACCCAAATTGACCGCGCCCGGGTAGATGAGCGTCATGAAGTTAAGGCCCACCGTAAACGAGCTGATGAGCACGATCTCCCCGCCCACCGCGCCGATGGCCGACGTTGCGAACAGGGCGGACGCCACCGCGCTCAAAATGGGCATGGAAAGCCCCGCGACCCCGCTTGTGGATTGCAGCGCAAGTCCGATGAGCAGGTAGGAAGCGACCGCCACCACCGCGAAGATCCACAGCGGCACCTGCGCGAGGCCGTTCGATATCCAGTATACGAGCGTAACGGACATGCCCTGCGTCGAGCTGCCCATCACGATGGCGATGCCGTTGGCGATGGCTAAGATGAGTACCACGCCCAGCAGGTCTTTTGCCCCGTCGAGGAAATTCTTGATGAAGTCGTCGATCTTCATGCGGTTGATGGCCATTAGGATCAGCGCCCCTGCGAAGAAGAGGACGGAGAATTCGTTAAAGCCCCAGTCCCCCAGCGGCGTCGCGTTGCCCGCGCCGAGGATATCGCCCAGTATGGGGACTTTGGAAAGCCCGATGCCGATGGCGTTGACCGCGTTGCCCGCAGCCTCCCCGCCCAGCGATTCCCACGGGATATAGCCGATCATCAGGATTGCTACCATGACCATGAAGATGATCGCCGAAGCGAACCGCACCGGCGTCATGGCCGGCAATTCCTTCTTTTCGCCGTCCACGCTCGTCTTTACGCCCTCAATATGCGCGAGCGCGGAAGTCTCCGGGTTCTTGCGCACGCGAGCGCCATAGCGCATGAGCATGACCGTGGAGATAATATACATGATAGCAAATAAAACGATGCGCAGCACGATGCCCGAACCGATGGTCAGGTTCGGGTCGCCGATCGCGCCTACCGCCGCGCCCGTTGCAAAGGGGTTTACCACCGCGGCCATATTCCCCACCGTCGCGCCCACAAAGAGCACGCCGATGCCCGTCATCACATCGTATCCGGCGAGCACGAACATGGGGATCACGACCAGCGAAAAAGGCAATATTTCTTCCCAGAAACCAAACACCGTGCCCATCAGGGCAAAGGCCAGGTTCATGATCGCGATCAGCATACCGCCCTTCAGCTTCTTGAGCAGCCTGCCGATGCCCGCTTCCAGCGCGCCTGTCGCCGTCATCACGCTCAAAAAGCCGCCCACTACAAGCAGGGCGATACCTACGCCGCTCGAGCGCTGGAAGCCTTCTACCGGCGCCATCAGCACATCCCACAAGCCCTGCGGCTGGGGGCCCGCGTTTTCGACGATCTGCCCGTCCGCATCAAATGTCGCGTTGTACACCACGTCGCCCGTCTGCGGGTCGCGCACCGATACCGGAATAAAATACGTGAGCACCACCACCACGATGAGCACTATGAAGATGATCACATAGGCGCTGGGCATCTTGAATTTCTTCTTTGCCTGCTCCATGCTTACCCCTCCGCCGCCAGCAGCACGAACGCGCGCATATACACCGCGATCGCGGTCTTGAGATCAGCTGCCACCGCGTGCTCGTTTGCCTCGTGCTCCGTTTTGGGGGCGCCGGGCATGAGCGCGCCAAAGGCGACGATATTGTCCATGCTGCGCGCAAATGTCGCGCCGCCTGTTGCGATAGGCTGCGTTTTGGCGTCGCCCGTCACCTCCTGGTATGCCTGCATCAGCGATCTTACCAGCGGCGTATCCGTCGATATGTGCAGCGGGCGCAGGTAATCGAACTGCTCCACGCCGATCCCGTAAGGTTCCGCAGCCTTTTTGAGCGCGTCCGTCACTTTTTCCTTTTCGTACGTCACCGGAAAACGGATATCGACGCCCAGCGTCTGTTTGCCCGGCTTCATATCCGCCAGCCCCACATTGAACGTGAGCTTGCCCGAATATTCATCAGACACGTCGCCGAAGATATCCCGTCCGTTTGCGTCCGTACATTTTTCCGCGAGGAATTTGACCATGCCCTCCGTGTTCCCCGCCAGGGCAAGCGCCTGCGCGAGGCGCACGATGGCGTTGACGCCCTTATCGGCCGCCATTGCATGTACCGCCTTGCCGTGCACGACAAGCTTTCCGTTTTCTTCTGTAAAATCGTAGCCCAGTTTCTTTAATGCCTGCGCCGTCTTGGCGTCGGCGCCTGTTTGCGCACTGCCCGCGACTGCGTTTAAGGCCGTGCCGCCCGAAAGCGTAACGCTATTTTTCCGCGCCGCTGTGAGCGTATATTCCACCAGTCCCTTTTCTGCGTAAAGCAGCGGGAAATCCGCGTCCGGCGTGAAGCCCATGGTCGGGTGTTCCTCTTTTTCCGCGTAGGCCTTGACGCCCCGCCACAGCGATTCCTCGTCCGTGCAAAAGATGAAGCGCACGCGCCGCCTAAGCTTTGCCCCGCCGTCCAGCAGGAGTTTTAAGGCATACAGTGCGGCGAGCGTGGGGCCTTTGTCGTCGCTCGTGCCCCGCCCATAGAGCATGCCGTCTTTTTCCGTGAGCGTAAAGGGCGGCGTCGCCCAATTTTCCACGTCGTCCGCGGGAACGACGTCCAGATGCCCCAATACGCCCACCATTTCTTTTCCTTCGCCCGCTTCCGCGTACGCATAGTACCCGTCCGGGTCTACCGTGACCGCAAACCCCATGCGGCGGGCGATGGATACCATCGCATCGAGCGCCTGCGCGACGCCCGCGCCCATCGGCGCGCCCTCCTGTGCCGGTGCGTTTTTGCTGTTTGCCGCCACCAGTGCGCGCAGGTCTTCCACATAATCCGGAAACGCCGCTTCGATCGCTGTTTTCATGTTCCGCCCTCCTGTATTTTTACTGTTTTGTACCGCATTTATGAATATAAAATATATACCCTGATTTTTTAATGAATAACACGATCTGCCCGCCGGAAAAATTCGCTTACATTTCCCTGCGGTTTTCTGGTATACTATAAGTAATGACGCGCAGTCAAAAAGACGTAAGTCCTGTCGTTTTTACAGTGCGTCCTTTTTTTACCACTGAAAAGGAGTGATGGAAACGTGTTCCAACAAGATGATTATGTGATGCACGAGTCCGCGGGCGTATGCCGCGTTGCGGGCGTGGAAGAACGTGACTTTATGCAAGGGGAAAAAAGGCGGTACTATATTTTAAAGCCCCTGCACTCTCCCTGCGACAGTATATTCGTCCCTGTGGACGGCAACATCAAAATGCGCAATATCCTGACGAAGGAACAGGCCAACGAGCTGGTGGAAAAGATCCCGGAGATCAAGGCGGAGTGGCTCGACGACGACAGCGCGCGCGAACAAAGCTATAAGGACGCGCTCGCCTCCTTTGACTGTTACGAATGGGTCAAGGTCGTAAAGAGCCTTTACCTGCGCATTTCGGAGCGCAAGCAGGATGGCAGGAAGCCGCTTTTGATGGACGAGAAGTATATGGCTATGGCGGAGGATTACCTGCACGGCGAGCTTTCCGTGGCGCTCGACATCCCGCTCGACAAGATCAGGCCATACATCGCCCGCCGCATCCGCGAAGCGGACATGGACTGGTAAGCGCTTTCCCAATATAATAAAAAGCCGCACAGGGACTGGTTCCCGTGCGGCTTTTTCGGTTTTCTTTTCAGATATAGTGCACTTCTACTCCCGCCATGGAGATATTGCCGCTGACTGTGACGTGCGGCGAGGACGCTTCATGGTATGGCGTTCCCGTAAAACTCAGGCTGCCCATGCCCGCGTGGGTGCCGTTGGAAACCTGCCAGTTTTTGGGCACGTACAGCTCGATGTTCCCAAACTTACAGTCCACGAAGATCTCCGCCCCGTTAGGGCTTATTTGCACCTGGTCGAAGTAGACCTCCAGCGAACCGAACGAGCAGGAAAGATTCGCGTATTCCAGCGCGCCCGCCCGCAGGTAGCGGGTCGTCCCGCTGAAGCTCACGTTGATGGACGGTCGGTTTTCGTCGCTCGTATCTTCGCAGGCCGTTCCTTCCGGCCGGCAGCCCCCGTGGGAATAGCTGCCTGTATGGCGCGGGCGCTTGTGGAACAATATCCCGAACCCGATCGTCAATAAAATGCCCGCGACGACCAGGATCCACGGCTGCAAAAACGGCAGCTTGAGCGGCGCCTGGAAGATCATGTACAGCAGCGCCAGCGGGACGAACATTCCCCAAGCCGCACGGCTCATGATGAGCTGCACGATCACCGCGACGAGCAGGATCGCGCCCAGCAGCGGCCAAAACCCGATACTGCCGAAGGGCACGAGCTGGCTGGCGATGAGCACCACCGTCGCCAAAATAAAGAATATCCCCCAAAACCAATTTCTACCTTTCATATTTCATCCTTTCCTGTAAACGCTCCTTGAGGACCGCATAATAACGCCGGGAGACATATACATGTTTGCAGGAGTTACGGAACTCGATGCGGCTGGAAGCCGTGATGTTGCGGGTGATCGCGTGGATACGGCGCATGTTGACGATCGCCGATTTTGAAATGCGCACAAAATACGGGGGCAGCGATTCTTCCAGCTCGTACAGGCGGTACTTCACGCGGAACAACTCTCCGGCGGTATGCGCATACACCGTTTCCCCTTCCGTTTCAAAGAACAGCACCTCTCCCAGCGGGAAATAATACTCGCGGCCTCCCTGCAAAAACACGATGTCCGCGCCCGGCGTTTCCTGCTCCATGACGAACCTGCAGACCGCGCGCACCGCGGCGTTTTCTGTGCGGCAGCGGATCACTACCTCGTCTTCTTCTATCCCGTTTTGCACTTCCACCCGTACCTTCAAACCCGTTTCTTCCTTTCCCCTGCATTATAACAATCCATACGGGCCTTGCATAGCGTTTTTGTGCAACAGGTAACAAGCGGCCGCCAAGCGGTAGGAAAACATTCTGTTAAATTTATGCCCGCGCTTTTCCTTCGCATGGAAAAAGGCGTTCGGCGGTGGTACAATAAGAAGAAAACATTCTCCCGGAGGGATTGCAGGTATGAAGGGTTTCCTGAAAGGCTTTTTGTGCGGCGTGCTCGCGCTTGCGCTCGTCCTTGTGTGTATCGTCGCCTTTGACGGTTCGGGCGCGGTCTTGAGCAACGCCGCCCTTTCCCCAGTGTTTGCCAAAATGCAGCAGATACAGAGGCTGGTCGACGATAAATTTTATTTTGAACAGGACGAAGGGCAAATCGCGGAGGGCGCGTATGCCGGTATGCTCGCCGGGCTCGGCGACCGTTTTTCCTATTACCTCGATCCGTACGCATACCAGCAGTTCATGCGCTCGCTGCAGGGAAACTATACGGGTATCGGCGCGAGCGTAACACAGGACGGTGAAACGCTTGAAACTTCCGTCACCGGCGTCGACGAAGGCGGCCCGGCCGATGAAGCAGGCATGGAGGAAGGGGATATCATCGTCGCCGTAGACGGCGTAGACGTGACGCAGATGCCCCTGGAGGAGATCATCTACGACCACATCATGGGCGATGTGGATACGCAGCTCACCGTCACGGTGGAGCGCGGCGGCGCGCGGGTCGACCTGCCCATGACGCGCAAGACCATCATCGAGCAAACGGTCAAGCACCGCATGCTGGACGAAGAAACGGGATATTTGCAGGTCACCTCCTTCGAGGACGAGAGCGTGCAGCAGTTTCAGGACGCGCTCGGCGACCTGCAAAGCCGGGGTATGCGGCGTATCGTCTATGACCTGCGCGGCAACGGCGGCGGTTCGCTTTCCGCGGTCGTAAGCATGCTCGATTATCTGCTGCCCGACGGGCTGCTGGTATACACCGAGGATGGGGACGGCAACCGCCTCTCAACCTACGAGGGCAGCGACGGGCACGAGCTAAACCTCCCCGCCGTCATTTTGGTGGACGAAGGCACGGCCAGCGCTTCCGAGGTCTTTTCCAGCGCCATGCGCGATTATGGGCGCGCCAAGCTCGTAGGCACGCAGACATACGGCAAGGGCATCGTGCAGCAAATCTATCCCCTGGGCGACGGCAGCGCCATAAAGCTCACCTCCTCCGCGTATTTCACCAAGAGCGGCACGCCCATACAGGGGATCGGGCTTACGCCGGACGTCGTGGCGGAAATGGCGGACGGGGAACCAAAAGACCCCGCGCAGGAGCTTGACGCGGCGCACGACGCACAGCTTGCCGCCGGGCTGCGCGCCCTCGGCCACCGGCAGGAATGAGCCCTTTCCTTAAAATCATACCCGCAAGGTATAAATTCATGGCGTTTTCCGCTTACTTATGATAAAATGGGAGTATCTGCAAAGCGCTTTGTTTTGGAGATTCTTTCCGTAAAAAACATGGTAAAGGAAGCAGCCAATGGTCTGGAACATCACCGCGGAATGTTTTTCTGTCGTCATATTATGTATCCTGTGGGTCTATTCCCGCCAGGGCAACTTTTTGCCGACGCTCAAAAACAAGCTCTTCCAGGTATGCTTCCTCGTCACCTTCATCGCCATCTCCTCCAACATCGCTTCCACGCTGATGCTGTACCACTACCAGGACGTGCCGATGTTTTTGAGCTGGCTCGTGACGACGGTCTATTTCGTGACGACGCCGCTGATGGGCGTGGTGTATTTCTGGTATGCGTTCTCCATCGTGTTCGAGGGGCACCCGCGCTTTTGGCGCCTGCTGCTTTTGTCGTCTGTCCCGGCGGCGGCTTACCTGGCGCTGATACTGTTAAACCCGCTTACACACTGGATTTTCGATATCAGCCCCACGGACGGTTATGTGCGCGGCAAGGCGCTGGCCGTGACCTACGTCATCTTCTATCTCTACTGCTTTTCGTGCCTGGTCATCTCGCTTTTGTGGGGCAAGCACCTGGAACGCTCCATCCGCAACATACTGGCCTCTTTCCCCATCGTTGCGGGGGTCGCGATCGTCGTGCAGCAGCTATTCCCGGAATATATCCTGTCCGGCTCCGCCGCGACCTGCGCCCTTTTGATCATTTACCTGTATTTGCAGAACAAGCAGATCTCCCTTGACCACCTGACGGGGCTGCCCAACCGGCAAAGCTTCCTGAAAATGCTGGAGCTGCGCATGGAGCGCCACCAGAGCGAGCCGTTTACCGTGCTTGTCCTGTCACTGAAAAATTTCAAGACCGTCAACGACAATTTCGGGCAGCACAACGGCAACCTGGTGCTGCGCGCCGTCGCGGAATACCTGCGCACGGCCGCCCGCCGCAGCCTTGTTTACCGCTACAGCGGCGACGAATTCGCCATCCTGCCCGGCCGGCCGGCCGAGCGGGACACAGACGACCTGATCGGCGCGGTGAGCCACCGCATGACGCTCCCATGGGAGGCGGGCACATGCAGCACGCTTTTGTCGTGCGGGCTTGCCGTCGTCCAATACCCCAGCAGCGCGGTCAATGTGGAAGGCCTCGTCGACGGCATCGAATCCACCGTGGCGGAGGCGAAAAAAAACGCGCACCAGAGCTGCTGTTATTGTACGCAGGAAATGCTCGACCAGCTAAGGCGCCGCAGCCGCATCATCGATATTTTAAAGCAGCGTCTCGCGGCGGACAGCTTCGAGGTCTATTACCAGCCCATCCTTTCGCTCGACAGCATGAAGTTCAACAAGGCGGAGGCCTTGCTGCGCCTGAACGATACGCCCATTGGCCCCATCTACCCGTCCGAGTTCATCCCCATTGCGGAAGACACGGGGCTCATCACCGGCATCACCTACCAGGTGCTCGCCAAGGTGTGCGCCTTTTTGAGGCGGCAGCTCGATGAAGGCAAGGAAGTGGACACCATCAGCGTCAACTTCTCCTCCAAGCAGTTTTTGCAGGAGGATATTGCGCAGCGCGTGTTCGACATCATCGAAGCGAGCGGCGCGCCCTTTTCGCACCTCAAAATCGAGATCACGGAAAGCACGCTCATGGAAAACTTTGAGGCGGTAAGCAGCTTCCTAGGCGAAATACACAGCCGCGGCGTGCGCTTTGCGCTCGACGATTTCGGCGTGGGTTATTCCAATATCTCCACTGTGCTCGGCTTCCCCATCAGTACGGTCAAGCTGGACAAAAGCCTCGTTTGGTCTTCCGTCAACAACCGCAAATCCGAGGCCGTCGTGCGGCACATGATCGCCGCTTTCAAAGAGGTGGGCATCGATATCCTGGCGGAAGGCGTGGAAAACGAACAACAGCGCGACTTTATTATGGAATGCGGCTGCGACATGATACAGGGCTTTTTGTATGCAAAGCCTATGCCGCCGGGCGACGCGGCGGCTTTTTTGGGGAATTCGCCGGAGGACGCGCCCCATATCGAGGAGAACCTTTATGAAAAAATCTTCTAAAAAAGCTTTTACACTCATCGAGCTCATGGTCACGATCGCCATCATCGGCGTTCTTGCCGCGCTGCTCGTCCCCGCGATGGGCGCGCTGGCTGCGGATTCGCAGGCCGCCGCCTGCAGCGATTACCGCAACGCGGCCATCGGACAGTATGCGGCAAACACGGTCGGCGATCCATCGTATACGCTGGGCCAGTTCTTAACCGACGAACAAATTACCTGCCCGTACGGCGGGGCGTATTCCGCCTCCAAGGACGAGGACGGAAACAACGTGATCATCTGTTCGCTGCACGGGCTTTCGGGCGGCGGCATGCCTGAGGACCCGGGAACGGTCGTTGGGCGCTCCGTTTACGAAACTTACCTTTCGTTTGTGCAGCGCTACGACGCGGCTTCGCCCGAAGAACAGGCACAGATCGCGGCGCGCGGCGACAACGACAGCCTGCGCAACGCCCTGCTCGCGCAGTACGGCGGAACATGGCCGCAGTTCCCGCAATCACTGATCGACAAATACGGCATCAAGCTGAATCCGGGCGAAACGCTGTACGTACAGCCGTTCGTCAATTCTAACCGTACGTCCGGCGAGACGAGCGTCGTGGTATATGCGAGCGTCTATCCACAAAACGGCAGGTGGTATACCGGCTACATCTACGACCACGAGGAGGGCGTGTGGTACAAGGGCCCGGGTATTTCCGTGACCACGCCGTGGGCGCAGATCAAGGAAAAGCTGCACGACCCCAACGGCCGCTGGACAGCGCTCAAATAGCGAAAAAGAAGGCATCAAAAAAGCCGCCCGAAACGGGCGGCTTTTTGGTTGTGGATTATTGGATTATGGAACAGGATATGTTGCCGAACCGTTGGCATCCGTAAATGTTACGCTCTCAACCAAACCGCCTGTAACGGTAACCGTGTAGTTACCAGTAAACTGGCTTCCCAAAAGATTTGGCAACGCCGCCTCAACAGCGGCTTGTGTGACCTGCTGGTTCTGCGACTGCAATTGTGCCACCGCAGCCGTCGCCGCGCTGTACACCGACCGCGCGTTCGCAAGGCGCGTCTGATCCTGCGCCTGCGTTACAAACCCCATCATAGTCGGAACTAAAATGGCGACCAGTACGCCGATGATCGCGATGACGACGATCAGTTCGATCAGCGTAAACGCTTTTTTACCGTTCTTTTTGGCATTTTCCCTTTTGAGCATTGCCCTGTACAACATAAAATTCTCCTCTTTTCTTTTTTTATATTATTGCATTATAACGTGACATGTACGGTATTATTTATTATACACACGGGCCACGTTTTTGCCAAGTCATAGGTGTGACTAAAAATAACGTTTGATCTCCTGCGGATCGACGCAGCGCGAGAGCGCTTCCTCCGGCGTAATTAGGCGGCTTCTGACGAGCGCGCCCAGCGCCATATCCATCCCCTGCATCCCAAACTGGCGGCCTGTCTGGATCGCGTTGTCGATCTGGAAGATCTTGCCTTCGCGCACGAGGTTTGCGATCGCGTCCGTGCGCGCCATGACCTCCAGCGCCGCCACACGCCCCCCGCCCATCGCGGCCGTCACGGGCACGAGCTGCTGCGTGATGACTGCGGCAAGCGTTTCCGCGAGCTGCGTGCGTATCTGCGCCTGCTGGTTTGCCGGGAACACGTCGATGATCCTGTTGATGGTATCGGCCGCGCCCTGCGTGTGCAGCGTGGATAAGACCAGGTGCCCCGTTTCCGCCGCCGTGATCGCCGCGGATATCGTATCCAGGTCGCGCATCTCACCCACCAATATGACGTCCGGGTCTTCGCGCAAGGAGGCGCGCAGCGCGGACGAAAAGGCGATGGTATCTTCGCTCACCTCGCGCTGGTTCACAATGCAGCGCTTGTGTTCGTGTACATATTCGATCGGGTCTTCCACGGTGATGATGTGGCAGCTGCGCGTTTCGTTGATATAGTCGATCATCGCCGCGAGCGTGGTCGATTTCCCGCTGCCCGTCGGCCCGGTGACCAATACCAGCCCGCGCCTGAGCGAGGCAAACTGCTTCAGTACGGGCGGCAGCCGCAGCCCGTCTATGGTGGGGATAGACTGCGCGAGCAGCCGCAGCGCCGCCGCAAAGCAGCCGCGCTGCTTAAAGACGTTGACCCTCAGGCGCTGGCCGCCTACCGCATAGGCAAAGTCCACGTCCCCCGCCGTTTCCAGCGTCCCCATCCTGTCCGGCGGGACGAGCGGCCTGATCAGGGCCTCCGCCGCCTGCGGGTCGAGCCTTCCGTATTCCGCGGCCTCCATAAGCTCCCCGTCGATACGCATGACAGGCGCTTTCCCCACCGTCAGGTGGATATCCGACGCGCCGCGCGATACCGCCTGCATGACCAGTTCATTGACCGTTGCCATATCGTTTCCCTTTCCCTATATCGTATAGACCGCTTTGACGTATTCCTGCACGGTCGATTCCCCCGCCAGCACGTTGCGCAGCATGTCCTGTTTCAGCGTCACCATGCCGTGCTCCTGCGCGTAAGCCGATATCCTGTGCGAGGTCTCGCGCGCGGAAATCAGCTCCTGCATCCCCTCGTCCACCAGCAGTATCTCGTGGATGGCCTTTCGCCCGAGGTAGCCTGTGAAGTTGCAGCGCGGGCAGCCCTTGCCCTCGTAGAGCATCACCGTTTCATTTAGCCCCAGCATCATGTTTTCCGCCGGGGTCGAGGGATGCTCCTGCTTGCAGTGCGGGCATATACGGCGCACCAGCCGCTGTGCGACCACGCCCGACAACGCGGAGGCGACGAGATACGGCTCCGCGCCCATGTCGATGAGCCTGCCCACCGAGGAAGCCGCGTCGTTCGTGTGCAGTGTGGACAGTACCAGATGCCCGGTGATGGACGCGCGCACCGCGATCTGCGCAGTCTCGCTGTCGCGGATTTCGCCGACCATGATGATGTCCGGATCCTGCCGCAGGATGGAGCGCAGGCCGCTGGCAAACGTCAGCCCCGCGCGGTTGTTGATCTGCATCTGGTTTGCCCCGTCGATCTTATATTCCACCGGGTCTTCGATGGTCACGACGTTGAGCTGTGGCGTCATGACTTCGCCGATCACCGTGTAAAGCGTCGTCGTTTTGCCGCTGCCCGTCGGCCCGGTGACCAAAAGGATGCCGTGTACCGCGCGTACCAGCTTATCGAACAGGCGGGCGTTTTCCTGGCTCAGGCCGAGCGAATACGTTCCCGCCTGCGTTTTCAAGAAATTGTTGACCAGCAGGCGGATTACCGCCTTTTCCCCGTACACCGTGGGCAGCGTGGAAATACGCAGGTCGATCTTTTCCCCGTGGATGTCGACCTCGCAGCGCCCGTCAAGCGGCAGCCTGCGCTCGGCGATGTCCATGGAGGACATGATCTTGATACGCGTCACGATGGAGGCATGCGCGCCCGTGGACAGCGTGAGTACGTCCTGCAAATTGCCGTCGATCCGCATGCGCACGCGGGTCGCTTCCCTGCCCGGCTCGATGTGGATGTCGCTGGCGTTTAATTTGACGGCCTGCTCGATGATCGAGTTGACGAGGCGCACGACAGGCGCGCTGTCCACGCGTTCGTCGATGCCCGCGTCGACAGGCGATATCTCCTGCGCTGCCATGGCGGCGCGGAACTCCTTGTTCACATCCTCCGCCGCCTCGTGCGTGACCTTGTCGGCATAGTGCTTGCCGATCGCGTCGCGGATGCTGCTTGGGGTAGCGATGACGGGTACGACCTCCATGCCCGTTTCCAAACGTACGTCCTCGATGGCGTGGAAGTTCATCGGGTTGCTCATGGCCACGATGAGCGAGCCGTTCTTGCGGTCGATGGGGATCACTTCGTTTTCACGCGCGAAATCCTCGCCCAGCATGTGCACCGCGGCGGGGTCGATACGCGCCTGCGAAAGATCGACAAACGTCGTTTTCAGCCGCCTTGCCAGCGCCTTTGTGAAATCGGTCTCCGTGATGAATTTTTCCTCGATCAGGATATTCCCCAAAAGCTTTCCCGTTTTCTTCTGGATCGAGAGGGCGGTATTCAGCTGCTGCGCTGTGATGAGGTTTTCATTGAGGAGCAGCTGCCCGATCTGGATATTCTTTTGCTCTGCCATTTTCGCCTGTCCTTTCTTATACGCGAATGGTTGGTTCCTATTGTATTGCACGGCGCTTTCCCATATAATACTTACGAAGGAGATATTACGCCATGCTTGTTTTCGCTTATTTCTGGCCGTTCGCCCTGCTCTTCGGGCTGGTGATCGGCAGCTTTTTAAATGTTTGCATCTGCCGCGTGCCCTTAAAGCAGTCCGTGGCCGCCGGCCGTTCCTATTGCCCCAGCTGCGGCCATGCGCTAAAGCCCCTTGACCTCGTCCCCGTTTTCAGCTACCTGTTCCTTAGGGGGAAATGCCGTTATTGCGGGGAGAGGATCAGCGCCCAATATCCGCTGGTCGAGCTGCTCAGCGCCGGGCTGTACGTCCTGTCCTTTTATATCTTCGGCCTCACATGGATGACGCTCGCCTCTTGGGCCTTTGTGTCCGTGCTTATCGTCGCTTCCATGATCGATATCCATACCTTTGAGATCCCGGACGGCGCAAGCATCGCCATCCTTGTGATCGGCGCCGCCTGCTTTTTCCTCCCGGATTCGCTCCTGTGGTGGGAGCGATTGCTGGGTGCACTGTGCGCGGCAGGGCCTCTTCTGCTGGTCGTCTTACTTTCACGCGGCAACGCGATGGGCCTCGGGGACGTCAAACTGATGGCGGCCTCCGGCTTGGTGCTCGGATGGAAGCTGTCGCTGTTTTCCCTGCTCAGCGCGGTGGTAATCGGCGCCATCGTGGGCGTTGTGCTCATCGCCTCCAAAAAGAAAGGGCGCAAGGACGCCATTCCCTTTGTTCCCATGCTCTCCGCCGGCCTTGTCACCGCGCTTTTCTGGGGCAACGCCGTCATCGCGTGGTACGTCTCCCTGCTCGGCCTTTAGGGCGTTTGCGCGTCGTAGCTCACCATCAGCCCCCACGAGGCCCCGCCGACCGTTTCCGTATTGAGCACATTCACGTCCGTTTCCAGCGAATAGGCGACGGACAAGTCGTTTTTATTGGTCAACGCGACCGTCACCGTCACGATATCCTGCCTAATGGCGCCCACCGTCAGCTCCGCATAATACCCTTCGTAGAATTCCTCGCTGAACATATCCTCCGCGGTGTTTTTGCCTTCCTGCAAATAGATCCTGCCGCCTAAGCTGTAAAGGTATGTTTTCCCGCTTTCCTTTGCGTCGTCCGCCGTTTCATGGATCAAAAGCCCCTTCGCGTATTTGAGGTATTTCTGTACCGTTTCCATGGCGTAGTTCGTCTTGACCTGCACATCCGTCTGCTGCCCTAAGGTGACGACAGAATCGTTCGCGGATACGAAAATGAGCGCGAGGCCGAGGCCGACGATGCCCACCAGCGCCATGACGACGACCAGCTCGATCAGCGTAAAACCCTTTTTTGCATTTTTGCCCCCCATATCAGTCCCCCGCCTCTTTTGCATCCGGCGCAAACGCCTGTAATATAAGCCCGGTATCCGGCTGCCTTGACTGGACGCGCTTGCCGTCCACGGAAAAATCCGTACCGTTGAGCTCGAAATGAAGCGTATGGGGCCAATATGTGATATAGTTCATGTCCGTGATATCAGAGCCGCTGCGCATACTGTAAAGCGCGCGCTCAAGCTGCCCCGCCGCGTCAAAGGTCGCGGCGTTCATGCTGCGCGTATCCTTTTCCATGTTCACAGTGGGGGCGAGCACCCCCAAAAGCGCAACGGAAAGGATGCCC
The DNA here is from genome assembly GCF_900087015.1 of Christensenella timonensis. Taxonomy (NCBI): domain Bacteria; kingdom Bacillati; phylum Bacillota; class Clostridia; order Christensenellales; family Christensenellaceae; genus Christensenella; species Christensenella timonensis. The sequence goes on from NZ_FLKP01000002.1 coordinate 2,038,717, forward strand.
AGCAGCGCCAGGCTGATGATCACTTCTATTAAGGTCATGCCTCTTTTTTTCTTATCCATGCCGGCCACCCGTTATTCGCCCGTTCCTGGGTAGGTGCCCAGAACCGTCCAACCGCTGATCCCCCCGCCGGGCGCGCTGCCGAACGTCCCTTCAGGCGTATACTGGATATACCGTAGGTTGTTGCCCATCTCGATGTGCGAGGCGATCGCGCTGCCGTAAAGCTTCGCTCCGCCTGAAAAAACCGTGCTGCCCGTCATCTTGACAGTGCCCTGCGGGGCATAGAAAAACGCGTACGCCGTGTTGTAGCGCGAGATATCCATGGCGACGCCTTTCGCGTTTGAGATCAAATACAGGTTGGGCACGCGCGTATCGCCCTCCTGCGGCACGCCGTCCGCATAGTCGTAGTAGCCCATAAACGTATTGCCGCGCAATTCCCAGTCCACGAAATTGCCCGCGTCCGTCCCTTCGTCGAGGAACAGGTAAACGTTGTGGTCCCCCTTGGTAAGGATGTTCACGCCCGACGCCACTTCCATCGTGTAACCGTCGTTTTCCGGCATTTTAAGGCGGATATAAAGGTCGCTGTCCGTGGCGTCGAACACCAGGCTCTTGCCGTATTGCTGTCCCTGCGCTTTTTTGAAATCCAGCGTCAGGTTACAGTTCTTCGTGAAAATATAGTCGTTGCCGTCGATCTCGTAGCCGGCGGGTTTCTTTTCGTTGAACGCGAAGTACACATTGTTTTGCTTCATCTGCGCTTCGATCGCCGCCGGGATCTTCCATTCCGGCAGGTTTTCATATTTTTCCCGCAGCTTCAAATCCACCATGGGCATTTCGTCATACGGGATATCCAGCTTTTTGATTTCCGTGATATCGCCGTTTCCCGACGGGATATCCGCCCACGGCACTTCCCCCAGGGGCGCCACCGGCGTCATGGTTCCCGGATCCACGACGCTGAGGCCCGTAATGCTGGAATTGTCAACGGAGGGCTGCGCGCCAAACACGAGCGTACCCGAAGCCGTCGAATTTTTGAAGCTCCCGCCGCCGATCACGTTCATGTTCCCACGGATATTGGCATTTTCAAAGTCCGCGATGCCGTTGACCGTAAAACCGGCGCTGATTCCCTGCGCCGTTTGCTGCGGCAGCCGCACGCCCAGGTTCCCGCCTACGAAAGCGTCGACGCCCACGGCGTCAAATGTGCCGCTGATATCCATTTCCCAGTTACATTGCCAGATACCCATTTCCGCCCTGACGTTTTTCATCCTGATCTCGCGGCTTGCGTGCAGGTTTGCCTTCACTTCCGCGTCCCGGACTTCGATCCCGCCGCCGGCCGCCAGGTTTCCCTGTACCTTTCCGCCGTCGACCTGTATCTCGCCCCATGCAGTAAGCGTATTCCCCCCGCCCCAGCTGTCCCGCAGGATTTGCGAATCCTTCAGCACGATATGCCCATTGGAAACAATCTTCACCACCTGCAGGCTGTTGCAGTCTTCCAGCGTGACGTCGCCGTACGCATAATACTGCGGCGCCAAATCCTCTGTCACGGCATAGGCCGTACTGTTTTTGAGTTCGATCGTGCCCGGTTTTCCCTGCGCATACAGGCTGCAATACGAAATATCCGAATTCTCCGCCCTGATCATCGGCGCATAAAAGCTTGGATATACGGAGCTTGGCGGCGTACTGACGCCGTTTAAGAAAATGGTCGCGCCGCAATGCAGCTCCTTCATCGCCGTGATGCTTGTGATTTCCACCGTGCCGTTGATATAAATATTCCCGCTGTAGCTGCCCGCGATCTTTCCTTTTCCGTTCGCGCGCACCTCCCCTGTAAACCTGCCGTCCAAATCCACGTCGCCCATACACTCGATAGAGCCGACCGAGCCGTTGTAGACATCGTTTTTGACGAGCACGTTCCCGTTCGATTTGACCTTGGCGGCTTCGGCGCCATTTTGCACCACCACGTCGCCGCCCGCATAGATAGCGCCCTTGCTTTGTGCGCCGTTCCCGTCTACCGTGACCGTGCCGCCCGCATAGATATCGCCCTGCGCCAGCGCGCCTGCCGCGATATTCACGTTGCCGCCTTCCAGCGTGCCGTCGTCCTTTTTGGCGCCGTTTGCGTAGATCGTCCCGTTTACCGCAGCGCCCCATCCCTCCAGACTGACCGTGCCGCCCGCATGGATATCGCCCTGCACGACCGCGCCGTTTTTGACCGTCACGTCGCCGTCCGCGTAGATATCGCCGGGGATATCCTGTGACCGTTCGATGACCACGTTCTTTTCCGAACGCACCGTGGAATAGACCGTGCCGCCTGTCGTGATCTTAATATCCCCTGTCGACTGGATGTGCGTATCCCCGTCCTGCGTACCGAAACCGCCCGCCCCCAACGCCAGGGGGCCGACGGCGTCCACGTTTTTGGTCACGCCTTTCCCGCCGGAAAAGGTCGTCGAGCTCTCGCCATTGTCAAAGAAAACGCTGCCCTCCGAGCCGGAGCTGCCCGGCGTTGAAGGCAGCATGCTCGCGTTTGGATTGAGGTTCGTCGCCCCCGCTACCACGTCGAAAAGGCTTGCAAGGCCGATCTCTTCCCCGCCGCTCCCGGACGTATACTGGAGCAGGCTGTACATGCTGGAGGTAAAGCCGTTTTTTTCGGCTGTCACCGCAACGCGGAAAACGTTTTCCATGCCGCTTTTACTATCTTTTTCAATTTGTATCCCGTAGTCCCCGAATAGGGCGTCGCTGCCGCCGCCCTCGATTTTGTACGTGGGGCCCGTGCCCAGCGCAAACGGGTCGATCGTTTGGTCAACGATCTGGCCGTTTACCGTATCCAGCACCGACTGCGCGGCAAAATCGGCCTGCTGCTGCCCATAGGTACGCGAGGCCTGCTCATTGGCCACACCCGCGAGCGTCATCACGCCGACTCCGACGATCACAATGAACCCAAACACACACAGCACCATGACAAGCGTGCTGGCGCGTTTTCCATTTCTCATTCCTGCGTTTCTCCTGTCCCGGCCTGAGCGCCGCCGCCGACTGCCGGTATCCCGTAAAATTCAATGGTGACCACAGCGGGCATCCGCCCGTCCTCCCCCGCTTCCTGCGTGGAAAGGGAAGTAATGCGCAGCGCGCGGCCGCTCTCGTAGAGGCCGTTTGCAAACGCAATGATATCGTCAAAGCTGCCCGTACAATTGACGATCGCGTTTAACTGGTAAAGCGAAGCCTGTGCCGATGGCGATTCGCTCGCCGTAGCGGTTGCCGCCGCCTGCGCGTACGGGTCGCCGGATTCCTGGGCCGAAGGCTGTGCCGACGGTTGCGCGGAAGGCTGCGCCGAGGGCGAAGCGCCGTTCACGATATCCGCCGCGTCCTGTATGGGCAGGGATTCCTGCCCCTCCTGCGCGGAGGCGTCCGTGCCGGAAAAGTCCGCCGTGGCCGTGCCGACGTCCGAAAGATCCATGTTCGCTACTTCCAGGTTATGATAGGCCAGCATATTGTTGAGCCACAGGTCGATCTCCTCCTGCCGCAGGCTGTTTTCATACGGTTTTTGCAATTCCTTTGTGCGCGCGTACTCTTCGTCGATGCTAAAAAGCAGGGCGCTCGACGTTTCCGTATCCGCCCGGGCGCTCACAAGCTCGTCCTGCTTCTGCGAAATGAGCGACCTTAAATCAAGCAGCGACTGCTGCATGGGCACGATAAGGAAATTCACGCCCAGTACAACGATCAGTACGACGCCCAATATGATGAGCAATACCATTTCCCTTTTGGAAAGCCTCATTGCGCCTCACCTCCTGCAAGCGCGCAGCTTACGGAGAACGTGACCGTCCCCGTCTGCGCGGTGCTGTCCGCTTCGTCCGGCGCCACCGCCGTGCCGTCCGCGGCATAATACCCGTTGTATGTAACGTCCGAAATGAACGACGAGCCGCGCAGGCTGCGCACGAATTCCGCCGGAGAGGAGGTATCCTGCGCCTGGCAGTCGAGCTTTAATACGCCGCCTGTGTATTCGATCTTGACAATGCCCACGTCCTGCGGTTTTTTCGCCTTGATATCCTCCATCAGGGCGCTGTCGAGGTGCGGATCGGCCGCCAGGTTTTCGTTGAAAGCCTCGATGATGGAATTATAGGTCTTGAGCGCGTTCAGCTTTTGCGCGTTGGAAGAAAGGGCCGCATACTCCGAGCTGCCCGATTTCACCTCGTCGATCTGCATTTCCAGCGCCGCGAGCTGCCCGACGGCCGTCGCCCGCTGCACCAGCTGCCAGACATAAAAGCCCCCTACCAGTACGGCGCATACGACGAGCACGATGATCCCGCCCTTCATAAAGCTCCCCAGCGTGCGCCTTGCTTCCTGCTTTTTGATGCCTGCAAAAAAGTTAAGATCTTTCAAACCATCCACCTCACACCCGGACCTGCGCGCCCAGCGCGTTGACCAGTATCTTTGTATTGAGCGTCTGGACTTCACGGTTTAAATAGTCGCCGAGCAGCGTGCCCAGCCCCTCAAAACGCGCGCCGCCGCCCGTGATATAGATTTTCGCCCGCAGCGATTTGTATTCCCCCGTCGCCGCGAACTGCAGCATCTTCTGTATTTCGTCCCCCAGCCTCGATACATAAGTATTGAAGTTGATATCTTCCTTTAATTCCTGCGCGGCCTTGCCGTACAGCTCCCCGACGGTCTCCTTGGAATAGACGTCCATCCCGATAACGGCGCAGCGCGTAAACGCCAGCTCCCCTTCCACAAACAGGTGGAAATTGATCAGGTCGCAGCCGATGTCCGTCACGATACTGAGCTGCCCCGGCGCATTGGGCACGACGTCCGCCACCATGGCAAGCTTGCGCACCGCGTTGGCATGGAGATCCAGCGCCACCGGCACAAGGCCCGCCGCGCGCAGCATGTCCCGGTAGCCGTCCGCAAGTTTTTTGTCCACGCCGAACACGAGCGCCTTGGTCTGTTCCCCGTCCGTGCGCGCCAGGTAGTCGATCGCATAACGCTCGCCTGATAAAAATTCGTCCATCTCGTTTGCGATCATCTGCTCCGTTTGCTTAGAGGGCGCCTTAGGCAGCGCCATTTCCTTTACGACGACGTCCGGCGTACTGATGGTTACGACCGCTTTTTTGTCGCTGATCTTCTCCTCAGCCAATACCGCCGCGAGCGTTTTGGCGGTCTTTTCAAAATCGACGACCGCACCGTTCAGTACACAGCCTTCCGGCATTTTGAACAGTACCTCTTTTTTCGTTTTGATGGACTTATCGCCGTTGCCCTGTATGATCTTTAAAAATTTACTTCCGATATCGATTGACAGCAAATTCCTTCCCCCATCCTCATGAAATATTTTGGTACATGCCGTAAATGGGCATGATGATCGAAATAACGATAAAACCAATGATGAACCCCATCACCACCAGCGTGATCGGCTCGATCATGGACACCATCTTCTTGACCGCGCGGTCGGATTCCTCGTCATAGTAGGCCGCCGCCTTCTTAAGCAGCTCGTCCATCTCGCCCGACTCCTCGCCGATGGCGATCATGGACTTGAACATGGGCGGGAATACGTCGAATTTTTTGATGGATTCGCTAAGCGGCATACCCTTCTTCACATCCTCGACCATCACGGCGATGTATTTTGACATGCAGCCGTTGTCAAGGACGCGCGAGACGATCTCCAGCGCGCTGATCATGGAAAGCCCGCTCGAGATGAGCATGGAAAACGTGTGCGCGAAACGGGCGGCCAAAATCGTCTGCTTCATCTTGCCAAAGCCCGGAAAATGCAGCATCACCGTATCCCACCCCGGCTTTGTGGCCGGGCTGCTTTTTAAAATAAAGACCAGGATCACGACGCCCACGACGACCGCGAGCACGGCGAACCAGTAATTCTGTAAAAAGGAAACCAGGTTAAGAAGCATTTGCGTGGGTACGGGAAGCTCCGCGCCCGACGTGGTATACATGGCCAAAAATTTGGGGACCACCACCACGAGCATCAACAGCACCACGCCAATACACATGATACACAAAAGGATCGGATAGGTAAGGGCGCTTTTGATCTGCGCCTTCGTCTTGTACTGCTTTTCAAAATAGTCCGCCATGCGCACCATGACTTTGTCAAGCGTGCCGCTCTGTTCGCCCGATTCCACCGAGCTGATCAGGTAAAAGGGAAACGCGCCGCCCTGGTCGGCGAGCGCCTGGTGGAAGGATACGCCCTTCTTGACTTCCTCCACCACAGAGAGAAGGATCGCCTTTATTTTTGCGTTCTGCGCCTGCTGGCACAGTACGTCAAGGCCTTTGACGACGCCGATGCCCGCGTCCAGCATCACGCCCAGCTGGCTGCAGATCAGGTAAAGCTCTTTCGCGGGGATCGACCCCTGCACGGAATTGCCGAACTGTTCGCGTTCCACCTTGTAGGACAGGCAGTAAAGCCCTGCGCTTTTCAGGAAATCGCGGAAATCCTGCAGGTTTTCCGCCTCGTACGTTCCCTTTGTAGCCTGCCCCCCGGCGTCCACAGCCTTATATCTATACCTTGCCAACGTCATTACCCCTTCGCGCCCCGGCTTGTCCGGTCATTTTTGTTTTTATAAACATGACATACCCAGTATGGATTATATCCGCTTTATTATATCATTTTTTACAGAAAAGCAATACCTGTTTCCTGTTAAATTTTCTCATAGATACGCGTTTTTGGCCTATCCCTGCCATTCGCATCATATTTTTCCTTTTCTTTTCCCGGGCCATCATATATAATGGGAATAAATAATATTAGACTCACTGTGTATAATATAACAGGAAAGCTGGCGTGGCGATTGCTGCCGCCGCCGTAAGGCAGGCATGATTTTATGACGAAAAAAAACAAGACGGTCTTCATTTCCGTTATTATCGTACTCGCGATCGCGATGCTCGCGCTTTTTTTAATGCTTTTTTATTCCAACACGGTCAAAAATACCCTGAACGCAGAGATTTCCTCCTACCTGCAGGAGGTGACGACGCAGGAAGCGGCGCTGATCGAAACCAAGGTCACGGGAGACCTTTCTACCCTCGAAGGGCTGGCCACGGCGCTTAGCGCGCCGGAATTACGCGACGCAAGCAGCGAAGAAGTGTTCGCCATGCTGGAGGACGTGCAAAAGCAAAACGGCTTCAAGCGCATGGGCTTTATCGATATGGACGGCAATGCCGTGACGTCCGACGGCGCCACCGCCGATTTTTCCACACGCGATTATTTCCACAAGGCCATGCGCGGCATCCCCAATGTATCGGACACCTTCCACGATGCGATCGATGGCGAAGCGGAGCCGATCAACGTATACGCCGTGCCCATTTTCAACGGTAACCGTATCGTTTCCGTTTTATTTGCCACGCAGGCCACCGACGAATTTGAACAAAAGATCTCCGTGCCCACCTTCGACGGGAACGGGTATTCGTACGTCGTCAAGCGCGACGGGACAAGCGTTGCGCGTTCCCACCACCCAAACAGCATCAGCTTCGACAACCTGTTCTCGTTCTGGGAAGGCAAGATCTCGGATGTCCATAACACCTTCCCCACGATGCAAAAGGACATGCAGGAGGGAAAGAGCGGCATCGCGCAGTATGATAAGGACGGCGCGCTTTATTATATCGGCTACACGCCTGTCGACGTCAACGACTGGTATCTCCTTTCCATCGTCCCCGCTTCCGTGATCGCCGCCAAAAGCTCTTACCTGGTCACGCTCAACAGCTGGGTCACGTTCATCATTGTGGCCACTGTCGCCGCGCTCCTCGCCTATATCCTGGTGTCCCAGAACCGCGCGCGCAAAAAGATCGAGAGGATCGCCTTCACGGACGAGGTCACCGGCTCGTTTAGCTGGCTCAAATTCCGCGAGTGCTGCAAGGATATCCTGCGCGCAAACCCTGACCAGCACTTCGCTTTTGTCAGCCTCGACATCAATAAGTTCAAAATATTCAACCAGCTTTACGATTACGACAACGGGAACCTGCTGCTGCGCCACGTCGCCGCTGTGCTCGAAAACGATATACACGAAAACGAGATCTTTTCCCATACCGGCTCGGACGAATTCAACGTGCTCATCACCTACTATTCCCAGGGCGACATCGTCGGCCGCATCCTGAAATGGAACCAGGCCATCCGCGAATACGAGTTCACCATGAAACGCAACTATAACCTGCTGCTTTCGTACGGCGTTTACCAGGTCGAGCCCGGCGACACCTACGTGACGCGCATGAGCGACCGCAGCAAGATCGCCAAAAACAGCATCAAGCACAATTCCCATATTTTCTATGCTTTTTACAGCGACGCAATGAACGCGGAGATGCTGCGTGAAAAGCAGTTGGAAAACGATATGGAAAGCGCGCTCAAGGACGGCGAATTCCTGGTCTACTACCAGCCGAAATACGACCTGAACACCGAACAGCCCCTCGCGGCGGAGGCCCTCGTACGCTGGCGTTCCCCCAACAGCGGTTTTATGAACCCCGGTGTGTTTATCCCCGTGTTCGAGAAAAACGGCTTTATCGTCAAGCTGGATATGCACGTGTTCGAGCATGTGTGCATCTTTTTGCGCAACCGCCTTGACGAGGGCAAAAACGTCGTTCCCATCGCGGTCAACTTCTCCCGCCTTAATATGTACCGCACCGATTTTGTGGAGCAGCTTTTGTCCATCATACAAAAATACGATATTTCCACCGACCTTTTGGAGATCGAGCTTACCGAAAGCGCACTCACCTATAACGACGAGCTGATCGTCGCGCGCATGCACGAGCTAAAGGACGCCGGCTTCCGCCTGACCATCGACGATTTCGGCACAGGTTATTCCTCGCTCAATTTGCTGCGCACCTTGCCTGTCGACGTGATCAAGCTCGACAAGCGCTTCTTTACGCAGCGCCTCGACAGCGACCGCGAAAAAATCGTGATCTCGAGCATCGAGGACATGGCGCAAAAGCTGGAGATCACCGTCGTGGCCGAGGGTGTGGAAACGACGGCGCAGGCGGATTTCTTAAAAAAGATCGGTTACGATATCGTCGTACAGGGCTTCTTATACGCGCATCCTATGCCCGAAGAAGAATTCGTCGGCCTGCTCGATATGCTGGGCAAAGGGCCGCTCAAAAAGGATCCGGACGAAGGGGAATAAACGACAGCATGCTGCCAATGACGGAAGCTTTCGCTGTGAAAGCTTCTTTTTTCATGCAAGGGCTCGCATTTTGTGCTATAATAGGATGGTATAAAGAGGTGCTTATGAAAATCAGTTTATCAGACGGGAGCCTGGTTCAGGTCTCAATCAGTAAAAAAACCATGAAAAACATCCGGCTGCGCGTGTGCCGCGACGGCCGCGTGTGCGTGAGCGCGCCCTACGGGACGGCGGAATCGCGCATCTATGAGTTCGTCAATTCCAAAAAAGGCTGGATCGAAAGCCATATCCGGAATTTCCAGAAGGCCGAGAATACGAATACGGTACAGTTTTTGGGCAGCGAATATTCGTTCGAGGTCGTGAAAGACCGGCGGACGGGCGTCGCCCTCAACGGCAACAGCATCACTGTTTTTTGCACCGATCCTGAAAAACACAAGGAAGTCGTGGAAAGCTGGTGGAAGCAGCAGGCCGCGGAGACCTTTGCCGGGTATGTGGACAAGTGGTATCCCCTCGTATGCGGGGACGACGGCCGCAAACCCGTGGTAAAGGTGCGCAAGATGCAGACCCTGTGGGGCAGCTGCACCAGCAAGGAACGCACCATCCGCCTCAACTATTACCTGATGTGCGCGTCGGCGGAATGTATCGAATATGTCGTGCTGCACGAGCTCATACACCTGGTGCATCCCAATCACGGGCCCGAGTTCCGCGCTTTTTTGGTGGAGCATATGCCCGATTGGAAGGAACGCAAGACAAAACTGGAACAGGAATGCTCCGGCCTGCGCATGGTTTGATTTGACTTTTTTTCTGTGTTTTTTGCTTGACATTTTTATGAAAAATCTATATAATAATTTTTGCGCGTTACGGACGCGGATTGACGCGGGCGTGGCGGAATTGGCAGACGCGCTAGACTTAGGATCTAGTGCCCCAGGCGTGAAGGTTCGAGTCCTTTCGCCCGCACCAATCAATCAAATAGGTATCTCATGCGGGAGTGGCTCAGTGGTAGAGCGTCGCCTTGCCAAGGCGAATGTCGCGAGTTCGAATCTCGTCTTCCGCTCCATGGAATGTTTGAAAGGTTGTTCCCGTCTGTGGGCGGGAACAAATCTTTTGAGCGGCGGGGCTCCCGAAAAATGAAATGCGGGTGTAGCTCAGTGGCAGAGCACCGGCTTCCCAAGCCGGCTATGTGGGTTCGATTCCCATCACCCGCTCCATCGTCACAATCCGTCCTTTGGCTCGTTTCGCGGGCGCGAAACATCGCTTAGCGGACGGTTGCTCCTCCGCCCCACAAAACCCACTGTGTTGGGCTTTTGCGGGGGCCCCGAATTGTCGGCGATCGAGACTTGTTAGTTTTGTAGGGCCCCAAATTGTCGGCGATCGAAACTTGTTAGTTTTGCGGGGGCCCCGGATCGTTCCTGGTGAACGTACCCTGCAAGAGGTCGTTTATGCGGGTGTGGCTCAATGGTAGAGCGTCGGCCTTCCAAGCCGAATGCGTGGGTTCGATTCCCATCACCCGCTCCATCGTCACAATATTTGGACCACTAGCTCAGTTGGCTAGAGCACCTGACTCTTAATCAGGGTGTCCAGGGTTCGAGTCCCTGGTGGTCCACCAAAAACAAAAAGACTGCCCATAGGCAGCCTTTTTGTTTTCCTTCTATAAATTGTCGATCTCTTTTTGCGTGCACACGCCCTTTTCAATCAATAAATTAGATAAAGCAGCGAATTTCTCAACTTTTTTTTGCAATTCTTCAAGCCTTTTCTCATGCTCTTTCAGTAATAATCCATACGCTGCTAAAAATGGATTAACTTGCAATCCCTCAACCTGCCTATTGCCCCTTTCGTCCATAGAGTGGTACACAAACCGTTCATCGATCTCTGCCACATCGTCGGCGATAAAGGAAATACTATCGCCGCAAAACGGGCTGTCTTTTTTCCACGTGAACGATACGGGTAGCATAGTTAATATTTTGTGCGCTTCCTCATCTGTTAAAGGCTTAATGTTCTCTTTTAATCGTTTTGCCGAACCTGTTACATTAGACGCAAACAATGTTTGCACAGCATTTCCCGCCCCATTACCAATATAGAATGGCGTTGTGGATCTCAGACCACATGAATTCTGATAATTTCCAAGAACTGTTATATTCCCATTTGATGGATCCCCTGCTCCGCATATAAGCGTTTTTAACGCATTTCCGACACTATTTGTCAGTATCACGCCATTATCGGAATGAAATTCGATGGTATTCCATCATCTCGAAATATCTTCAAGCATCATATCCTTTTCCTCCCTTTCAAAACGCATTGGCCTTTTTTGTGGCTCTTTATTTTTACCGTTCCATTTTCCCACGCAGCCATATGCCTCATGCCCGTTTCATTTTGTTCAATGCCTGCACCATAGCCGTGATCGTGCCGTTGCCGCCCAGGCTGTGGTACACCTCGTACATGTCGTTTACGTTTTCCAGGTTGTAAATGTGCACATATCCCCTGTCCGCGCATTTGTCGCATTCCTGGATGATGTGCGTGCGCAAAAGCGCGACGAGGCCCGCCTTGATGGCGGTATCCTCGTCCCTCGCTTTTTTGGCGCGCTTTAAAAATGCGCCGCACAAAAAACCCAGCAGGCCCATACCGGCCGCAAACAACGCGCCCACCGCCTGCTCCGTGATGAGCTGCCCAATGATGTCCATGTCCTCACTCCTTCGGTTTTTCGTACCCCATCGCCTGCTCGCTGTCCGAAACGCCCTTGGTCGTCGGGTCGGTGACGATCCCAATAAAGGACAGGATTTGCACCACCATCATGACCACGTTGACGACCTGCTCTTGCGAATACGCGGGAATAAACCCCACAAGATCAAAAATGTAGTACAGTAGTGTCAGTATAAGGCCAATCACGCCTACCCAAAACGCCCCGCTTTGTACCCTTACCTTCCAATTAATATTTTTCATGCTCCTTCCCCCTTTTATCCCTGCCATAAGATGGCCCATGTCTTAGGCCCGACCACGCCGTCCGCGCCGTCCGTCCCGAGGTCGTACCCTTCGGCGATCCGCGCCTTTTGGAAGCGTATGGCCGCGGCCCTTGTTTTTTCGCCGTATATCCCGTCGATGCTGCCCGGCTGCGCCTTGTGGTATGCAAGGCGGCCCTGCGCAGCCTGTACGTCGCCGCCGCGCATGAGCGGGGACGCCAGCCTTAAGTTGCGTTTCAGCTCCGGGACGTTTACTCCGGGTTCCGCTGCCTGCGTTTTTTCTTCTTCACGGCTGCCCGCGGCATACGAGCGCACCTCGTCGAGCGGGAAATACCTGCCGGGACAGTCGGTATAGCCGCGCCCCGCGACCTCGTTATGCCCCTTGACCTCCACCAGCCCGTAATACCGCGCTACGTCGCGCGCCACACGCTTGAGCGCTTCTTTTTGTATATCCGGCATGCTGTTGTGCTCGAAATCCCCCAGCGCGGCAATCGCTACGGAATCGTCGTTCATGCACCGCGTTCCCGCCGCCGAATTGTTGACCGAGCCGCCGCAATACGTAAGCCCGCGCCCCCACGCCACGCTGCCGTCCCGTTCCACGCAAATGTTGTAGTCGATCCCCTTGTGTCCCTTTGACAGGTGGTAGGCATGGATGCCCGCCACCGTTTCCGCATCGCCGCCCGACGTATGGTGCAGCAAGATCCTTTTTGTCGTCCGCCGGGGCGTAAGCGCCCCGCTGAATTGCAGCTTGTAATCCTTTATGTATTCAAACATGTTTCCACCTTCCTATCCATTCAGCGATGCCCAGGTGTTCCTGCCAACGATCCCGTCCATGGTGAGTCCATGATCCATTTGGTACCTTCTTACCGCGGTAGCCGTATTCGGGCCCCATTTCCCGTCTACGTCAAGGGCGTAGCCCGCGTTGTTGAGCAACTGCTGGATCGACGCTACACTGTGTCCTCCCGAACTGCCTTTGCTCCCGCCTTTGGCTGCCTGCGCCTGCTTGGCTTCTTCTTCTTTGCGTTTGCGTTCTGCTTCCTCGACTGACGTTTGGTGCGCCCATTGTGCTCTTGCAAACGCATCGTCCCTCTGTTTTTGACGCGCTTCACTCAGAAGCTGCGAATATTTGGTCTTCAGCGCCGCGCTGTTTGTCGTATAACTGTTCTGCAGCTCGCTGTTTGCCGTCGAATACCTGTTCTCCGCCGCCGTATTCGATTTCAGGTAGTCATTGAAGATATTGGAGGCCGTCGTTTCCGCCATGCCTCCCGTGAGCCCCTGCGCAGCCAGCATTTGCGGCATATTTTTTTCCGCCATACGCTTTGCGACATAGGCGTCCTGCTGCGAATTTTGCTTGTCCTTTTGCAGTTTGACCTGCTGTAACGCCTGTTGTGCCTGCAAAGCCTGTTCTTCCGCCTTTTGCGAATTCTGGTATTCCTTGATTTGTTCCTCATACCCGCCGCCGCTCTTGGCAAGCCCTTCCTCCATCATCTTTTGTAAATCTACTGCCATTGTTTGCTCCTCCCTAAAATTTCAACGTTCCCTTTCATCACGGGTTTTGTGCAGGCAATGTAATATCAAACACCAATCCGGTCATTGCCGATCCCGCGCTGTTTTCCACCGTGATCGATCCGCCCGCCGTGATCTTGATCAATGCCATAGCGGTTCCTCCGCCTGCAAGCGTACATAATCCGCAGCCTGACCCCGCAAATGGCAAGCCGTTCCCGACAATCTGTAGCCACTGGGTATTATTTGCCACAGACGCGCCACTGACATATGCAGCTAATCTTACCCATCCGTTACGGCGTTGCCATGATGCAAGATAGGCATTCCCGCTTAAAGCGCTTATCGTCCCGCTCGGCGTTTCGTTCAAGCGTGTCAATGGGATTTTTGCTTCTATTTCTGTTTTCGTTGCATAATATGCCGGCAGCTTCCCGCCCAGCTTCGCCGCGTCCTCCACCGGTTTTGTCGTTTTGATACTCATAGCGTTTCCTCCTAATTATGTTTTGGATATACCAAGTGGAATTGCAGCGCCTGTACTGGTACGCTCCCCCCGGTATTCACATAGATGATGCCGTCCGTGGATATGCTGGCCATGCAAGATATAGCGTCTGATGTACCGGCATCCGCATTCGCCGGGGCAACATATTTTCGGTCTGGTATTTGCGCAACATTTGCTATATTCCCAACCGATCCGCCGGACGGTATATTGACCCCGTTAGGATGATAACAGGCAATATTGATATGGATGTTTTTGCCGTCGTCCCAACAGGTATTGGTCGTATAGGTCAGCGTGGATATTTCGTTGATCATTCTTACAGCCGGTAATGCGGCCAGCGCGTTAAGGTCGGCTTGCTTTGCGTAATACGTTGGATACTGCCCGTTTAATTTGTCCGCGCTCACCGCTACCTGCGCGTGCGCCACCTGTAACTGGTTTTCCGTTTTTCCGCCCAGCTTCTGTGCGTTCCCAACCTCCGTGACCGCCACGTCCCCGTCCATATCCGGCGTTTGCCCGTTGACGGACAGCACGCGGCCCGCGCTCACCATGTATACCCGGTCGATGTACGCCTTGCCCGCAAACGCGCTGTCCGAATAGACCCATATATCGCCCGCCTCGTTCTTTTCCATCTCGAACAGCACGGCCTTGAGCTTACCCGCTTCCGTGGTATCGTAAAGCGCCGTCAACACGCAATGCTGCCCCCGGCGGTGTTCGCTCTCGGGGATCGAAAGCACATACCCGCCGCCCTCTTGTTCCTGCCAATCTGAAACAGCAAAGTCCCAAATCACGGGCGGTGCACTCACACCGATTTCCTCGTAGCTGCGGTCAAACTTAATGATATAGTTACACACAAGGTAGGGCTGGAGATTATTATCTTCGTCGGTTGTGCCGCCCAAAGGCGTAGCCATATCAAAAGCCGTTGCCGTTTCGCCCGTATAAGAATCTGGTTTTAGAACAAATTGCATTTGCGGCGATTCGGATTGCGCGATTGATTTTCTTCCCATACGAATCCTTGTCCCCACCGGATTCCCTGATGATTGGAAAGAAACTTTTGCATAACCGTTTTCCAATCCGTATTTCTGTGTCTCTTCGCCCCCCGTCTTTCCCAGCGCGTCAAACGTCCCCGCGTCTTTGCCGACGCCCACGCGCCCGCGCATGTCCGGCACGCGGAAGGTGCCCTCCGCATCGCCGCTTTGGTTATACCGCGTACCGACGGCCTCGAAAAGCTTCTTGTATACCCCGTTCGCCGGATAGCTCTGCCCGTCGCACCAAAGGTACCCGTCCGGCAGCGTCTCGCCCGCAAAAAACTTCATGCAGCCGACCGGCTCAAACTCCCCGCCCCCGCCGCCTCCGCCGCCTCCGGCGTCGATCGCGTCCGTGACCGCCTTCTGGCTCATCACCTGCGTTTCGCTCCGCCCGCGCATTTGTACGATGTCCTCTTTGGGAATACGCTCTTCAATGCGCTCCAGAAGCTCCGCCTTGTTTGCGTCGCCCAAAGCCTTGAGGTTTTCTAGCACTGCCTGTACATCCGCACCGGACACGCCCGGTATCGCGACTGTCCCGATTTCCCCCGCGCCCGCCTCCGCGCTCAAAGCGTCGACCAGTTCATTGTATTTTCCCAGCGCGACCATCATTTTCGCGATATGATCGAACCGCGCCTTTAGCTGCGCCGCGCTGATCCCCTCTACGGACGGGTTGTCCGGCAGGCTTTCCACATCCTTGCCGGAAAAGTCCCCTTCCTTGAATTTCAAATCCTGAATTGCCATGTATTATGCTCCTTTCAGCCGCACTTTTTCTTTTGAAGTGCCTATTTCACATTTGACTTGAGGTCGTAATAGACCACCGCGCCATACAAGCCAAACGCCTCGTTTAAGACGCCGTTTTCAAACTTAAACTGTGTGGTCACCACTTTTTTCGCCTTGATCTTGGTATGGATCACGTTGACGTCCGTATTCGTATTGAACGTGAAGCGGTTAAAATCGATATCCTCCCAGCTCATGATATCCGCCGTTTTGTCATCGATCAGCATAAACGCGCCGTCTTCCTTCATATATACCTTCACGCTCGAACGCGCGTACGGATTCAGCTTCGTGTATACATGGCGTATGGTCTTATACTTGGAATACGTGCCGAGCGCAAGCTCCGGCGTCGTCCATTTTGCATAGATCGGCTGCCCGTCGTCGCTGTAAGAATCCGAGCGTTTTGCATTGTAAAAGCGCATGATGCACCCGTCGTCCGTGCCAAACAGCAGCCTGTCGTTTTCGATGAACCAGCAGCGCACAGGTACGTTTTCCCAGTAATACCATTCGTATTGGTATTGTTCGCCGTTTTTCCCAACATACGACCGCTGCGAAGCGTCCGCCACATACACATGCGAATTCACCGCGACGTACAGGTACCCGTCATGTTCCGTTGCCACCGCCTTTGCAAGGTTGGGTTCCTTTGTCAGCTTGCGGTTTACAAGCTCGCTCCTTGGCTGCGCGTAGCGCTCGGATGTGACCGCGTTTGTCGTGATGGCGAATACGCCCTGCCCCGATAAAAACATGTGGTCGTCGCGCAGGTCTTTCAAGCAAAACGGCGAGACCGCGCCCACGCCCGCGATTCCTGTTTTGGTGGGGAACATGACCGTCTGCGCGCTTTCGTCCATCGTCGCCGAGCGCAAAAACACCGTCGCGTCCTGGTCGTTGTCCTCTTTTAAGATCGCAAGGTTTTCCCCGCTGCGCAAATAACCGATAATCCTTGTATTGTCCTGCCCCACAAGGGAATATCCGACGTCCGGGAAATAGGTCGGCGCGTTACGCGTATCCGTCGTCATCTCCGAATAATAGTCGACGTTCACAGCGTCCGGGTTCCCCGTGATAAACAAGCGGTTGAAGCCGCCGATCCCCCACGTGATGCCCGTGGTACATTTGTTGATCTTGTCCGCGTTTCCCGCCACGCTTTTTGTGTATGTAATGCGTACGTTATCCCTGCCGGTGCTGCTTTCAGGCGGTATACTGTTCAGCTTTACGCGGCCCGCTTTCTTATCGTCCTGGCTCAATGCGGCAAAACCGACCGCCGTCCAATCCCCGTTCGTATTGAGCTGTTCCACTTTGGTCACATTATCGATATTGGGCGCGTCCAGCTGGAACACCTGCGTCTTGCCGTCCGCAAAAAATTCATTGACGCGCGTGCTTGACAAAAGGTTCACCGGCTCGTAACTTTCCCCGCCGCCGCTGGGCGCGCAGCGGACGCGTGTCGTCGGCGCATACGCAACGCTCTGCGCGGTGACCACGCTCGTCCCGTCGTAGCGCAGCAGCGCCTTGCCGTCGAGGATCCACAGCTTGCTGTTCATCTGGTAAGCTGTGCTCCTTTGGTCGTTCATCGCCGCGTACAGTTCCTGCGTCGTGTTGTCGTCCCTCCACAGGAAAAGCTTTGTCCCGCAATGGATCAACCGTTTTACCACGCCCTTTTGCACCAAACGGAAGATCCCGTTGATCTTCCCCGGAAGCTGTAAAAGCTTTTCATACCCGAACCGCTTGACCGGCCGTCCGCTCTGTTCGGAGATCATGTTCACACAATCCGGCGACCTCGACGGGTCTACCGCGCCCAGCTCCGAATTGAAGTCCACGCCACGAAAATTTGCCAGTTCCATTTTTTTTGTCGCCGATCCGCTCGGCAATATTCTTCCCATCGCGCCACCTCAATAGTTATCCGCAACGTCGGCGTACGCCGCCTTGGTAAAGCGTATCTTGTTTTGCTCATACATCATGTTGCACGCATTTGCCTTGTCGTTTTCGTCGTCCTGGAACAAAAGCCAGTACGCAAGCCCATATACCATGATGCTTGCCAGCGTTTCATACTCATAAGGCAACTCATCTTCCGTTTTTGTAACGTACGGGACAGACGCCAGCGGCGTTTTGCCTGCGTTTTCGCGGATCGAGTTGTTGATGTCAAAGCAGTCCGCTAAAAGCTGGTTCACAATATCCGCTACAAACGGCGCGTATCCGCTCTCGTATTTTCCTTCCTCGCCCATCAGCGACATCGCCCTTTTCAGCAGTCCTCCCACCGTCATCGTTTGCTGCGTTACCGCCATTTTATTTCCTCCCTTTCGCGTCGCTTTACGCCCTATTAGTCCGCCTCCGCCTTAAGGCGGAGGCGAACCTTTTGGGCGGTCGTTCCCGCCCCAGGGCGCTCTTTTTTTCGTTTCTCGCTTTTCTTACGCGTTTTTCGCTTCCGCGACGCCGCTCCTGTAGCTGCCCGCCTTTTCCGCGAACGCCCTGATCGTCTGTCCCGCTTCCAGCGTTACCGCCGCCGTATACAGCTTGGCGGATTTGGAATAGCGCGGGTCGCTGCCGTCCAGCGTATACTTGAAGGTCACGCCCGATACCGCCGTGATCGCCGCGCTGCCGGAAGAAACCGTGATCTTCGGCGCCGCCAGCACCTTGGAACCGTCAACCGCCGCATATACGCCGCCTGCCTTTGCTCCCAGCACGAACGCGTCGAAATAATTCCTGCCCTCCAGCACGTTGCCGTCGATGCCCGCTACCTCGCTCAGCACGCGGATGGTCTTGATCTTGTTGGGATTTAAGACCGAGCCTTTGAAAGTGATCAGGAAATACGCGCCCTCCGGGAAGTATACGTCGGGAACCTTGATCGCCTTCATATCCGCGATCATGCCCACATAGCCCTTGGAAAGAGCCTTCTCCGCGAGAGTATCCACCGCGAGGAATTCCTTGGAAAGGCGCAGCATGTTGTAATACGTCGTCGGGATGTAAAGGATCCTGTCCTGGTCGGGCACGAGCGCGTTATCCAGCGCCTTTGCCCCGTCGAAGATTTTT
Source organism: Christensenella timonensis (assembly GCF_900087015.1). Lineage (NCBI taxonomy): Bacteria > Bacillati > Bacillota > Clostridia > Christensenellales > Christensenellaceae > Christensenella > Christensenella timonensis. Next base: position 2,057,564 of record NZ_FLKP01000002.1, read on the forward strand.
TCCACGATCGTGTCGCGCGTGGGCGCCGCGCTAAGACCTTCGATCGTACCCGCAAGCTCTACCCAGCGCCTTAAAGTGTATTTGTCCATAAACGGAACCACCTGTTCTTTGATCTGCGCATTGAGCATTTTTGCCGCGTTCTTCGCCTTCATCTGGTCTTCGTTGTTGCCGCGGTCAATGGTGATGGAAAAGCCCTTGTCCTGTGAAAGCTCGACCTCCTGGATCGTATCCTGCAGCTCGCCCGGCGTACCGAAACGGTTCTGCCCTTCGCGCTTGTAGTCGTTTAGATCAACTGTCTGCGGCGTATAGATCGAGATCGATTTCACGCCCGCGAAATCATAGTCTGTGGAGGCGTTGCCCGCCACATAACTTTCTTTCGTGAATTTTTCAGCCATTTTGTTGCTGTATTTGTGTGCTAAATTTACTGCCATCGTTTTTTATTCTCCTTTCGCGTCGGAAGCCGCCTTTTTCCTCTTTCAGGCGCTTCCTCCTTTTCCCCAACAAACCCATTCCGCTTCGCTTCATTGGGCTTTGCCGGGGGCCTCATTTTTCTTCTTTACTTCATCAGTTCCACGAGGAACGGGTCTTCCACCTCCATGCCGCGCGTGCGGACGCTGCCCGGCGTGCTTTCCCTGTTCTTCTGTTCCTGCCTCATGCGCGCCAGTTCCCTGTTTTGGATCTATACTAAAAAAGTAGACATAAAAGTAAACAGTCTATTACAATAAAAGAGACACAAAAAGGAGGTTCTTTCATGGCTGCAAATAACTTCAAAAAATACGATGATGATTTTAAAAAGTCTCTCGTATCTCTTTTCCAAAATGGCAAAACACAGACCCAACTCTGTAAAGAGTACGGCGTTTCTCAATCCGCCCTTGGCAAGTGGATCAAGCAGTATTCTACCGTTCAGGTCGACGACGGTGAAGTCCTTACTGCCAAACAGGTTAAGGAACTCCAAAAACGGAATGCACAGCTCGAAGAAGAAAACCTTATCCTAAAAAAAGCGATTGCCATATTCACGCCTCACTCAAACAACGATTAGACGCTGTCCACAGGCTCCGTTTTCAGCACCGTATTCAAACGCTTTGCCGTGTCCTGAATGTCAATAGAAGCACTTACTACAAGCATTTTTATTCTCCTCCCGCTCCCCGTGTTTCTCTTAATCAGGATCTTCGACGCCTTATCCTTACTATTTATGCTGATTATGACAAACGCCTTGGCGCCTATAAAATCCACCATGTCCTCCAGCGTGACTATGGCGTCCGCATCAGCGTTGGACGAGTGTACCGCCTGATGCGCTCTATGCATTTACCAAAAATGTCTACTGCTCACCCCAGACATTATTTCTGTCGTTCCGATGACAGCCTTTGTCCCGACCGTCTCCGCCAAAGCTTTACTCAAAATGCCCCTAATCTTGTTTGGGTGAGTGATATTACTTATCTGCGGGCTGGCGGAAAATGGTATTATCTTTGCGTTGTCATTGACCTTTTTTCCCGCAAGGTCATTGCTTGGCACCTGTCTTCCAAACAGGATGTGGACCTTACGATCACTGCTTTCCGTAAAGCTTATGCCGCCCGCAGCGCTCCCAAGGGTCTGATGTTTCACTCTGACCGTGGAACTCAATATACCGCTTTTGCTTTCCGTAGTCTTTTGGACTCCCTTAATATTGTTCAGTCTTTTTCCAAGAAAGGATATCCGTTTGACAATGCTGTATGTGAATCTTTTTTCAAATATCTGAAAAAGGAAGAAGCTAACCGTAGAAGCTACTCTTCTTTTCACGATTTAAAGTTGGCTATTTTTTCCTATATTGAAGCCTTCTACAATGCCAAACGTCCCCATTCTTCTCTTGGTTATTTGACTCCCGATGAAGCTGATGCTCGTTTCCCCTAATTATCTTCACTTTTTTCTGTCCACTCTATTGACTATACTTCACATTTTTGTGCGTTGCTTTGCTCTTGTTGCGCAAATACCGCGTTATATTTTTTACTATCTCCTTTTACTTGCTGGTTGTATATTATCTTTTATTTATGTTGTCCGGCCTTTCTTTCACGCATACGTCGTCGGATATTGCTTTTGTTTTTTTGTTGCTTACAATACTGGCAATCCTTTTGACGACTATTTTACTCACTTTTCGCACAGTACGCGGGCAAAACATTCCTTTTGCCAGATGGGTAGCAGTAGCGTACGCCCTTTTCAGAATTGCTTCTTCCATTGCGCTGATCGTTTCGGTTCTCGCCAACCTGTCTGTAGGGCTGCCGGAGGCTACCCCGCAAAATATTTCGCTTTTCATTGTCGAAAACTTAACCGCCATGCTACCGGAACTCTTGTTCGCGTATTTTGGTTACAAAGCATTTAGCGATAGTTACTACCGCTATTTCATCAGCCAACCCTTAAGCCGCGTGATTAGTGAAAACACCATATTGTTTAGCTAGATTTTTTATTCGTATACATAATAATCCGCAACCGTCTTTCCGTTTGTATATTTCTTATTTGCCAGATAAACCATCGACAACGGTACAATCAGATACCCTGTCAGCGTCAAACTAGATATCCCCTCGATCGCCAATACAATGCATAAGGCTTTAATCGCCTCTATTTTGGGAATTCTTCATATCCATACATATAACCGGTAGAGCTGCCAAAAGAAGCACAAAATATACAGGCGAATTTATAAAATAGCTTAACAGGCCCATAACAATAAAACCTGCTGTCAATACAAAAAAAGCCACGTATAAAAAGCAGTTTTTCCTATATTACAGTCTGAATTTTCTTTCATTTTCCCTCACAGTCCTAATAAATTAACGGCGGCGCATACAGCCACCACCAAAATCTTCTTTCGTCCGTTCACATACCGTTCCCCCCGCCTGCTTTATCCTCTGACGTCACATTTCGTTCTCGATTGAAAATCCTGTAATGACTCCATTTTCAATGCCAAATCTCAGGCTCCACGCCTGCTCAAAATACTCGTCCATGTGGTTCACCACATACTGCCCATTCACATGAATATCGTCGTCCAGATATTTACGGAATCCCCCCGTAGACAGTCTTTGTCCATCTTTCGTAATATAGATTTCTGTATAAAATGATACATTTTCATCCTTAGGTATCTCATTTACCCTTTCCGCAATCTGGCTAATAGAAAGATCAAAGGTATCAATTACGCCGCGCTCTCTGGAACGCCACCCAAACGCGTATCCATCATATGCCTCAACCACTTCGTCCATCGTACTTCCCTTGCCGATCCCGCGCTTGGTTTCCAGCGCGTGCCCCCGCAGGTCGTACGGCTGCCCCTCGAACCGTTCCCCGTAATATTCGGAATATGGATTCCCACCGCTAAACGCTGTCTCTCCCATCTCTTCTGTCGTGAGGACGGGTTTCCCGTCCTCATAGATGTAGAATTCGTCGAGACTGAGTACTTTCAGGTTCTCGTCGTAGATATATTCTTTCTCGCCGCTCTTGGGCGTAAGCAGTTTTTTCGTTCCCTCCGCGATGCCCACCGCGCTTTCGATAAGCGTACAGCCCGCAAGACCCACGCACAGCGCGGCGCATACAGCCACCACCAAAATCTTCTTTCGTCCGTTCACATACCGTTCCTCCCGCCTGCTTTATCCTCTGACGTCACATTTCGTTCCCAATAGACCAGCCAACTACAATTCCATTTTCGACTGCTATATACAAACTCCATGCCTGCTCAAAATACTCGTCCATATGGTTCACCACATACTGCCCATTCACATGAATATCGTTCTCCAAGTAGTTCATAAATCCGGCAGTTGTCAACTTCTGTCCATCTTTCGTGATAAAGATTTCTGTATAAAATCCCACAATTTCATCCGTTGGCGCTTCCTTTACCATCTCTGCGATCTGTTCGATGGAAAGATCAAAAGTGTCTATTCCCCCTGGCTCTTTTCTGCGCCATGCAAACGCGTATCCATCGTATGCCTCAACCATCTCTTCCATCGTGCTTCCTATACCGATTCCATGTTTCGTCCCAAATGCATGTCCCCGCAGGTCGTACGGCTGCCCCTCGAACCGTTCCCCGTAATATTCCGAATATGGATCCGCAGGGCTAAAATCCTGGTTTCCCATCTCTTCTGTCGTGAGGACGGGTTTCCCGTCCTCATAGATGTAGAATTCGTCAAGGCCGAGTACTTTCAGATTCTCGTCGTAGATATATTCTTTCTCGTCGCTCTTGGGCGTAAGCAGTTTTTTCGTTCCCTCCGCGATGCCCACCGCGCTTTCGATGAGCGTACAGCCCGCAAGACCCACGCACAGCGCGGCGCATACAGCCACCGCTAAAATCTTCTTTCGTCCGTTCATTTTTTCTTTCCTCCCATATACCACGGCTGGTTGAAGCTGATGACCACATACGGCATGCCGTCCGCCGTGTATCCTCCGTCCGTAGCCTTGATCTGCTCTGCCTCGCCTCCCAGCGCGTAACCCAGTCCCCCAAACGGACCGGACAGCAGGGCGTCTTGTACGTTTTGTTTGTTTTGCTCGCCGATCGCCTGCGTCATGGCCCGCAGATAAGGTACGTCGTCCTTGCTCTTTCCCGTCAGCCGTCCCTCGACCACCACGTCGCCCGCGTTTAACTTATGCGCGATGTTATCCGCTTCCTGCGGGGAATACCCTTTTTCCCGCAGCAGACCGGCCATATCCTCCGGATGCATCGCCGCATATTGCCAGAATATCTCGTCCCCTGAGCTGTAGGTAAATAATTCGTTCCCTTGCTTGTCCTTCACTGTCAGATCGATGTGAAAGCGGTTGTCGTCCACTTTCGCCCAATCACCCTTACCTACTTCCTCATAAAGTCCGAATTCCCCGCCGAACAGCGAGCCGTAACCGCCGCTCCAGCCGCGCAATTGATAATGATGTTCCTTATTATTTTTATCCATTACGCTAAACGGCACGGTGTCCGTTTTCAAATCAAAGCCCAATACGCCCTCGGCAAATTTATCCATTTCGTCGGCATAGCCGCCCTCCACATTGAAAAGCCCCGTACCCGTTGAGTGCCAAACGCCGTTTTCATCCACCTGCATGCCCGCGATTGCGTTGACTACCTGCGATGCTTCGATCAGCTTGTCCGCCGGAAGCGTCCCCTCAAAGCCCAAATCCGCAAATGCCTTACGCACGGCCGCCGCCTCGATCTGTTGCAGCATCTCATTATTAAATGGCTGGCTCAAAAATCGGGCTGCCGATACCGAGTCGGAAAACATTCCGATCCCCATAAGCACCTTCGCGCGCGTATCGTCGTCCCCCATCATCACGCTGTGCATAACATCCCGGACATTATCTATCGTCTTTTGTGCGCCAGGTGAAAGCTCATATTCATTGCCCTGCACCCACGGCCTCAGCACAGCGTCCTGCTGCTCCTTGGTCATGCTGTCCCACGCTTCCTGCATCACTCCAATATCGAACAGGCTTTTGACAACTTCGTTCGGCACCAGCTTACGCAGGTCATCTAAAGAATGAAACGATTCTGGCAACGGCTCTTGCGGCGGCTGCCACCCGAACTGCGCCGCCTCCGTCGACGCCTTTTTGTCGTTCCCCTGCGGCGGCTGCCACCCGGATTGCGCTGCCTCCGTCGACGCTTTTTTGTCGTCTTTATCCATAGTATACACCATATTCGTTCCATACGCCGTATCTTTTTGCTGCGGCTCCTCCTCCGTTTGCCCGCTCACCTTGCCCCGCAGCTGCGCGATCCGCCTCTCCAGCGCGGGCATAAACTGTTCCATCTGCCCTTGCACAAACTCCTTTTTCAGTTCTTCCTCCCCAAACAGCCCCTGCAAAAACGGATCCGACAGGTCTCCATCCGTCCAGTTTCCCTGCTTGCCTGTCCCTTCCGCCGGTTTTACCTCGCCCGACATCAGCTGCCCCGCCAACTGCCCCACGGCCTCCTTGAACGCCTTTATCCTGCCTTCCCTGTATTCCTGCTCCCAGCTGTCACGGTTCAGTTCCATCAAAAACGGGTCACCCGTATCTCCCTCGTGCGCCAGCACATTGTCCATCAGCGTCCGCGCGTATGGCTTGCCCTGCGCCTGTGGCGCGCCTTCCTTCTCCCCTTCCTGCTTTTGCATCTGCGGCGGCTGCCACCCGAACTGTGCCGCCTGCGTCGCCGCCGTTTTGCCGTTCCCCTGCGGCGGCTGCCAACCGCTTTGTGCCGCTTCCAGCGCCGCCTGCTTTGCCCGCTCCTCCGCTTCTTGCTGCCTGCGCTTACGTTCCTCTTCTTCCTGCCGTTTACGTTCTTCCTCTTCTTTTCTCCGGCGTTCCTCCTCTTTCCTGCGCCGCTCCGCCTCGCGCTTCTGCCGCGCCCGCTCCTCTTCCTGCCTGCGTATCCGGGCATCCCGCTCGCTGTGCTGATCGTTTCCCATTTTTCCTTTTCCTTTCCATAAAAAAAGAAGCACATCCCTGTGCTCCTTCCCATATTTTTTTACGATCCTATCATACCACGCCCGCCCCGGACTTTGGCGGACATCTGCCGGACTTTTTCGGACATTCAGCGCGCTTCCGCAAGCTTTCTCAACGCCGACGCGCGCACCCGCCCAAGCTGCCGCTCGCAGTAGCCGATCTCCGCCGCCACTTTCCCGTGCGCGATCCTGTCCACATACCGCCGCCTGATATACCGCCGCTCATATTCGTTTAACCCCGCCGTGTCAATGCGCTCCTTCATGCGCCCATACGCCGCATAAATCTCCCCAATGCACCCCAGCAGTTCCCTGATCTGCGTATCGTATACGTCCACCAGCTTTTCCACCACGTCATACACCGGATCATTCGGCAGTCCACCCTGCACCCGCACGCCATCCGTCATAGGCGCGCGCAGCATGCTGTCCACGATCTCGATCTTTTTCGCCGCCAGCTCCCGTACCTCCTCCTCTAACTCACGCGCCTGCTCCATCAGGTCGCCGTACCTGTATAATTCCCGTTCTATCGCCTGCATTTTTTACCCGCCTTCCCCAATTGTTACGATTGTTAACAATTTCTTCATTCATTTAACATCATTTATTCACATAACTCATTTATAGTAAAAGCATAAACAAGCTATAAATTTTCTTTTTCATTTTCTTCCTTATATGAAGCGCTCCACAGCCGGGGGCGCTTCTTTTTGTTTACCACCGTACCAGCGCGCAGAATTTGTCAAATTCACCGTGCCCCGAAACCGCAAGGTCAATGATATTCCCTTTGATCCTGCCGCCCGTATCCTCCGCCACCCGCCAGCCTACGCCGTCGATGTATATATGCGTCCCCAGCGGGATCACCGCCGGGTCGACCGCGACCGTTCGCCCGGGCGTTACTTGCGTACCCGTCGCCGTACCGCTGTAACCGCTGTTGCATTCCTCGCACGGGCAGTAGGTTGTGATGGTGAACGTCCCGCCGTTTCCCGTAGGTTCCGCGCCATCCGGTGCATCATCCCCCAGGGGGCCTTCTCTGCCTTCGGCATTCACCTTGTACCCCGTAAACCCGCCCCACAGCCAGCGCAGGCCGCCATCCGTGTTGCACAGTACATATTCCGTCATGCCCGCGTAGCCCTCGACTTGCTCCGCGCGGATCACGTACACCGTATCCCCCGCGCACACTTCCTCCGCCAGCTCGCCCATCGGCCGCAGCGCATATGCGCAGTCCGTCGTTGCGATCCGCAGCTCCGTTACTTCCGCCGTGTCAAGCCCTCCTGCCAGCGCCGCGCCTCCTGCGCAAAACGTCCATACCGCCGCGCATATACATAATATTCTTTTTATCCTTTTCATGTTTAACGTCCCCCAAATCGTTTATCCTATAGGCAGAATCCTACATCCCAGGATGCGGGATATCATATATAGGAGGTAGAGCCCATGTTCTACCAACGCTGACCCCTAGCCAGCCACAAGCCGGCCGGGGGTCATTTGTTTTGCCCGCCGTATAGCTTTTCAAGCTCGGCAAAGCTTTCCGAAGCGCGCATGTCCCGCTGTTCCTTCGTATATTCCCGCTGCTCGAACGCACGCCTGTCCTTATCCTTGCCCGTTTCCATACGCCGTTCCCACGTGCGCACCGAGGCCTTCCAGTCACGCATTTTCTGGCTGCCCACCATCCATCCCTTGGATTGGTAAAAGTCGTAAAACTGCTGTGCGTCCACCTTGTTTTGCCGCTGCGTACAATACGCCCGTATCTCGGCAAGGGAAGGCTTTGCAGGGCGCGGCCCCTCTTTCCCTTCTTCCTTTTCTTCTTTTTCCTTTATCTTCTTATTAGGCTGCACCCCTACCGCACCGCTGCGGTAGCCCTCCGGCAGCGGTATCTTGGAAGCGGTGGGTTTGTTGATCGTCTGGAAGCTGTTCCAGCTTTCGAGCACGTAATATTCCTTTTCGTCATGCGTATAAAAGGTGACGGACATGTGTGAAGCTATCTCCTGAAGCGTCTTTTCCATGTCGGCCGCCCTTAATTTCTCGTCATAAGGAAACAATATGGATTTCAAATACAGTGCGTTCGCCCGCCCGCGCCCCTCATCGTCCGCGTTGGAAAACAGGCCGATAAACACAAGCTTGGCAAGGGTTGAGAGCCGGGCGAAATCCTCACTCTGCCAGATCCCCGGGTCGATCATCCGTTTCCGCGCCATGCCGCCGCACTCCCTTTCCTGTCGTTTCTTGCTTCCGCAGGCCGCCGCGCTCCTGCCACATCGTGTTGTTGCCCGTCCCCATCGCCTGTGCGATGTACGGTGCGTCAGGTATTTCCACGATCATCTTTCGCCCCTCCCGGATTCCCCGTCCGCCACGATCTTTACTTCCACGCTTTTGATAGCGTACTCGTGCGCGAGCTCCCTCACCTCGTCCAGTAAACGACGCATTGCTTCGCCCCCCGGAGGGCCTTCTCTCCTCCCTACGCTCGGATTCACCTTGCCCCCCAGGGGGCCCTCTCTCTCCGCTTCGCGTCGATTCACCTTGTACTTCCTGAAAAAGCCGAACGGCCCGTTTACGAAATACAGCTTAGCTATCATATTTCCACCCGCTTTCTATTGACATGGAGAGGAAAATATTCTATTATTAGTATAAGTATTGACTGCGACATTGCTTATTCTATGGGTTAAATGGCATATTTTCCTCTCAATACTCATTATAATGGCAAATATTCCTTTTGTCAATCTTTATTTTTGGAAAATTTGCCATCTAGTAAGGTGAGCCGAAAAATGGAACTTACGGAACGCATTCGTGAGCTGTGCCAGAAAAAAAACACCAACTTCGCAGCCTTAGAGCGCGAGCTGGGGTTTGGCCAGGGAACGATACGCAAGTGGGACACAAGCTCCCCCTCCGGCGATAAGCTGGATAAGGTAGCCGATTATTTTGACGTGTCGGTAGATTACCTTTTGGGGCGCATCGACGTGCCGTATCCCGTCGACCAAATGACGGTGGGCCTTTCCTCCCCGGTCGGGTATTCCGACTTAAGCGAGGACGAGCGCGCCGAGATCGACGAGATCATCGCCATCTACGCCAAACGCAAATACAAGCGCGAACATGGCAAGGAATAAAAAAGGACTGGGTTTTCACCCAGTCCTTTTTTATATGTTTGGTTTGCCTATTTTACTTTGAACGCACTCCATCCGGCGTAGCTTGCCGCGCTGTGCAATTCTTCTTCGATACGCAGCAGGCGGTTGTATTTCGCCACGCGGTCTGTCCGTGTGGGCGCGCCCGTCTTGATCTGCCCCGCGCCTGTCGCCACAGCGATATCCGCGATGGTCGTATCCTCCGTTTCGCCCGAACGGTGCGAGATGATCGCCGAAAATCCTGCGCTGCGCGCCGTTTCGATGGCATCGAAGGTCTCTGTCAGCGTGCCGATCTGGTTCACCTTGATGAGGATGGAATTGCCCGCCTCCATGTCGATGCCCTTTTTCAGGCGCTGTGTGTTGGTCACGAACAGGTCGTCCCCCACAAGCTGTATCGGCAGCTTTTCGGTCAGCGTTTTCCAGCCGTCCCAGTCCTTCTCGCCGAGGCCGTCCTCGATGGAGATGATGGGATATGCCGCGAGGAGCTTCTCCCAATACGAAATGAGTTCGCCGCTCGTAAGCTGTGTATGCTTTTTTAAAAGCGTATACTGCCCGTCCGCATACCATTCGCTGCTCGCCGCGTCCAGCGCGATCTTCACGTCGCTTGTGCTGTATCCCGCGTCGCCGATGGAGCGCACGATCAGCTCGATGGCTTCTTCGTCGCTGGAAAGGTCTGGCGCAAACCCGCCTTCGTCTCCTACCGTTGTAGAGTGCCCCCGGCTGGTTAACCGCGCGCCAAGCGCATGGTAGATTTCCACGCCCCAGCGCAGCGCCTCGCGGAAGGTCGGCGCGCCCACCGGCACGATCATAAATTCCTGTATATCCACATTGTTTGACGCGTGCTTGCCGCCGTTTAAAATATTCATCATGGGCACGGGCAGCACATGCGCCATCGCCCCGCCGAGGTAATGGAACAGCGGCACATTAAGCGCGTGCGCCGCAGCCTTTGCCGCAGCCAGCGAGACCGCGAGGATCGCGTTTGCCCCCAGCGCCGTCTTATTAGGCGTGCCGTCAAGGTCGATCATCGTGTGGTCGAGCAAGATCTGTTTGGATGCGTCCATTCCCCGCAGCGCCGCCGCAATACGTGTATTGATGTTATCTACCGCGCGCGAAACGCCCTTGCCTCCGTACCTGCCCGGATCCCCGTCGCGCAGCTCGTGCGCCTCAAATTCGCCCGTCGACGCGCCGGACGGTACGCTCGCGCGCCCTTTTGCGCCGCTTTTTAAATATACCTCCGCCTCAACCGTCGGGTTGCCGCGCGAATCGATAACCTCGCGCCCCTTGATACCGGATATTTCATACAATGTGTTCATGCCCGTCGTCCCCTTTCCTTCGTCGTCCCCTTGCTCCACAAACCCATTTCATTGGGCTTTCGCGGAGAACCCCGATTTACTATTCCATTCATACCCAAAAACAGGCATAAAAAAACAGGCTGAAGAAATTTTTCCCAGCCTGCCTTTGGTTTGCGGGCATTTCATCGCTGTTTACTCCTGCCGCCCGAGCAGCGGCTCCAATATTTCGGGTGATACTCTTACAATGTTATAAGGATTCTTAATAAATCCTGCTCCATTATCTTCAACCGCATTTGAAAGTTCATATTCATTTGTGCTACAGTACCATACGGTAAATGTACAATCCAGCATCGGATACTCATCACTTAAAAATTGCAATATTCCCAAATATTCGCTGGGTCCCGCGCCTAATGGATCAACACCATCCCGCATTTTCATTTCATCAGTCAATTGCTTGATCTCTGCTTTGTCGCGCGTCGAATTCAGAAATTCCATTTCAGACTTTTCCTTATATCTATCATGATAATCCGCTTCGTCTTTATAAAATCTTATCTCATCCACCGTTTGCTCGTCTACCGGCGGCGGGTCGATCGAAGCGCGGCGGTAAAGCTCGCTGTATATCCCTGTCCCCCACTGCGTATCCAACTGCAAATAATCCCTGTTTGGGTCGTCCCTTAAGGAACGCAGCGTCGCGCCCCCCATATAGTTGCCATACCCGATCACTTCCCCTACCGCTTTTGCCCGCCACGGCGTTTGGTTCCGGTGCGTATACAGTTCCCCGTCGATCACGATGTCCGCCCATCTGCTGTCCTCCTCGGCGCCCAGCTCCCGGTAGACCGGCTTTCCCTTATAGGTATCAAAGATCAGGTTCGGACGCAAAAATTCGATCACGCCCATGCCGCTCAACACCACCAGCACAGCGATCGCCGCCGCGATCCCCCCTATGACCGATCCCGCTATGATAAGCCCCTTGCGCGTTTTCTCTTTCATCGCTGTTTACTCCTGCCGCCCGAGCAGCGGCTCGATGGCTTCCGGAGATATTGTAACCATACCTCCATTATTTTTGGTAAAAACCACCCCATCGTCACTAACCGCGGAAAACAGTCTATATCCACCTTCTCTAAGCGACACCACAACAAATGAACACTCCAGCATCGGATACTCATCACTTAAAAATTGCAATACTCCGAGGTACCTTTCGGTCACCCCTATATCGATAGTTTCGTCATCACGCCTGATCATTTCATCAATCAATTGCTTGATCTCTGCTTTGTCGCGCGTCGAATTCAGAAATTCCATTTCAGACTTTTCCTTATATCTATCATGATAATCCGCTTCGTCTTTATAAAATCTGATCTCATCCACCGTTTGCTCGTCTACCGGCGGCGGGTCGATCGAAGCGCGGCGGTAAAGCTCGCTGTATATTCCTGTCCCCCCCTGCGTATCCAACTGCAAATAATCCCTGTTCGGGTCGTCCCTTAAGGCCCGCAGCGTCGCGCCCCCCATATAGTTGCCATCCCCGATCCCTTCCCCCCCCGCCTTTGCCCGCCACGGCGTTTGGTTCCGGTGCGTATACAGTTCCCCGTCGATCACGATGTCCGCCCATCTGCTGTCCTCCTCGGCGCCCAATTCCCGGTAGACCGGCTTTCCCTTATAGGTATCAAAAATCAGGTTCGGACGCAAAAATTCGATCACGCCCATGCCGCTCAACACCACCAGCACAGCGATCGCCGCCGCGATCCCCCCTATGACCGATCCCGCTATGATAAGCCCCTTGCGCGTTTTCTCTTTCATCGCTGTTTACTCCTGCCGCCCGAGCAGCGGCTCGATGGCTTCCGGAGATATTGTAACCATACCTCCATTATTTTTGGTAAAAACCACCCCATCGTCACTAACCGCGGAAAACAGTCTATATCCACCTTCTCTAAGCGACACCACAACAAATGAACACTCCAGCATCGGATACTCATCACTTAAAAATTGCAATACTCCGAGGTACCTTTCGGTCACCCCTATATCGATAGTTTCGTCATCACGCCTGATCATTTCATCAATCAATTGCTTGATCTCTGCTTTGTCGCGCGTCGAATTCAGAAATTCCATTTCAGACTTTTCCTTATATCTATCATGATAATCCGCTTCGTCTTTATAAAATCTGATCTCATCCACCGTTTGCTCGTCTACCGGCGGCGGGTCGATCGAAGCGCGGCGGTAAAGCTCGCTGTATATTCCTGTCCCCCACTGCGTATCCAACTGCAAATAATCCCTGTTCGGGTCGTCCCTTAAGGCACGCAGCGTCGCGCCCCCCATATAGTTGCCATACCCGATCACTTCCCCCACCGCCTTTGCCCGCCACGGCGTTTGGTTCCGGTGCGTATACAGTTCCCCGTCGATCACGATGTCCGCCCATCTGCTGTCCTCCTCGGCGCCCAATTCCCGGTAGACCGGCTTTCCCTTATAGGTATCAAAAATCAGGTTCGGACGCAAAAATTCGATCACGCCCATGCCGCTCAACACCACCAGCACAGCGATCGCCGCCGCGATCCCCCCTATGACCGATCCCGCTATGATAAGCCCCTTGCGCGTTTTCTCTTTCATCCGTGTTCTCCTTTAATTGATTTTGATCCCGTTGTATGTCTTATTGTACAAATAGCCGCCAGAATCTTTGGTCTTATTAATATCCCAATAATCCCCTCCGTACATCTGCTCTTCCCATTCGTTGTACCGCCAAATCTGTCCGCTGTCACCATTCACACGGTACATGTTCGCAACACCCGGCAGCATCCCTACGATCCTGTCCCCATTGGAAAATTCGTCCACAATCCCTCCCCCGTGAGCCGGATGGCTGTGGATGAACGAAACGCCGGTAACAGGTATTCCCGCTTCGGATGTTACCACGCCCGCAAATTTGAGGTATTGTTCCATCACAGGCATGATCACGTTGCTCTTTCCCCCTTCCGTTACAGGCAGCAGCAGCGTCCGTTCCGCCACATACATCCTGCCCGTCGGGTCGGTCTGCGGCATTTTTACCGTCACCATCATCGCCGCATATTCGTTTGTATCCCAATCCGGCTTGTTCTTGGCGATCTCCGCAAACGCCTTTGCCGCATCATCTTCGCTCAGATAGACGGCTTCGCCGATCCCTTCGATATCCGGGTTGTCTTTCACGCCGCTGATCTGCGAACTGATTTCTTCCAGCTTCTCATTCACGCTTCCCGCCGACTCATACCATGTACGGATATCTTCATCAGTCCAGTCCGGGTATTTGTAAATGGGGGTTCCGTCAGGCTTAACGCCTTTTCCCAATGCGCCTTGTAATGTTGATTCTATCTTACTGATCACCGGCGCAAGTATTTTGCTGACCGGATCGTTAAGCAATTTTTCCCAATCCGTATATTGCGTCTTATTATTCGCTTCGTTGGAAATCGTCCCTTCAGGCTTTGGCTGCGGCGGAGGCGGCTGTGGCGGCTCTGCCTGCGGCTGCGCGTCATATTCCTGTGTCCAGTCTATTTCGTTTGAATTTTTCGGCTCTTGCGGCGGCTGCCACCCGAACTGCGCGGCCTGCGTCGACGCTTTTTTGTCGTTCCCCTGCGGCGGCTGCCACCCGGACTGCGCTCCCTCCAGCGACGCCGTTTTGTCGTTCCCCTGCGGCGGTTGCCACCCAAATTGCGCGGTCTCCGTCGACGCCGTTTTGTCATTCCCCTGTGGCGGCTGCCACCCAAACTGTGCAGCCTGCGTCGACGCCGTTTTGTCGTTCCCTTGCGGCGGCTGCCACCCGGATTGCGCTGCCTCCGTCGACGCCGTTTTGCCGTCTTTATCCATAGTATACACCATATTCGTTCCATACGCCGTATCTTTTTGCTGCGGCTCCTCCTCCGTCTGCCCGCTCACCTTGCCCCGCAGCTGCGCGATCCGCCTCTCCAGCGCGGGCATAAACTGTTCCATCTGCCCTTGCACAAACTCGTTTTTCAGTTCTTCCTCCCCAAACAGCCCCTGCAAAAACGGATCCGACAGGTCTCCATCCGTCCAGTTTCCCTGCTTGCCTGTCCCTTCCGCCGGTTTTACCTCGCCCGACATCAGCTGCCCCGCCAACTGCCCCACGGCCTCCTTGAACGCCTTTATCCTGCCTTCCCTGTATTCCTGCTCCCAGCTGTCACGGTTCAGTTCCATCAAAAACGGGTCGCCCGTATCTCCCTCGTGCGCCAGCACATTGTCCATCAGCGTCCGCGCGTATGGCTTGCCCTGCGCCTGTGGCGCGCCTTCCTTCTCCCCTTCCTGCTTTTGCATCTGCGGCGGCTGCCACCCAAACTGTGCTGCCTCCGTCGACGCCTTTTTGTCGTCCCCCTGCGGCGGCTGCCACCCAAATTGCGCAGCCTGCGTCGACGCCTTTTTGTCGTCCCCCTGCGGCGGCTGCCACCCAAACTGTGCAGCCTGCGTCGACGCCTTTTTGTCCTCCCCCTGCGGCGGCTGCCACCCGGATTGCGCTGCTTCCAGCGCCGCCTGCTTTGCCCGCTCCTCCGCTTCTTGCTGCCTGCGCTTACGTTCCTCTTCTTCCTGCCGTTTACGTTCTTCCTCTTCTTTTCTCCGGCGTTCCTCTTCTTTCCTGCGCCGCTCCGCCTCGCGCTTCTGCCGCGCCCGCTCCTCTTCCTGCCTGCGTATCCGTGCATCCCGCTCGCTGTGCTGTTCTTTTCCCATTTTTTCCTTTTCCTTTCCATAAAAAAAGAAGCACATCCCTGTGCTCCTTCCCATATTTTTTTACGATCCCATCATACCACGCCCGACCCGGACTTTGGCGGACATCTGCCGGACTTTTTCGGACACAACGGCGTTCCTTCGCCTGCCTATTGCCCCACTATCTCCCGCGCAAAGTCCGCCGCCTGTTTTTGCATCGCCTCGTCCTTCACCTTTTCGCCTACGCAGTGGAACTCCCGCTCGATAGGCGTAATCCCGCGTTTCACAAGCTGTTTTTTGATCAGGTGCGAAGCGCCGCCCGGGTTTCCGGCCGTGCTGAACACTGCGACCTTTCCGCTCAGCTGCGGCGGAAGCGTCTTAATAAACTTCTTCAACTTGCCCGCGATGTGGAACGCATAGACCGCGCCGCCCAAAAAGAGGACGCCTGCCCCTGCTTCAACGGGCACGCTGATATCCTTTGCCTCCGTACCCGCCGCTACCGCGACCGCCTCGGCGATCACCTTCGTATTGCCCGATTTAGAAAAGTACCGAACCTCCGCCATAACAGCCTCCTCAATAGGATTTCGCGAAATACATCATCTGCTTTGCGGGCTTGCCGCAGTGGACGCATACGTCGCCTAAGTTTTTTTGCCCGTCGAACGGCATACAGCGCGTGGTGATGCCCGTCTTTTCCTTGATGGCCTCCTCGCACTCCGTCTGCCCGCACCACATCGCGCGTACAAAACCGTGTCCCGTTTCCACGCCTTCGATGAACTCTTCCCAATTATGCGCGTCGAACGTATGTTCCTCGCGGTACTTGCGCGCCGTCTCCAGCATATTGACCTGTATCTTTTGAAGCAGCTCCTCCACCGTCAATGCAATGCCCTCAAGCGGATACGCCTCTTTTTCGTACGTGTCCCTGCGCGCGAGCATGCACTGTCCCGCTTCCAAATCCCGCGGCCCGATCTCGAGACGCACGGGCACGCCCTTCAGTTCCCATTCGTTAAACTTCCAGCCCGGGCTCTGGTCGCGGTCGTCAAGCTCTGTGCGGATGCCCGCCTCCTTGAGCCGCGCCGCCAGCTCCTCCGCCTTTTCCATCACGCCTTCCTTGTGCGCCGCAACAGGCACGATCACGCACTGGATGGGCGCAACGCGCGGCGGTAATTTCAACCCGCGCTCGTCGCCGTGCACCATGATCAGCCCGCCGATCATGCGCGTGGACGTTCCCCACGAGGTTTGCCATGCGTATTTCAATTGCCCGTCCTTATCCAAAAACTGGATGTCGAACCCTTTGGCAAAATTCTGTCCCAAATTATGCGACGTGCCCATCTGAAGCGCCTTGCCGTCGAGCATCATCGCTTCCACGGTGTACGTATGGTCTGCGCCCGCAAACTTTTCCTTTTCGCTTTTGCGCCCCGCGATCACCGGGATTGCCAGCACGTTTTCCATGAACTCGCGGTATACGCCGAGCATCCTTTCCGTCTCCGCTTCCGCTTCCTCCTGCGTGGCATGTACGGTGTGCCCCTCCTGCCACAAAAATTCAGACGTGCGCAAAAACGGGCGCGTGCTCTTTTCCCAGCGCAGCACGTTGCACCACTGGTTTAAAAGCACCGGCAGGTCGCGGTAGCTCTGCACCCATTTGGAATACATCGAGCAGATGATCGTCTCAGACGTCGGGCGGATGCACAGCGGCTCCGCCAATTCTTCCATGCCGCCCTTGGTGACCCACGCCACCTCCGGCGCGAACCCCTCGACGTGCTCCGCTTCCTTTTCCAGTAAATGCTTTGGAATGAGCAATGGGAAGTACGCGTTTTTGTGTCCGGTCGCCTTGAAGCGCTCGTCCATCTGCTGCTGCATCAGCTCCCAGATCCCGTAGCCGTACTGCTTGATGACCATGCAGCCCTTGACCTCGGAATAATCCACCATATCCGCCATCTTGATCACGTCCGTATACCAGCGCGAAAAATCCTCGTTTTGCGGCGTGATATGCTCAACGAACCCATCGTTTTGTTTTCCCATTGCAAAGCTCCTTTGAATAAAATATCGTAACCATATTATTTTATCATTGTGCCGCGCGAGATGCAAGGGCTCGTCGCTCGTCGCCCTTTTCGTTCCGAGCCGCCCTGTCGGGCGTTCTCCGCTCCTCGGGCGCTCGCTCCTCTTGCCCCACGAAACTCACTGCGCTTCGCTCCGTTCGAGTTCCGCGGGGGCCCCGTTATTCCGTCGCTCGTCGCCGCTTTACTCCTTACAGGCATACGTTCCCGCCGCTCGTCGCGGCCATTTGCAAGCCGCTCGGGTTTTGCTTTGCAAAAACTCGCTCTTGCAAACGCCGGCGCGACTCCGTCGGATCAATCGGTCCGCAGCCGCGATGCGCTGTTTGCTTCCAAAAGGAACCTGTGCCGTCCGCCCTACTCCATCTGCGGCAGGATATACGTTTCCCCGTCCGCGGTTTCGATCATGTTGAGCTTCGTATCGTAAACAGCCTCCAGCGCCTCTTTTGTGAGTACGTCTCCCGCCGCGCCGTACGCCGATACGCGCCCGCCTTCTAACAGCACGATCTCGTCGCAATAGTGCCGCGCAAGGTTTAGGTCGTGCAGCACGATCGCGCACAGCATCCCCCTGCTTTTCACAAGCGAGCGCACAAGCGAAAGGATGCCCACCTGGTGCTTGATATCGAGGCTTGCGACCGGCTCGTCCAAAAGCAGGATGCTCGACTCCTGGCACAGCGCGCGCGCAATGATCATGCGCTGCCACTCCCCGCCCGAAAGCCCCATGACCGAGCGGTTTTCAAGGTGCGCGATGCCCGTCTTGGCGATGCACTCGCGCGCAAGGGCAATATCCTCCGGCGTGTCGCTTTCAAAGGTTTTCTTGTGCGGGTTTCGCCCCATCAGCACGGTTTCCAGCACGGTAAAATCGTATTCCAGCGCGTAATTCTGCGGCACGAGCGCCATCTTTTTGGCAAGCGCTTTCGCGCCCATCGAACACGTGTCCACACCGTCCAGTAAAACCGTTCCCCGCTGCGGCTTTAAGTAGCCGGAAATAACGCGCAGCAGCGTCGTTTTTCCCGCGCCGTTCGGCCCCAGCACGCCCACCATGCCGCTTTGAAGCGCCAGGGAAATATCGTGCAGGATGGGCGTATCTTCTATGGCAAGCTCCACGTTTTTGATCTCGATCCCCATTGCCTATACCCCCCTCCTGCCGCGCCGCAGCAAAAAAACAAAGAACGGCACGCCCAGTATGGACGTCACGATGCCCACCGGCATTTCCTGCCCGGAAAGTATAATGCGCGCGATGATGTCGCACACGAGCAAATACGCGCCCCCGCCCACAAAACAGAGCGGCAGGAGTTTTTTATTGTCCGGCCCGCACACCATGCGCAAAAGGTGCGGTACCATCAGGCCCACAAATCCGATAATTCCGCTTACCGAAACCGCGACCGCGGACAGCAGCGACGTTAAAACGAGCATGTTCCGGCGCGTTTTATGCGTATCCACGCCCAGGCTGCGAGAAACCTCGTCCCCGTTGAGCATGATGTTCAAAGGCTTTGCGTAAAACATCAGCAGTGTAGAGCACACGAGGATCGCCGGCAGCGCGATGGTGATCTTTTCCCACGACATGCTTGCCAAGCTGCCCATGTTCCACATGACGACGCTTTCCATCTTATCGCGGTTTAAGAGCATGATCAGGTAAATGACGGCCGAAAACAAGGCGCTCATGGAAAAACCGGACAACAGCAGCGAAAAGGTGGATACCTTGCCGCGTATGCGCGAAATGTTGTACACCACAAACACAGCGATAAGCGCGCCCGCAAAGCTACATACGGCGATCGTTCCCGTGCCGAACACCGTCGCCGCCGAAAGGAAAGTCATGGCGATTGTCGCCCCCAACGCCGCGCCGGAGGAAACGCCCAGTACAAAGGAATCCGCCATCGGGTTTTTGAACACCCCCTGCAAACAGCAGCCCGAAACCGCGAGCGCCGCACCCACCAAAAAGGCGCCGATTGCGCGCGGCAGGCGAATATTCATAAAGATGTTGTACACCGCGTCCGGGGCCGTGCCGTCGAGGACTTTCACAAACTCCGCAAACGAGAAGCCCGAGCTCCCCACAAAAAAGGCGCACACAAAGGCGGCAATGCCGCCTAAGATGAGCGCCAGTAAGATCACCTGGAATTTTACAGGCTTTTTGACCATCGGTATCCCCCGTTACTTGTTCAAGATCCCGCTGATCTCACGGACAGCTTCGCCGATGCGCGGGCCGGGACGCGTGAATACGTCCGCGTCGATCGCGTACACATTGCCGTTTTTGACGGCGGTCAGGTCTTTATAGCCTGCGACCTGCCCAAGATCCTCCGTGCTGCCCATGCTGCTGTCCAAAAGGATGATGTCCGGGTCTGCCGCAGCGAGCTCCTCCAGCGAATATTCGATCCACGGCGCGCCCTGGCCTTCCGTGATGCACTTGCCGCCGGCGAGCTCGATCATCGTGTTGATAAAGCTGCCGGGGCCGCTCGTCCAGTTGCCCATATCGCCATAGCTCATCGCGTAATAAACCGTCTTTTCCTCCGCCGGCTTATTGTCCTGTGCGTCTTTCACCGCCGTGTCGATGTCAGAAACCAGCTGCGCCGCCACATCCTGCGCCCCCACGATTTCGCCCACCAGCTCGATGGACTTTGCAATATCCTCAAAGGCAGTCGCTTCCACGACCACCACCGTGATGCCCAGCTCGTTTAGCTTGCCTATCGCGCCTTCCTGCAAGCCCGTTCCCGCCAGCACGACGTCCGGCTCCAATGCCGCGACCTTTTCCACATCCGGGCCATTGAAGTCCCCTACGACCTCAATGCTCTGCGTGATCTCCGGGTAATTGGAATAAGCGTCGATGCCCGCCAATTGTTTGGACGCGCCCAGCGCGCACACGATCTCCGTACCCGCAGGCGTTAAGGAAACGATCTTGTCCGCCTTTGCAACGGTCACTTCGTTGCCCGCCATGTCCGTTACGCTGACGCCCGCCGCCGCGGGTGCGCTCTGTGCCCCCTGCTCCGCCGACGCGGACGGCGCAGGGGGCGCTTCCTGCGTTGCCTCCACACTTACGGACGGCGCGGCCTCAAGCGGGGCGCACCCCACGAATACAGCGGCCATAAGCAGCACGCATACCAATAATGAGATGATTTTCTTGTTCATATACAAACTTCCTTTCTATTGTTATCATCAAGCACATTGGCGTCACGCACGGGCGTTTGATTGCATAAAAAAACGCCTTTTCGGCTGATGCAAAAAGGCATTACGCGCTTTTGTTCTTCCCGCCGAAGAAAAAAACTTCCCGATTCATGGCAGGTCTTCCGGCTTGACTTCATCGCAGCTTGCGCGCCTTCCCGGTTTTCACCAGTGGCTGACCTGCGCAAGCGCTCCGTCACACGGCAGCGGTGGGCTGCAGCGGCATACGCTTTCCCTATTATCCGGTTTCCCGGCACCATAAATGCTTTGATGATTTATTGTTATGATACCATATGCCGGAAAAGAACACAATCCCGTATCGCTTGCCAAAAAACTTTTCCTCTCCCTAAAAATTCTTATTGCATAATTATTCATTGCAATGTATAATTATGTAGAATCAAACACAAGGAGCATGAAAACCATGATAAACGTAAGCATCATCGGCGCAACAGGATATGTGGGCGCAGAGCTCATCCGCCTGCTCGCGCAGCATCCCCACGCCAACATAACGGTAGCGGTATCCAAAAACTTCGCGGGCAAAACGCTGGACGAGATATACGCAAACTTCATTCCCGCAAAAACGCTCGCCCTAACGGGCCTCGATATCGAGGCGGTCGCTTCCCATTCGGATTATGCATTTTTATGCTTGCCGCACGGCCAGTCGCTTGCCGCCGCGCCCGCCCTTTTGGCGGCGGGGCTAAAAGTGATCGACTTATCCGGCGATTTCCGCTACGACGATACGGACGTCTACGAGAAATGGTATTCCCTGCCCCACACGGCCAAAAAAGAAAACGCGCAGGCTGTCTACGGCCTGCCCGAATACTATAAGAAGGAAATTGAAAAGACTGCCTTCACCGCAAACCCGGGCTGTTATACGACGACAAGCATCCTGGCGCTGGCGCCGCTTCTGAAAAACGGGCTCATTAAAAAGGAAGGGATCGTCATCGACGCAAAATCCGGCGTGACGGGCGCGGGCAGGAAAGAATCCCTCGCCTTTTCCTATTGCGAAACGGCGGGCAACTTCAAGGCCTATTCGGCGGTGAACCACCGCCATACGTCAGAGATCGAGGAACAACTCTCAAAGCTTTCGGGAAGCGGGATCAAGCTGCTGTTCACGCCCCACCTGCTGCCCGTAAAGCGCGGCATCCTCGCCACCATTTACGCGGAGCTTTCGCATGGCGCGGACGAAGCGTCCGTCGCGCAGGCTTATACGGACGCCTACGGCGACAAACCCTTTACGCACGTACTGCCGCAGGGCAAGCTGCCGGAACTGAAATATGTGGTCGGCTCCAACAACTGCATGATCGGCTACGAATTTTCGCCCCGCACGGGCCGCATCGTCGTCGTGTCGTGCACGGATAACCTCATAAAGGGCGCGGCAGGGCAGGCGATCCAGAATTTCAACATCATGAACGGCCTTGCCGAGGCGACCGGCCTGCCGCAAGTGGCCTGGTACTTATAGGTTTCCCCCTGCCGCCTTCGCCGCTCCATATCGCCTTACGGTGCAAAGCTTACCACAGCCGTGGGCGGGCATTTGTATTCCGAGTCTGCGCGCTGCGCTTGCAAAGACGTCGGAAACAATCGTTTGATTACCGCCGATCGTCGCGGCCATTTGCAAACCGCTCGGGTTTTGCGTTGCAAAAACTCTCTCTTGCAAACGCCGGCGCGACTCCGCCGGATCAATCGATCCGCAGCCGCGGCGGGAACGTACGCTCAATCCATACCGCGAGCGGGCGACGCGCGCAGACTCATAGATTCAGCATTGTTAATAAGGAGAACAAAATGGAAGATATGAAAATGGAACAATATTTAAACCGGGCCAACATGCTCGTGGAAGCGCTGCCCTACATCCAGCGCCTGTTCGGCAAAACGATCGTCATCAAGTACGGCGGCGCGGCCATGCTAAACGAAGACCTCACGCAGAAAATACTTGAGGACGTCACCCTTTTAAAATTCGTGGGCATGAACCCGATTTTGGTGCACGGCGGCGGCCCTGACATCAACAACATGCTGAAAGCTTTGAAGATCGAACCGAAATTCATCGACGGCCTGCGCGTCACGGACGATCAGACGATGCAGGTCGTGCAGATGGTGCTGACAGGCAAAATCAACAAGGAGATCGTCGCCAAGCTGAACGGCATGGGCGCGTCCGCCATCGGCCTTTGCGGCATCGACGGCAACATCTTAAAGGCGGTCAAGGCGCCGCCGAAAAACGGTATCGACCTCGGCAACGTAGGCAAGATCACCTCCATCAATACGACGCTTTTAAAAACGCTTGCGCACGACCAGTATATCCCTGTCATCGCGCCTGTTGCGACGGGCGACGCCGGCGAAAGCTACAACATCAACGCCGATACGGTCGCAGGCGAGATCGCGACGGCGCTGGAGGCGGAGAAACTGATCTTCCTGACGGATACGGACGGCATCCGCACCAACGAAAATGATCCCGAATCGCTCTTGTATGTAGCGTCCAAAACGGATATACTGAATATGATCGAGGACGGAAAAATCACGGGCGGCATGCTGCCCAAGGTAAGCGGCTGCCTAAGCGCCATAGACCACGGCGTCAAGCGCGCGCATATCTTAAACGGCACGATCCCCCACCCGATCATCCTGGAAATCTTTACCGATTCCGGTATCGGCACGATGGTAACCGGGTAACGCTTGTATTCCAAGGCCGCGCGCTTTGCTCCCTTCAAGCATACGTTCCCGCCGGATCGAGCGCGCACATAACAAGCGAATAATGGTGACGCGCTTGCTACTTATGATCGTCAGAAATAAACCGGTTTTGCGAGGCGGGAGCCGTGGCAAAACAACCTCTAGCAGGGAGGGCACGCGGGAGGGATTGCAGAATCCCTGCCCGCGAAGCGAACGAAGTGAGCGCTATATGTTAGGAGAACCATGGACTACGAAGAATTAAAACAACTGGACAGTAAGTATTATATGGAAGTGTTCGGCGAGCGTATGCCCGCCGTATTCACGCACGGCAAAGGCGCGAAGCTCTATGATGAAAACGGCAGCGAATATTTGGATTTTCTCGCCGGTATCGCTGTAAACTGCCTCGGCTATTCGGACGAGGGTTTCAAAAACGCTTTAAAAGCGCAGATAGATACGCTGATCCATACGTGCAATTATTTTTACAACGAACCGCAGGCCCGCCTCGCGCAAATGCTGTGCGAAAAAACGGGCTACGCGCGGGTGTTTTTCGGCAACAGCGGCGCGGAGGCAAACGAATGCGCCTTAAAGCTCGCCAAAAAATACACCTATCACAAAGGAAGCGCGTCAGACCGCTTCGTGGCCCTAAAGCAGAGCTTTCACGGACGGACGCTCGCCACATTGGCGGCGACCGGGCAGGAAAAATTCCACGCGCCCTTCCGCCCGATGCCCTATGATTTTACTTATATCGCCGCAAACGATGTTAAGGCCGCGAAAGCCGCTATATCAGGGGATATTTGCGGTGTAATACTGGAAGTAATACAGGGCGAAAGCGGCGTGTTCCCCTTAGACCAGGCATTTGTTGCGGCTGTGCGCGCCTTGTGCGACGAGCACGGCGTTCCCCTCATCATCGACGAGGTACAAACGGGCATGGGGCGCACGGGCAAGCTTTTGGCGCAGGAGCATTACGGGATCAAGGCGGACATCACCACGCTTGCAAAGGCGCTCGGAAACGGCGTGCCCATCGGCGCGTGCCTTGCCAGCGAGAAGCTGGCGGCAGCGTTTGGCTCCGGCGACCACGGCTCCACGTTCGGCGGCAACCCGCTCGCGTGCGCGGCCGGTCTTTATGTAACAGCGAAAATAGACGATGCGCTGCTTGCGCAGATCACGCAAACGGGTTCCTATTTTAAAGGAAAGCTTGCCGCCCTCATGCGGCGGCTCCCGCAATCCATTTTGGATGTGCGCGGCTTCGGCCTCATGCTGGGCGCGCAATTAAGCGAAGCGTATCGCGCGCACGACATACAGCTAAAGCTTTTAAAAGAGGGGTTTGTCATCGGCACGGCGGGCGGCAACACGCTGCGTTTCGTTCCCCCATTTGTCATTGAAAAAGCGGATGTGGACAATTTGATAGGCGCTCTCACCGCCGCATTAAAGTGACCTGAAACAGGCAATCCGTTGCCTGTTTTTTATAAAAAGTTTATACGCGCCCGATTGCTACGCGGGCGCCACAAGTAAGGAGTATGTATGAAATGCCAAAACTAACCGATATTGAGAAAATCCTCGTCATTGGCTCCGGCCCCATCATCATCGGGCAGGCCGCGGAGTTCGACTACAGCGGCACGCAGGCCTGCAAAGCCTTAAAAGAGGAAGGCTACGAGGTCGTGCTCATCAATTCCAACCCCGCCACCATCATGACAGACCTTAATATGGCGGACAAGGTGTATATCGAGCCGATCACGCTCGATACCGTCATCCGCATCCTAAAGAAAGAAAAACCGCAGGGCATCATCGCTACGCTGGGCGGCCAGACCGGCCTTAACATGGCGATCGAATTAGACCAGAGCGGCATCCTGCCCAAGTTGGGCATCCGCTTGTTGGGGACGCAGCTTACGTCCATCAAGCTTGCCGAAGACCGCGAGCTGTTCAAAGACCTGATGGTCAAAAACGGCCAAAAGACGACGCATTCGACCATCGTCACCTCGCTTGAGGAAGCGGAAGCGTTCAGCCACGAATGCCCCTTCCCGCTGATCGTACGCCCGGCCTATACCTTAGGCGGCACGGGCGGCGGCGTTGCGCACAATATGGACGAGCTGATGGACATCACCGCGCGCGGCCTGAAAATGAGCCTCATCCACCAGGTGCTCTTAGAGCAGAGCGTCGCGGGCTGGAAGGAGATCGAATACGAGGTCATCCGCGACAATGCGGACAATTGCATCATCGTATGTAATATGGAAAACATCGACCCGGTGGGCATCCACACGGGCGACAGCATCGTCGTCGCGCCCTCCCAGACGCTTACCGACCGCGAATACCAGATGCTGCGCACCTCGGCGCTCAAAATCATCCGCGCCCTCGATATCCGCGGCGGCTGCAACATCCAGTACGCGCTCGACCCGGATTCTTACGATTACGTGGTCATCGAGGTCAACCCGCGCGTATCGCGTTCGTCCGCGCTTGCCAGTAAGGCCACGGGCTACCCCATCGCGCGCGTCGCGGCCAAGATCGCCGTCGGCTACAACCTGGACGAAATCAAAAACAACGTCACCGGCAAAACGTACGCCTGCTTCGAGCCTGCCCTCGACTACGTGGTCACCAAAGTGCCGCGCTGGCCTTTCGACAAGTTCACAGGCGCGGACAGGCTTTTGGGAACGCAGATGAAGGCCACGGGCGAGGTCATGGCCATCGGCCGCAACATCGAAGAATCGCTCTTAAAAGCGATCGACTGCCTCGACGTGAAATTAAATTACAACCTCGGCATGAAAAACATCGACGACTGGACATTAAAGGAGCTGGACGATTCGCTCAAGAACGCGGACGACGAGCGTATCTTCGTGCTGTCAAAGGCGCTGGAGCGCGGCTATACGGTCGATAAGCTGCACGAGGTGACGAAGATCGACAAGTTCTTCATCAATAAGCTGAAAAACATCGTAGACCTTTCCAAGCGGCTCAGGAGCTACACCATCGAAGACCTGCCGGAGCACGTTTTACGCAGGTGCAAAAAGGTGGGCTTCGGCGACGGCTACATCGCGGACTGTATCGGCGCGCACGAATCCCAGATCACGTTCATGCGCGGCGCGCTGGGCATCCATCCGTCCTTCAAAAAGGTCGATACGTGCGCGGGCGAATTCAAGGCGGTCACGCCGTATTATTACTCCACCTACGATAACGAGGACGAGGTGGAGCGCACGGACAAAAAGAAAGTCATCGTCTTAGGCTCCGGCCCCATCCGCATCGGCCAGGGCATCGAGTTCGACTACTGTTCGGTGCATTCGGTCAATACCCTAAAGGAAATGGGTTACGAGTCCATCATCATCAATTCCAACCCGGAAACGGTGTCCACCGACTTCGATACGTCGGACAAGCTGTATTTCGAGCCCCTGACAAAGGAGTGCGTGCTGGATATTATCGATAAGGAAAAGCCGGAGGGCGTGATCGTGCAGTTCGGCGGCCAGACGGCAATCAATCTGGCGGAACCCATCTGCAACACGGGCAAGCGCGTGCTGGGCACGTCCGTCGAGGACATCGACCGCGCGGAAGACCGCGACAAGTTCCTGCATGTCCTCGAGGAACTGAATATCCCGCTGCCCAAAGGAGATACGACGTTTTCCTTAGAGCACGCGCTCGAGGCGGCTGCGGACATCGGCTACCCCGTGCTCGTACGACCGTCTTATGTGCTGGGCGGGCGCGCGATGGAGATCGTATACAACGACGCGGAGCTCACGGAATACATGACGATGGCGGCGGAAGTGTCGCCGGACAAGCCGGTGCTCATCGATAAATACGTGGTCGGCAAGGAGATCGAGCTGGACGCGGTGTGCGACGGCACGGACGTGCTCGTGGTCGGGATCATGGAGCACCTCGAGCGCGCGGGCGTACATTCGGGCGACAGCTTCGCCGTATACCCGACGCAGACCATCTCAAAAGAGGCCAAGCAAAAGGTTGCGGACTACGGCATCGCCCTGGGGCGCGCCCTCAATATCAAAGGGCTGTTCAACATCCAGTTCGTCATGGACGAAAAGGAAAACGTGTACGTCATCGAGGTCAACCCGCGCGCCAGCCGCACGGTGCCCATCCTTTCCAAGGTCACGGGCGTCAACATGGTAAAGCTGGCGACGCACGTCATGCTGGGCGAAAGCTTAAAGGATATGGGCTACGCGACGGGTCTGCACAAGGAATCCAAACTCGTCACAGTCAAAGCGCCGGTGTTCTCCTTCCAGAAATTAGCGACGGTAGACACCTTCCTCGGGCCTGAAATGAAGTCCACGGGCGAAGTCATGGGCACAGACCGCACGTTCTTAAAAGCGCTCAAAAAAGCGTTCCTCGCCTCGGGCAGCACGATCCCCGACAAGGAAGGAAAAATCCTCATAAGCGTCGCAAACCGCGACAAGGAAGAAGCGCTGGGCGTTGCCAAACAGATGAAGGAATGCGGCTTTACGCTGTGCGCCACACCGGGCACGCACCAGTATTTCTTAGAACATGGGTTCGATGTGGAGCTCGTTCCCAACGAGAAGGTCTTAGGCCTCATCAAGGCCGGTGCGTTCACGCTCATCGTCAATACGCCCACGCGCGGCAAACAGAAAACGCGCAGCGGCTTCATGCTGCGGCGTACGGCGGTCGGCTTCAACGTGCCGTGCATCACGTCGATGGATACTTTGGGCTCCATGCTCAAGGTGCTCCAGTCGGACGATAAGCTGAGCATTATTCCCTTAAACGAATATAAGTAAAGGGGGGCGCAAACTATGATGGATCAAATCACCCTTGTCAAAGCGGCGGAAAGCGACGCGCCCGAGGTATTGGAAATCACCAAGCGCGCGTTTGACCTGTACGCCAACGAAATCCGCAAGCGCGAGAGCGTTGCCGCGCTGTACGAGACGCTCGGCGACGTCGTTTCCGACATCAGGAACAAAAACGTATACGTCGCCCGCATCGACGGCGAAATGGTGGGCAGCGTGCGCTTTGAGATCTTAACGGAGGGCATCGCCTATTTGAGCCGTTTTTCCATCGACCCGGAGGCGCAGAATTTAGGTATCGGCGGCCTGCTTTTGGAAAAGGTGCGCATCGAATGCCTGTCCATGGGCGTGCGCGCCATCACGCTGCACACCGCGTCAAAAATGCGCTCCACGGTCGCGTTTTATTTGAAAAACGGCTATTATATCCACTCCATTTCCCGTGACAGCGACTACATCCGCGCGCTGATGGTCAACGAGATCCTCGAGATGGACGAAATGTTCGACTACGAAAGCGTGTGCGCCAAGGCGAAACATTAGGCGCGCTTTCATCGCCCGCGGCTCTTGTATGTATGTCGCGTCCGATCCAATACTTGTTACCGCCGGTCGTTGCGGCTATTTGCAGCTCGCTCGGGTTTTGCTTCGCAAAAACTCACTCCTGCAAACACCGCATCACGCCTGTGGATCAATTACGCCCATAACAGGCGAATAGCATCCGCCATCGTGATGCCGGCCGTATGCGAGTTTAACGGCGCGCAGCGCAGTTGGGTGTCTGAGCAAGTAGGCTGGCATTACATGGCGGCTGCGGTCTTGGTTGCATTGCAGCGTAAATACTTGCCGGCAACGCGTCTCCCCTGTTTCAAACGCCCCCCGCGGTTTATCAATACGGGGAAATAATACGACGGAGGTATCCCTTTATGGTTTCATTGTTATTAGGCCTTGCCGCGCTCATCTGCGATATCCTCGCGTGGATCCCGACGCTCCATGTCGGATTTCTCTCGTTCATCGGCTTTGTGCTGGCGATCGTCGCCGTTGCGACGGGCAGCAAGATCATCAAGGTCGACCCCAAAGATAAGAACGCGCGCGCCGGGAAAGCGATCGGCGTGGTGTGTATCGTGCTGGCGATCCTGGGCGTGATCTTCTCGTTCATCCTGATCCCCTTAGGGCTCATCGCTGCCGCTGCGTTTCATTGATAAAGCAGCCCTGCCCCGCCCCGTATTATATTTGGTACGGGGCTTTTGACGTTCATACAAATTTAACCGAATCTTAACCGTTCCTTTGCTATACTCGTCTATCATAGAAGAAGACTATGGAAAGGAAGCATCTTATGAAACTGTTGATCATAGAAGACGAAGAAGATTTGCTGCGCGCGCTCAAGGCGGGCTTTGAAAAAAAAGGCTATGCGGTGGACATTGCCGCGGACGGAACGGAGGGCTGCGAGCTCGCGTTCATCAACGACTACGACCTCATCATCCTGGATTTAAACCTGCCCGGCATGGACGGCCTGGAGATATTGAGCCACATCCGTGAAAACGACCTGCGTCAAAAGGTTCTCATCCTGTCCGCGCGCAGCGACTACGCACAGCGTATCGAGGGCCTCGACCTCGGCGCGAACGATTACCTGGTGAAGCCCTTTGATTTCGGCGAGCTGGAAGCGCGCGTGCGCAGCCTGCTGCGCCGCAGCTTTACGCAAAACAACGTGATCCTCAAATTCAGTAAATTTTCCCTCGATACGTGCGCGCACCTTTTGTATACGGACGCAGGCGAAACCATCGACCTCACCCCCAAGGAGTACGCCATCCTGGAATATTTATTGCTGCACCGGGGCAAGGCGATCAGCGCGGAAGAGCTGATCGAGCATGTGTGGTTTTCCGACAGCAGCCTTTTTTCCAACGCCATCAAGGTGCACGTAAGCACCCTGCGTAAAAAACTCGCCGCCTATACCGAAGAAGAGCTGGTCACGAATATGCGCGGCGCGGGTTACTGCATCCTAAAACCGGTACAGAATATCGACAAGAAACTGCGGAGGATGAACCTGTGAAAAAACTATCGCTGCGCATGCGGCTGACGCTGTTTACCATGCTGCTTTTGGTGGGGGTGTCCGTCATCTTTACCCTTTCCACCATCTATAACGCGCAATTTTCGTATGTCGTCCCCTATTTGGATTCCGATATAGACTTCAAGGAACTTGAGGTGTCCGGAAACATTGATAGCTCCGTTACCGCGTCGCAGGCGGCAAGCGCCGACGTCCCCGACGAGGCCGGGGGCTACGAGCTGTATACGCCAGACCAAATGGCTGCCATGACGGTCATGAGTTCGTCGACCGCCCAGTTCAACAGCATCAGTTTATGGATCATGCTGGCCATCATCCTCGGCGGCGGCCTGCTCACCTACTTCCTGCTCGGCCGGGCGCTAAAGCCCGTGCGCGACTTAAGCGCCCGGATCGAGGGCATCACCGAGCACGAGCTCTCCCTGCGCGTAGACGAAGGAAAAGCCCGCGACGAGATCAGCAGCCTCGCCCATTCCTTCAACACGATGCTCTCCCGCCTCGCCAAAGCGTTTTCCGGCCGGAAGCGCTTTGCATCCGACGCGGCGCACGAGCTGAAAACGCCGTTGGCGGCGATCAAGGCGAATATCGACGTGCTGCAATTATCAGGCGACCCCACTGCCGAAGAATACCGGCGGACGATCCGCGTCGTCCAAAAGCAGACCTCCCGCATGATCCGCCTGGTGGACGACCTGTTCGCCATCTCCTCGCAGCGCGATTACGATTTCAGCGACGCGGTGGATTTCGATTCCTTGTTTTCGGATATCACGGCGCAGCTCGCCCCGCGCATCGCGGAAAAAAAGCTCAGCGTACACATCGAACCGGGCGGGCTTGTGACGACGGGCAACAGCGTCATGCTCACGCGCGCCTTCTCCAACCTGATCGAAAACGCGGTAAAGTATAACGTGGACGGCGGAAAGATCGATATCGCCTCGTCCGCCGGTGATAAGGGCTATACCTTTACCATAACGGATACGGGCATCGGCATTCCGCAGGAAAAGCTGGAACACATCTTCGATCCATTCTATCGCGCGGACGATTCCCGTTCGCGCAAAATAGGCGGCGCGGGGCTTGGCCTCGCCATCGCAAAGGATATCATTAGGCGCCATGGCGGCACGGTCGCCGCCGCCCCCGGGAAAAAAACGGGCACGGTCTTCACCGTTACCCTCCCCCGCATTCCCGCCGAATAATCCTGACGCCAAAAAACGCACTCCGTCCAGTGGCAGGGTGCGTTTTTTCATACCCTTCTTAACCGTTTCTTAATCCTCCCCCTTGTATGATAAGCAAAGAAAACCTTTTGGAGGATACTATGAAAGTCAAAAAACCATCTAAAAAAATGATTGTCGCTTTAGTGGTCGTCATCGCCGGGATCGGGATTGCAAGCTACTTCGGCGTAAGCAGCGCCGCCGGAAGCGACCTGCCAGAAACCATCCAGCGCGAATACCCCGTCACCCGCGGCGATATCACCGCCGGGATCAGCGGACAGGGCGTGCTGCATTACAATGCTACGCCCCAGAATTTCAGCGAAGCCGTCACCATTGGTGAAGTATTGGTAAAACAGGGGCAAAGCGTCAAAGCGGGCGATAAACTCGCCATGGCGGATGAGGAAAAGTTAAACGACGCTTTAGAGGCCGCACAAATCGAGCTTGAAAAAGCGCGCATCGCCTTAAAACAGGCCAAAAGCGCCAAGACCTTAGGCGAACTGAACGCGCAAAAAGAGGCCGCCTCACAGGAGTCCGGCAGCGCCGAAACGGGCAACCAGCTCGCACAGGCAAACAGCACGGTCGATTCGCTCCGGCAAAAAGCCGATTCGCTGGCCGCGCAAATCGGTGAAATTGACGCGCAGATCGCCGCACTGTCCGAGGGCGACCCGCAGGCCGCGGAGCTCAATGCCAGGCGCGAAGCCCTCTCGTCCGAGCTGGAAGCCGTCAAACAGGAGCTCGAAAGCGCGCAGCAAAACCGCTCTTCCTTAGAAGACGCAAAAAATAAGCAGGAGGAAGCGCAGGCCAAAGCGGATGCGATCGACAAAAAGATCGCGGGAGAAAATTCCGGCAGCCTGCAAGACGCCATCGACCTTGCAAAGCTGGATGTGGAAGCCGCGCAAAAGAAAGCCGGCCAGCTGCAGCGGATCAAGGACGATCCATACCTTTACGCAAGCACGGACGGCGTTGTCCTCTCCCTCGACGCGGCGGTAGGCGCGGAAACAAAGCCCGATTCCCCCGTTGCCGCTATCGGCGACCCCAACCAGAAAACAGTCACCGTCCCCATCTCCCAGTCAGACATTGGCAAGATCGAAGAGGGACAAAATGTTGAATTTACGCTGGATGCCTTTGGCGACAGGCAGTTCACGGGCAAAGTGCTTTCGCGCAGCCTCGTTCCCATCAAGGACAGCAACCCCGTTTCCTATAACGTCGTCATCTCCGTCGACCCAAGCGACGCGGAAATGCTGGACGGCATGAGCGCCAACGCGACGATGATCTTGAAACAGCAAAAGGACGTGTTGCAGCTCTCCAATAAAGCGATCGCCGTGTGCGACGGCAAGCAATACGTGAAGATGAGAAACGACGACGGCACCCTGCGCGACGTGGAAATACAGACAGGGTTTTCGGACGGCAAGGTAAGCGAGGTCACCGGCGGCCTTTCGGACGGCGACGTCGTGATCGTGGAAGGTTGACGCTATGAGGTTCATAGAAACGCTGCGCATCGTATGGATCAACCTGATGCAAAATAAATTCAAGGTGCTCCTGACCTCGCTGGGTATCATCGTAGGCGCCGTCACCATCGTTATGGTCATCGCCATCGGCAAGGGCGGCGAAGCGGAGATCGCCGGGCAGTTCCAGGGCCTTTCCGCCGAGACCATCTACGTCAATCCGGATTACAGCAAGATGTTTGGTTCAGATATGGGCATGAAGCCCATCCCCAAGCTGACGCGCGAAAATATGGAACAAATGCTGCAGGAAAACAGCTATCTGCAGGATATCACACTGCGCGCCAGCTATTACGCCGACGCCGTCTTAGGTAGCCAGAAAGCGTCCTCCCAGGTAACAGGCGTGCTCGAAAACTACGAGAAGATCAACAACCTTGCCGTCGCGCAAGGGGAAAACATCTCGGACGCGGACGTGGAAAGCGAGGCCCGTGTGGCTGTGATCGGCGACGCTTTGGCGCAAAAATACTTCAAAGGCCCGGAGGACGCGGTCGGCCAAACGATCAAGGTCGGCGAACAGCAATACAAGGTCATCGGCGTATTGGAGCGCAAGGGCGACGGGATGCAGGGCGTGAACCCCGACGATACGATCTTCATCCCCTTCACTACGGGCGAGCGCTTTTTGGGCGACGATTTTACCCTCCCCCAGGTCGTCGCCATGGCGGACAACATCAACCACGTACAGGCCGCCATGAAGCAGATGCAGGGCACGCTCGACTATATCTTAGAGGACGGCAGCGTTTACATGCTCGAAGACGCGGGCAGCCGCATCGACGCGGCAATGGAATCCGCCCGTACCATGAACGTGCTGCTGATCTCCGTGGCGACGATCGTGTTCATCGTGGGCGGGATCGGCATCATGAACGTATTGTTCGTGTCCGTCAAGGAGCGTACCAAGGAGATCGGCATCCTGAAAGCCCTCGGCAGCTCCAAAAAGGACATCATGACGCAGTTTTTGCTTGAATCCGTCATCATCAGCCTATTCGGCGGCCTCGTTGGCGTGGCTCTTTCCTACCTCTGTATGCCGCTGATGGACTATACCGACATCCCTGTGCTGCCCACGATAGACGGGCAGGTCGTCGCCCTGCTGTTCGCGGTGGTGACGGGCAGCTTGTTCGGTTTTTACCCCGCATACAAGGCGTCCCGCTTAAAGCCGATCGACGCTTTGAATTATGAATAAACATACACACACAAGAAAGGAAAACAAAAACATGAAAAATTTTCTAATGGTAACCTTCGCAGCCCTGCTGCTTTTCTCCCTCGCCGCATGCAGCGCGCCCGCCGCGCCGGAGGCCTCCCCCATTTCCCCGCAAGGAGACGCCCCCGCGGGCGGTGGACAAACGCCCCCTGACGGCGCGGAAACCAAAAACATAGAAATGTTGTACGGCAAGGTCAAATCGCTCGTGGGCAACACAGTGGCGCTCGACCTCGCAAAGCAGCCGGGAGGCGGCGATACCTCGGTGATCCCGGAGGGCGCGGAGCCGGATACCGGCGGCGTTCCTGCGGACGGGTATGACATTGCCATCGACAGCAGTAAAAGCGCCGCCGTTACCGGCGGCGATGAAGAAAGCGGAAGCGATGGGGAAGGCGGCGGGATCAGCTCCAGTTACTTTGCCGAAGACGAAAATGGCAACATGATCCAGTTACATCCGGAGGACACGCCCAAATTGGAGCTGGAATACACGGGCGAAACCACGGAACTGACCATCCCTGCCGGCCTGAAAATCTACGATTCCATCGGCAAGGAGCTCAAAATGTCCGACTTAAAAGAGGGCAACGTGCTGATGGTGATGCAAAACGGGGACGGTTCCATCGAATCGATCACAGTCATGGAGTAGCCAATGGAACATTTCCTTGTACTGTCAAAGGTGAACAAATCCTATGCCGTGGGCGACAGCCGCCTGCACGTCCTAAAGGATATCGGCTTGCAGGTGGAACGGGGCGAATATTTAACGATACTCGGCCCGTCCGGCAGCGGAAAATCGACGCTGATGAACATCATCGGCTGTATGGATACGCTCGATACGGGCGGCTATTTCCTGGATGGTGAGCCGGTGCATGAAAAAGGCGACAGCGAACTGACCATACTGCGCAACCAAAAGATCGGGTTCATCTTCCAGAAATACCACCTGATCCCGCAGTATACCGCCCTGCAAAACGTGATCATGCCCCTGCTGCTGCGCGGTATGTCGCGCGCAGAGGCGATTGCGCAGGCGGAGGAAAGCATTCGCCTTGTAGGCCTCACAGAACGCATCCGCCACCGTCCCAACGAGCTTTCCGGCGGCCAGCAGCAGCGCGTAGCCATTGCCCGCGCGCTGGTGACAAAGCCCGCCCTGCTGCTGGCTGACGAACCGACGGGCGCGCTCGATTCAGCGACCGGAAAGGAGATCTTAAAGCTGTTTTCCGAGCTCAACGATGCAGGCAATACCATCGTCATGATCAGCCACGACGAGGGCGTGGCCAAAGCCAGCAAGCGCATCGTCACCATCAGCGACGGACGGCTGGAGGCATAGGTAACAGGTAAAAGGGGCGGGATATCCCGCCTCTTTTTATTCCCGGCAGGCTGCCGCGTTCCGCCATTCCCTTACCACTCACGCCGCCGCGCACAAATTTATCGATTATCAATAAATTTTTGTTGACATATAATAAAATCCGGTTTATACTTGCCATGATAAGATGAAGAAACCGGAGGCTGTTATGAAACACGGACAAACCGCTGCAAAAATATTGAACGGCGCGATTATCGTATGCATGGTGGCGATCATCGCCCTCTTTGCGACTACGCCGTTTTTGTCAAAGTACATGGCCGACGTTTATGTCGTGCAAAGTTTTATTTTCTTCTATACGGCGGGCGCGCTTGCCCTGTGGTTTTTATACGAGCTGCGCAAGCTGATCCTAAGCGTGCGCGCAGGCAACCCGTTCATCAGGCGCAATGTCGTCATCCTGAAGCGCTTGTCCCTGTCCCTTGGCCTGCTGCTTGCGGACTTTATCTTCATTACCTGCTTCAAGCCGTCCGTTTCCAAGCTGCTGTGCATTGCGCTTCTGCTGCTGGGCGTACTGTGCGCGCAGGTGCTTGCCCACCTGATCCAGCGTGCCGCGGAGTACCGCGAAGAGCTGGATCTTACCGTGTGAGGTGGCGCGATGGCGATACTGGTAAACCTTGACGTGATGATGGCAAAGCGCAAGATCAGCTTAAACGAGCTTGCGGAGCGGGTGGATATCTCGCTTGCCAATTTGTCCATCCTCAAAAATAACAAATGTAAGGCGGTGCGCTTTTCGACGCTCAACGCCCTGTGCCGGGCGCTCGATTGCCAGCCCGCCGACCTTTTGGAATATATCCCGGATAACGAATAAGCGGTAAACCCATACCCTTGCCGCCTTGACCGCCTGTGCGGCACGGCTGGTTTGTTTTACCCAAAAACGGAGGTTATTATGACGATTGAACAAACAAAGCTATCCACGCCGCGTTTGGCGGCTGCAAGCGTGCTGCTTGCCCTTTCCTTTTGTATCCTGCTCTACGACAGCCTGTTTAAGCTCATCCCGCTCGGTTTGAACGTCCCGCTCTACCTTGCCGCCTTTTACCTTTCCCTTGGCATCGCGCTCGGCAAACGCTTTACATCCGGCCTCAAACCGACCGTGCTGCACCTGGCGCTCATTACCCTGCTGTGCATCCCCTTCGTGCTGATCAGCAATCCCCTGCTGCTCACGCTTTCCGCCATCCTCATCATTTTATTGGTAGGCGAACAGGTTATGCTGAGCATGAAAAAGGCGCTGCACGACCCTTATTCCTTCTGCTTCGTGGGTGATTCACTCGCCCTCTGGTTTACCTTTTCCTTCGGGGGCGTGAAGGGTGCGTTCGCACAATACAAAAGCGGCGGCAAAAGCCGTTTTACAGGGATCCTCATCGGCATTGCCGTGGCCATCCCCGTGCTGCTTGCCGTGATCCCGCTGCTCATGTCCGGCGACGCGGTCTTTGACAAGGCCTTCCGGGATCTGTTCGGCGGCCTTAGGTGGAACGACATTTTGGGCAATATCGCCGCCATGCTGCTGCTGTTCACCCTCGCCTCCGGCCTTTTTTGGGCGCTCGCCGCACGGCCGCGCACCAAGCCGCCCGTGCGCCCCATATACGCCGAAGCCGTTCCTCCCGCCTATGATACGCGGCAGCCGTATGCCCAGCCCCCTGCCGCCTATGCGCAATCCATACCGGCGCAAAAGCAGCCCGCCTATTTCAACCTCACGGCCTCTTTCTTCGTATTGGGCGCGCTTTCCGCCGTCCTGCTGCCCTTTTGCGCCATCCAGTTTGCCTGCCTGTTCGCGGGCAGCGTGCCGGAAGGCTTCACCTATGCGGAATATGCGCGCAGCGGTTTTTGGCAGCTCCTTGCCGTGGCGGTCATCGTGATCGCGCTGGTATTGCTGCTGCTGCGCTTCGGCGCGCCGTGTTCTTCCGCCGCCAACAGCGCCCGGCGCATTTTGATGGCGCTGCTGCTCGTGTGCACGCTCGTACTGCTCGTGTCGGCCTTCTCGCGCATGACGCTTTACGAACAGTTCTTCGGCTTTTCCCAGCTGCGGCTGTTCACGCAGTTCTTCATGGCGGCGCTGCTTGCTTTCCTGGCGTTTGGCATCGCCCGCCTGTGGCTTTCCCGCCTCAACCTTAAGAAATGTGCCTTTTTCTGCTTCCTCGGCTGCTACATCGTGATGGCCTTTTTCAATGTCGACGCTTTCATCGCGCGGGAAAACGTCAAAAACCAGGGCGGCAATGCCGATATCACCTACCTTACCACGCTGGGGCCGGACGCCCTGCCCTACTACATTGATATGCTCGACCCCGCCGATTTTGAAACGGAGATCGTGCCGGAGGAGGATTACGATTATGACAGCCGCCCAAACTTCACGTATATCGGCGGCGGCAACATGCTGCTTTACGATGACCCCGCCGCCTTACGGCAGGCGCGCAGCTTAAGCCACATTATGCGCGACATAGACGTTTCAGACAACTGGCGTTACCTAAACGCCGGGCGCAGCGCCGCCAAGCAAGCGCTGGATGCGCATCCTGACATTGTTTTGAAGATCGAGGAGATCAGGGACGCGCTCAAAAGCCGCTGATCCCAGTGTGTGAACAAAGACGATCTTAATGCAGCAAAAAAGGGCCTGTACGCGTTTGTACAAGCCCTTTTGATCCTGTCCTTACATCCTGCCCGGCATCGTCGCCTCATTGAGCTCGTCGTTGCTAAGCTCCTTAAGCTCGCGCACCTTGCCCAGGTCAAGGCCCAGAGCCTGCGCGATACGCGTACCGTACTCCTCGTCCGCGCGGTAACAATGCGCTGCGTGGCGGTACTTGATATTCTCCGTCACCGGCGCGATGTTGCGTGCCGTATTGCCGATGAGTACGTTGCGCTGCTCCTCGCTCATCAGGCGGTATAGCTTGCCCGGCGCCTTGAATACGTCGTCCGTCGGGTCGTCCGCCGGGTCAAAGGCATACATAGCGCCCGTAAGGTCGAGCGGCGGTTCCATGGCCTCCGGCTGCGGCGCCCACTGGCCATAGCTGTTGGGCGTATAAGCGACCGTGCCGCCGTAATTGCCGTCCACGCGCATCTGCCCGTCGCGGTGGAACTCGTTGACCTCCACCCTCGCCCTGTTGACGGGGATCTGGTTGTGGTTCACGCCCAGGCGGTAGCGGTGCGCGTCCCCATAAGAGAACAACCGCCCCTGTAAAAGCTTGTCCGGCGAGAAGCCGATGCCCGGTACCACGTGCGCGGGGGAAAACGCAGCCTGCTCTACCTCGGCGAAGTAGTTTTCCGGGTTGCGGTTCAGTTCCACAACGCCCACCTCGTGCAGCGGATACTCCTTATGCGGCCATACCTTCGTGATATCGAACGGGTTTTCGTAATGGTTTTTGGCCTGCTCCTCCGTCATGATCTGGAAATACATCGTCCAGCGTGGATAATCCCCGCGCTCGATCGCCTCGAACAGGTCGCGCCCGTGGCTCTCCCGGTCTTTGCCGATCAGCTCCTCCGCCTCTGCGTCGGTTAGGTTCTTGATACCCTGCTGTGTGCGCAGGTGGAATTTGCACCATACGCGCTCGTTCTTATCGTTGTACAAACTGTAGGTGTGCGACCCAAACCCGTGCATGTGGCGGTAGGAAGCCGGGATGCCGCGGTCGGACATCACGATGGTCACCTGGTGCAGCGCCTCCGGCAGCAGCGTCCAGAAATCCCAGTTATTCTGCGCGCTGCGTAAATTTGTCTTAGGGTCGCGCTTGACCGCCCTGTTGAGCCCCGGGAAGTTGTGCGCGTCGCGCAGGAAAAACACCGGCGTGTTGTTGCCCACCAAGTCCCAGTTGCCCTCCTCGGTATAAAACTTCATCGCAAACCCGCGAATATCGCGCTCTGCGTCCGCGGCGCCGCGTTCGCCCGCCACCGTGGAAAAGCGCACGAACATATCCGTTTTACTGCCCGGCGTAAAGACCTTCGCCTTCGTCCACTGCGAAACGTCGTGCGTGGCGGTAAACGTGCCGTAAGCGCCGCTCCCTTTTGCGTGCATCCTGCGTTCCGGGATCACCTCCCGGTCAAAGTGCGCCAGCTTTTCCATCAGCCACACGTCCTGCATCATAACAGGCCCGCGCGAACCCGCCGTCACCGAATTCTCGTTTTCGGGCACCGGCGCGCCCACCTCGTTTGTCAGCTTTCTTTTTTCATCCATTGGTATACCCCTCCCTTTTAATGAAATGATACCTATAGATAAACGTTTCCCGCCGCATATAAACGCACAAAAAAGACAGCCGGCTTTTGCCTGGCTGCCTTTTGGTTACGTGTGTCAGATGAAGCGCAGCGGGTTTATCTTCACGCCCGGGCCCATCGTCGATGCGATCACCACGCTCTTTAAGTAAGTGCCCTTCGCAGCCGACGGCTTCGCCTTCACGATCGCGTCCATGATCGACTTCAGGTTTTCGCCGAGCTTCTGCTCGTCAAAGCTCTTCTTGCCGATCGGTACGTGGATGATCGCCGTCTTGTCGACGCGGTACTCCACCTTACCGGCTTTGATGTCTGCAATCGCCTTAGCGATGTCCATCGTAACCGTGCCGGATTTCGGGTTCGGCATCAGGCCCTTCGGCCCGAGAACCTTACCGATCCGCCCGATTGCGCCCATCATATCGGGCGTCGCGACGATCACGTCATAATCAAACCAGCTTTCCTTCTGGATCTTTTCGATCATTTCTTCAGCGCCTACGAAATCCGCACCGGCTTCCTCCGCTTCCTTTGCCTTGTCGCCCTTTGCGAGCACCAGCACCTTAACGGATTTCCCTGTTCCGTGCGGCAGCACGACCGCACCGCGAACCTGCTGGTCTGCGTGACGCGGGTCAACGCCCAGCCTCACGGAAAGCTCGATCGTTTCGTCGAAGTTTGCCTTTGCGGTCTCCTTGCAGATTTTCACTGCTTCTTCCGGGTCAAACAGTGTCATCCTGTCAAAGCTCTTTACGCTGTCTAAATATTTCTTTCCCTTTTTCATCGCTTAGCCCTCCACTTCTACGCCCATGCTTCTTGCGGTTCCCGCAATCATGCTGACTGCCGCGTCAAGCGACGCTGCGTTAAGGTCGGGCATTTTGAGCGTTGCGATCTCTTCAAGCTGCGCGCGCGTGATCGTTGCGACCTTCTGCTTGTTCGGCACGCCGGAAGCCTTCTCGATCTTGCAGGCTTTTTTGATAAGCACTGCCGCCGGAGGCGTCTTGGTGATGAAGCTGAAGGAACGGTCTGCGTACACAGTGATCACGACCGGGATGATAAGCCCGGCCTGCTGCGCCGTCTTCTCGTTGAACGCCTTTGTGAAATCCATGATGTTTACGCCGTGCTGGCCGAGCGCAGGCCCGACCGGCGGCGCAGGCGTTGCTTTTCCTGCGGGTATCTGCAATTTGATATACCCTGCGATTTTCTTTGCCATAGTCTTTATCCTTCTTTCTTATAAAATGTGGTTGCGATGCAAGGATTACATCTCCCACTTAATAACTGTTTCCTATCGATTCTTTCTGCCGCCAGCCGTCGCGGTCGATATGCAAACCGCTCGGGTTTTACTCCGTAAAAACTCTCTCTTGTAAACGCCGTCGCGACTCTGCCGGATCAGGCACAGCCATAGCCATCTATTCTCGTATAGCATCCGGTATTGTGATGCCAGACGTATGCGAGTTTAACATCGCGCAGCGAGGTTGGGTGTTTGAGCAAGTAGGCTGGCATTACATGCCGGATGCGTTCTGCTTCAAATCGATACTAAATCCTCTTAACCTGTACAAAATCGAGCTCCACAGAAGTATCGCGCCCGAACATCGAGACGAGCACGCGCACCTTCTGGCGCTCCGCGTTGACTTCCTCGACCACGCCCACAAAGCTTTCGAGCGGCCCTGAGGTAACGATGACGTTGTTGCCAACCTCCACGTCCAGCTCGATGCGCACGTTTTCGATGCCCATGGAGCGCACCTCCGCGTCCGATAACGGGATCGGCCGTGAGGACGGCCCAACAAAGCCGGTCACGCCGCGCGTATTACGCACCACGTACCACGATTCGTCCGTCAAAAACATTTTGACCATCACATAGCCCGGGAACATTTTACGCGTCACATGGCGCTTTTTCCCGTTCTTGATCTCCACAGATTCTTCCATGGGGACTTTCACGTCGATGATCGTATCATGCAGGTTGTGGTTCTCTACTGTTTTTAAGAGGTTGTCCATCACCTTATTCTCATAGCCGGAATAGGTATAAACGACGTACCAGTACGGTTTATCCGTCTTTTCCTGCTTTAAGAATTTCGGTTTTTCTTCCTTGTCGTCGTGCGCCGCTTCGTCGGCCGCCTGCGCCGCAGAAGCGGCTTCCTCTTCTTTTACAGTATTGATATCCATATCCTCAGGGGTATTTTCTGCGATATCCCCTGATTCAGTGATTTTCTTATTCATAAATCGGCTGCTCCTAGTTTACGAAGAAGTTATGGAACACAGTCCCAAGGCCCCAGTCCATCAGGCCTACGATAACGGTGAAAATAACAATGAAAACAATAACGGCAAACGTCGTCTTGAAAAGATCGTTTTTGGACGGCCACGTTACTTTTTTGATTTCACCCCACACGTCCTTAAAGAACCTTCCCGGACTGCGCTTCTGCTTCTTATTTTTTTTCTTGGCGAGCTTCTTCTGCTCTTTTAAGTGCTTTTCTCTTTCCTCGCCCAACAACTTGGTTTTCGCCATTGCCTTAACCCCTCAAAATTTACTTCTTTACTTCGTTTCCTTGTGCACCGTATGCTTTTTGCAGAACTTGCAGTATTTGGAAAGCTCCACCCTGTCAGGGTTGTTCTTCTTGTTCTTCATCGTGTCGTAGTTCCTCTGTTTGCATTCCGTGCAAGCGAGCGTAATCTTATCGCGCATTGTTAAAACCTCCGGTTTTGTTTTTAGACAATCTAAAAAAAGGCACTCTCTGCCTTTTATCAAAGATACTTTAATATGATATCATCAAAACGCGCTCCTGTCAACGGTTTTCGGGGCTTTTCCGCTGACTATTTTTGAATGCTTTGCACGCCTCACCCCTGCTCTTATCGCCGCCGCCCGGCGCGCTCTGCATAAACGAAACTTACCACAGCCTTAGGTGGCTATTTGCATTCCGAGTCTGCGCGCTACGCTTGCAAAGACGTCGGAAGCAAACACCGCACCACGGCTGCGGATCAATCACGCCCGACACATGCCGACAGCATCCGATATCGTGATGCCGGACGTATGCGAGTTTAACATCGCGCAGCGAGGTTGGCTGTCTGAGCAAGTAGGCCGGCATCACATGACGGATGCGGCCTGAATAAACGCAGGCCCTGCGCGACCGTTCAATCGTCCCTGAGCACCGTCTCGATGATGTACTTCGGACGCTTCTTCGTCTCCATATACGCCTTGCCGACGTATTCGCCGATGATGCCGATAGCCAGCAGCTGCAAGCCGCCCAAAAGCCAGATGGACATGATCATGCTCGTCCAGCCGGTCGCCGTATTCCCCAGCGCGTTCACGACCAGCGAATAGATGAGCATGACCAGGCTCACCACAAAGATCACCAGCCCCACCACCGTGATCATGCGGATGGGCTTGATGGAAAACGAGGTGATGCCGTCGAAGGCAAAGCTGACCATTTTTTTCAACGGATATTTCGATTCCCCCGCAAAACGCTCGCCGCGCGAATATTCCACGGCCGCCGTCTTATAGCCGATCTGCGGCACGATGCCGCGCAAAAAGAGGTTCACCTCACCGAATTCGCTCAGTCCTTCGAGCGCGCGCCTTGACATCAGCCGGTAATCCGCGTGGTTGTACACCGCGTCCACGCCGAAAAATTTCAGGATCTTGTAAAATGCCTGCGCCGTATTGCGTTTAAAGCCCGTATCTGTGTCGCGGTTGCTGCGCACGCCGTACACGATGTCGCAGCCTTCCTGGTATTTGCGCATAAATTCGTCCAGCACTTCGATGTCGTCCTGCAGGTCTGCGTCCATGGATATCGTCACGTCGCACATGTCCTTGGCCGTCATAAGGCCCGCCAGCAGCGCGTTTTGGTGTCCGCGGTTGCGCGATAATTTCACGCCCAGCACATACGGATTTTCCCTGTGCAGCTCCTCGATGATTTCCCATGTCCTGTCCTTGGAACCGTCGTTTACGTACATGATACGGCTGTCTTGCGCCACAAGCCCCGCCCCGATCATACGCGTGAGCTTGTCCGTCAGCCGTTTTGTCGTTTCATGCAGCACCGCTTCTTCGTTATAGCACGGCACAACGATGTATAATTTGTCCATTTGGTTTACCTGCTTTTCAAAGTTTCTTATTTCATGTTACTGTACTTTGGGCGCATCGTCAATCGGATACGCGGTTTTTTCTTGTGCGCGCGCCTCCGCGCCCTTCCTTTTATCCTACCATAAACGCCTCGTATAAAAAAGAGGGCGCTTGCAAGCGTCCTCTCCTGTTTTCCTGTTATTCCCGTTCTTCTTTCCTGCGCCGGCAACGAACGCCCGCGCCGATCGCGGCCGCGCCGCCCATCAATGCGGCCAGCCACAGGTACGGAGCCAGATCCTGCCCGTCATCCGTCCTCGGCGCTGTTGTGGCTTTGGGCCCATCCGCCGCCGCGCCCACCGGCCCTGCGCCGTCATTGCCGGCAGCCGGGCGGCCGTTCCCGTTGTCCGTTCCCTGCGTCCCTCCGCTGTTACCCGGATCGTCCGTCCCCGGCGCTTGCGTGCCGTTCGGGTCGCCCGGTTCCTGCGGTTGGCCCGCCATACTCCTACGGTTGGTGACCAGATACGGCGAGGCGTGCGTGATCGTATACGTGATATATCCGTTTTCATCCACCGTAAGCTCCTGTTCCTCCAAAAGCCCGTCCGTCGGGCTCACCCAGTACAGGTATACCGTATCGCCCGGCCGAAAACTGCCGCCGACCTGGTCCATCCTTGTGACAGGGCAGGGGAACTGCCCGTCGTGCGCCAGGTTGATGAACAACACGACCGCATCCTCCGATATCGCCTGCTTTGCCCCGTCCTCCACATCCGGGCTCACCATGTTCGTATGTCCTAAGTTGATATCCGCCAACGGGCCGGCAGCCACGCCGCCCACAAGGTCAAACGTCACCGCCGATACGATATTCCCGCCTGCGTCCGTCATGGAAAAGACGACCGTCTTGGCGCCCGTGCCCTCCGCCGCGCTCTTCGCCGCTAAGGCCACCACGTCCGCGCTCACCCGCACGTCCTGTGCCTCGTCCGCGTCTTTTACTTCCAC
This sequence comes from Christensenella timonensis, assembly GCF_900087015.1. NCBI lineage: Bacteria > Bacillati > Bacillota > Clostridia > Christensenellales > Christensenellaceae > Christensenella > Christensenella timonensis. The sequence continues at coordinate 2,102,138 of NZ_FLKP01000002.1, forward strand.
CCTGACCACCACAGCCTCATCCGGCTGCGCGCTTGCAAGCGCGTCCTTTACCGCGCCGGCGTCCACGGTATTGTCCTGCACCTCCGGCTCGACCACGATCTGTGTTTTGCCCTCCGTATCCGGAAGCACGGGCGCGGGCTGCGCTGTTATTGTCACCATGCACGACGCGCTCTTGCCATTGTGTGCTGCCGCCGTGACCGTCGCCGTACCCGGCGCCACCGGCGTAAGCAAACCCTTATCCACCTTCACTACAGATTCATCGGACGAAGCCCATACAATGCTCTTGTCGTACGCATCCGCGGGCGACACGGACGCGCTGAGCTGTCCCTTGGCGTTCATTTCCAGCGAGATATCCGCCTTGTTCAGGCTCACGTTCGCGACCGGTATCACGATCCGGTACTGGTACGCTTCCGCGCCCTCGCTCACACCGTAAAATCTGGCGGCATCCCCTTCATATACCGCCCACGCCCAATATGTCCCGGATGCCGTCGGCGCCGCGGCAAGGCGCGAGCCTGCCGCGCCGTTATCGTCCGCGTAATATACGAACCCAACTATTGGATTCTGCACCGCCGCGCCGTTTGCCGCCACGACCGATAAATCCTTCATTTGTAGTGCCGGGGCCGTCCCCGTATACTCAAACTGGTTTCCTGAAAGCCCTGCCGCGCTGGTCGTGGTCGCGTAGCCCGTCAGCAGCTTGTTGCCGATACGCACCAGCGACACGTTTGCATTGAGCGCGCTGTCAAGCGCAAAGCACGCCGTCCTGACAGACTGTATATCGTTCGCGCCCGCTATCTCATAGCCCGCCGCCTTGCCCTGCGGCGTTATGCCGACCATAGCGCCTTCCTCCAGTCCCGTGATGTCGACCGCCATATTCGCCGATGTCTTGAGGTTACATGCCGTACTTCCATATTTGTTGCCGGTGATCTGCGTATTTCCGGAAATATTCACTTTCAGGTTCGTCGCCGACGAACTACCGCCCACGCTGCCATAGGCGCCCACAGCGTTGCCCGTGACCACCGCGTCGTGCAGGGTGACCGTGCAGTCCGTTGCCGTCACATAAATGCTGCCGTTTTTCGTATTGTTTGCAATAACGCCGCCGTTAACGGTAAGCGTACTGCCGCTTTTGCTCATGGATACGCCGCCGCCCGCGATCGACGCGCCGTTTGCGGATATTTCCCCGCCGTTCATCACGGCTTTCCCGCCGCTGATCACAAGCCCGTATGCCTGCTTGCTTAGCGCCGTCGGCTGGCAGTTGTTTCCTGAGATAGCGCCGCCGTTCATTTCCAATATTCCATCCGCTTCCAGCCAAACGCCGGAGTTTATGTTCTGCGTGATCAGCGAGCCTTCGTTCATCACGAGCTTTCCCGCGCCGCCCGTGCCGCCCACGCTGCCGACGCCGACCGCGCTTCGCCCCGAAGAAGTCGCGCAGCCTCTGACCACCGCTCCTTCATTCAGCGTAAGCGCCGCGCTGCCTTGGACGTTGATCCCGCTCGTCCCGATCCTGTTTTCGCCGTCCACCGTCACATTCTCCAGCGTCACCTGCGCCCCGTTGTTCACCGTAATGATGGACGTCGCGGTGATCGTGCGCGCTGCTCCCTCGCCGCGGATGGTAAGCGATTTGCCAAACGAGCCGTACGTCCCGTATCCAATCCCATCCTCGTCATAGCCCGTCTGCGTCGTCGTGCCAAAAGAAACGTCGTCGCCCAGCAGCAGCGTATCTCCCGCAAGCGCCTTGTTAACCGCCTTTTGCAGCGTCTCATACGTCTCGCCGCTGCGCGCGTTCTTCACGCCGTATTCCACGAGTTTCGTCAGTTCCGCATCCGCATAATAAGGCATCGTAACAAGCTGCGCGCTGCCTGCCGCCTCGCCGCCTGCCTGATACGCGCGGAGCACCTCCGAAAAGTCCGGCTTTGCCGCGTTCCAGTAATTCTTTGACGCATCCAGCGTTCCGGTAAGCTCCGTTATTTTGATGGCCTGCGCGCCGTCCTCGCCCGCCGCCAGCGTGCGCGACATGCTGTTTCCCGTCACACTCATGCTGGCGTTGCCGTTTGCCGTCAGGCGCATCGCGCGCCCGCCGCCCGCAACGTCGCAGTCCCAGTTTTGCAGGATGTTGCCGGAGATCGTCACGTCCCCGCCCGCCATGCCGGTGATCTGGATGCTGTTGAGCGTCGTATTGCTGATCCTGTTACCCGTGATGCGCGTCGTTCCCGCCGTCGCGGATACCCAGATTCCCGAACCGTTTGCCGCCGTCACATTGCTTATGGTATTGTCCGCAATCGTTAAATTTTTGGGCGCGCTCTTGTTGTCCAGGTTGAAGTTGATCGCCGCCGACCAATCGCTGATATTCTCGAACGTGTTGTTCTCGATCGTCAGGTTATTGAGGTTCGGCTCGTTGCCCCACGCGATCGCGTAAATGCCGCTCTTTTCAAACTTCAATCCCCTGATGACTGTTCTCGTATCGTCCCCAAACGGCCCCGCCAGCGTGATCCCGCCCGTGAGAACCGTGCTGCCGTCCCCCGGCCCTTCGAGCGTCACAGCCTTATTGAGCGTGACCGCCTCGTCATAGACGCCCACATTCGCCTGGATACGGATCGTGTCTCCTTCGGTTGCCGCGTCGATCGCCTTTTGCAGCGTCTCAAACATCTCGCCCGTCGTTTCGTTGCGCACAGGCGTTTGCTTCTGCTCCACGGACACGCTGCCGTCCTCGCCGCGCACCGCCTCGTAGCCGTCTATCACATAATCGGCAATGTTCGAGTCTCCCGTGCCGTCCCGGAAGGTGCCGCCCGAAATAAAGGTTGTCCCTGTATTTTGCGATTTAAAAAGCGCGCTGTTACCTCCCTCAAACGTTCCTCCGTGAATGCGTAGGCACGCGCTTGCGTTGATGCCGCCGTCGCCGTTCGTGTTATCGTTGCCAATATATACCGCCTGCCGGGGGCTTAAGAAAGTCCCGCCGTAAACGTCCCCGTTCACTTCGCCGTCCTCGCCCGCCACGTACAAGGCGTAAAAGGAACGGGAGTTCCCCTGCTCCGTGGAAAAATTCCCGCCGTTGATCTCGACAGTCCCCTGCACCGCCGCAACGCCACCCTGGATCCCCGTTACCGTCGCGTTATTTATGACCAGCCTGGCTCCCGCGCCCGTGCTCTTGATGCAATACGCCCAGTTCGGCGTCGCGTTGGAAGAGGTGGAATGCAGCTGTCCGCCGTCGATCGTGCAGTCGCCCGCATTTCCAATCGCGAAAGAGGCCGCGTCGACCACGCAGCTTTTGACCGCCATCGTCGCGCCCGCGCCGTTAAAAAGCGCGCTGCCGCCCGTATCATCGGTCGTGGTATAATGTCCGCCGTATATGGAAAGGCTTCCGAGATTGCGCAGGCATCCCCGCGGCGCGCTGACCGCAGCGCCGCCCACGGAATCGTGCACGCTCATGGTTCCTTCGTTTACCAGGGGATTGGCAAATTCCGCCGTAATGGTATGCCCGCCCAAATCCAGCTCCACGTTCGCGCCTGCGGGAACCGTTACCGGCGCTTCCAGCGTTATATCCTGCGTCACAAGGATGCTGCCGCCGCTTTCGGCCGCACTTCTCAGTTCTTCTTCATTTGAAACCTGCATTGCGCCGTCAGCCGTCAGTGCCATTGCAGCGGGCTGCTGCCCGTCTGCCGCGCTTTCCTCCGGCGCAGTTTCCTGGTTCTCTTGTATGCTTTCGTTTGTAAAATCGTTTGCAGGCTGTGCGCTCGATATCCCGAACATCCCGAGCACAAGCCCTGCCGCAAGGATTGCAGCGATCACTTTTTTCTTCATTTTTCCCACCTATAACCGGCAAACCAGCGGCTGCCGTCGTTTTGATATTAAGGGTATGTCCCGTTATATTGCACGGCTGCCCTTTGGCCAGCCCGGAAATGAAAAATACCCGCGTTAGCAGGCATGATTTGTTGCGTTGTGGCATCGCCATAACATGTTGCAACCCGGCCATCCTACGAAAACGCTTAGATCCGTGGCTTTGCGTCCCTGCCTTTCGGCAGGTTTGCTAAAATATTATATTGCGGACTGGCCATGCGGCAAAACCGTCGCACTATCCATTTCCATTATACTTATATTTTACAGGAAAGCAATATATTTTTTCGTTAAAAATCCCATACCTATGGCAAAAATATTAAAAATGTTTCAAATCAGTAATATTTGCGCGCGCACAAAAAAGAGCAGGCCATGCGGCCTGCCCTTTTACTTGTCTTTTGTGTGCCAATGCTTAGTCGATAACGCCCGATACCACTCCAGACCCTACCGTGCGTCCGCCCTCGCGGATTGCAAAGCGCAGTCCTTCCTCGATCGCGATCGGCGTGATCAGCTTGATCTCCATCTCGATGTTGTCCCCGGGCATTACCATCTCCGTCCCTGCCGGCAGCTCGATGATCCCCGTTACGTCCGTCGTCCTGAAATAAAACTGCGGGCGGTATCCGTTGAAGAACGGCGTGTGCCGCCCTCCTTCTTCCTTCTTCAGTACGTATACGCTGCTGTTGAAGTGCTTGTGCGGATGGATCGATCCCGGCGCGCTCAGTACCTGCCCGCGCTCGATCTCGTTCCTCTGTACCCCGCGCAGCAGTACCCCGATGTTGTCCCCCGTGATCGCTTCATCCAAAAGCTTGCGGAACATCTCCACTCCCGTTACGACTACGCTTCTCTTCTCGTCCGTCAAACCTACGATCTCTACCGTATCCTGTACCTTGATCTTGCCGCGCTCGACCCTGCCCGTCGCTACCGTTCCGCGCCCTGTGATTGAGAATACGTCCTCTACAGGCATCAGGAACGGCTTGTCTACGTCGCGCTCCGGCTCCGGAATGTAACTGTCTACCGCTTCCATCAGCTCGAAGATGCTCTGGCAGTTCGGGTCGTTTGCGATATCGTCGCTCGCCTGCGCCGCTTCCAGCGCCTTAAGAGCGCTTCCCTTGATGATCGGCGTATCGTCCCCCGGGAAGTCGTACTCCGTAAGCAGCTCCCTAATTTCCATTTCCACCAGCTCCAAAAGCTCCGGATCGTCTACCTGGTCTGTCTTGTTCATGTATACGATGATGTACGGTACCCCTACCTGCCTCGCGAGAAGGATATGCTCCCTCGTCTGCGGCATCGGGCCGTCTGCAGCCGATACCACCAGGATCGCCCCGTCCATCTGCGCCGCTCCCGTGATCATGTTCTTCACATAGTCCGCGTGTCCCGGGCAGTCCACGTGCGCATAATGCCGCGTGTCTGTCTCGTATTCCACGTGCGATGTGTTGATCGTGATCCCACGCTCTTTTTCTTCCGGCGCTTTGTCGATCTCGTCATATTTTGTTGCTTCCGCTTTCCCCGACTTCGCCAGCACTGTCGTGATCGCCGCCGTCAGCGTTGTTTTCCCATGGTCTACGTGACCGATCGTTCCGATGTTTACATGCGGTTTTGTTCTTTCAAACTTACCCTTTGCCATTGCTTTGTTCTCCTTATTCCTTGTTATTTTTCATTTTTCAGTGGATTGTATCGGCCACTGTATCATTTCTTTTCGCCTGTGATCTTCTCCACCATGCTCTTGGGCACCGGTTCATAATGGTCGAACTGCATCGTGAAGTTGCCGCGTCCCTGCGTCCGCGAGCGAAGGTCTGTCGCATACCCGAACATCTCTGATAACGGAACCATCGCCCGGATGATCTGTCCGCCGCCGCGCGCTTCCGTTCCTTCGATACGCCCACGGCGCGAGTTTACGTTGCCCATAACGTCGCCGAGGTATTCTTCCGGCACAACGACTTCGACTTTCATCATCGGCTCCAAAAGGATGCTGCCGCCCTTGGCGAACGCTTCCTTGATCGCCATGGAACCTGCGATCTTGAAGGCCATTTCAGAGGAGTCGACTTCGTGGTACGAACCGTCAAGCAGCGTGACCTTGAAATCCATAACTTCAAACCCGCCGATAAGGCCGCTCTTTGCCGCTTCCTGGATACCGGCGTCGATCGAAGGGATATATTCCTTGGGGATCGAACCGCCGACGATTTTGCTTTCAAATATATAACCGCTGCCCGGCTCGAGCGGCTCCACGTGGATCTTACAATGCCCGTACTGGCCCTTACCGCCGGACTGGCGGACATACTTGCCTTCCACGTCGACCGGCTTTGTCATCGTTTCGCGGTAGGAAACCTGCGGCTTACCGACCGAAGCTTCGACCTTGAACTCACGCAGCATACGGTCTACGATGATCTCCAGGTGGAGTTCGCCCATGCCCGCGATGATCGTCTGGCCCGTTTCCTCGTCCGTATAAGCGCGGAACGTCGGATCCTCTTCCGCCAGCTTCTGCAGCGCGGTAGACATTTTCTCCTGTCCCGCTTTGGTCTTGGGTTCGATCGCGACCTGGATGACCGGGTCGGGGAACACCATATTCTCCAGAATAATCTGCTGCTTGTCGTCGCACAGCGTGTCGCCTGTCCCGACATCTTTGAAACCGACTGCCGCTGCAATATCGCCTGCTTCCACCTCGTCTACTTCCTCGCGGTGGTTCGCGTGCATACGCAGGATTCGCCCGATCCTCTCGCGCTTGCCCTTCGTGGAATTGAGTACGTAAGAACCGCTGCGCAGCTTGCCGGAGTATACGCGGAAAAACGCGAGCTTTCCGACAAACGGGTCGGCCATGATCTTGAACGCCAGCGCCGAGAACGGCCCGTTCACGTCCGCTGCACGCTCGATCTCCTCGTCCGTACCCGGCTTGATGCCTTTGATGGCCGGAACGTCGAGCGGCGAGGGCATCAGCTCAACGATCTTGTCGAGCAGGGGCTGCACGCCTTTATTCCTGTACGCGCTGCCGCAGCATACGGGGATGATCGTACCCGCAAGCGTGCCTTTGCGCAGCACCTTGATGATCTCTTCCTTGGAAATATCTTCGCCCGCGAAATATTTTTCCATGATGGATTCATCATGGTCGGCGACCGCTTCGATCAGCTTTTCGCGGTATTCGTCCGCCATTTCCTTCATGTCCGCCGGGATCTCTTCCACAGAGAATTTCGTACCCGTCGGATCGTCTTCCGGATAGACGACCGCTTTCATTTCCACGAGGTCGACGATTCCCTTGAACGTATCCTCCACGCCGATGGGCAGCTGCAGCGGAACGGGGTTCGCGCCCAGCCTTTCCCTGATCATGTCGACAACGTTGTAAAAATCGGCCCCCATAATATCCATCTTGTTGACAAACGCCATACGCGGGACGCCATAGCCTTCAGCCTGCCGCCAAACCGTTTCGGACTGCGGCTCTACGCCGCCCTTCGCGCAGAATACTGCGACAGCGCCGTCCAGCACGCGCAGCGAACGCTCGACCTCGACCGTGAAGTCAACGTGTCCGGGCGTGTCGATGATGTTGATCTGGTGCCCTTCCCACTGCGTCGTTGTCGCAGCGGAAGTGATCGTGATACCTCTTTCCTGTTCCTGTTCCATCCAGTCCATGACTGCGTTGCCGTCATGGGTATCGCCGATCTTGTATGTCCTGCCCGTATAAAAAAGAATACGTTCGGTGGCAGTCGTTTTACCGGCGTCGATATGCGCCATAATACCAATGTTTCTTACTTTCTCAAGCGGAAATTTTCCAGACATTGTATCTCCTTTCCCTTCGATAAAAACTTATTTCAAACTTTATTGCTTACTTGGCTCACACAGCATATATGATACACTCCCAAAAGCGCCCAAAAGCGCATTTCACAGTATGTTTACCAATGGTTCACACACTTTTTACAGTACATGTTTTTCAATACACGCTGCCGGGTGTTCGCGCATGTGACAAAAAAGCAATTTGTCCCTGATAACGCAGCAGTCCCATTTTGCTCCGTCCGCGTTTCCCTGTGGCCCCATTTTCAAGGCCCGATTTACGGAGTGAGCGGTTTTAAAGGCAAAATCTCCCCTAAAACCGCTTCCCGACTATCCCATGAATTTTCAGTATATGCTTACCAGCGATAGTGCGCGAACGCCTTGTTCGCTTCCGCCATCTTGTGCATATCTTCCCGCTTCTTCACGCTCGCGCCTGTGCTGTTTGCAGCGTCCATGATCTCTGCCGCAAGCCTTTCGCGCATCGTACGCTCAGAGCGCTTGTTCGAGAAAAGCGCCAGCCAGCGGATCGCCAGCGTCTGGCGGCGTTCCGGGCGCACTTCCATCGGAACCTGGTATGTCGCGCCGCCCACGCGCCGCGCCTTAACTTCCAAAACAGGCATTACGTTTTCCATGCAGGAATTGAATACTTCAACAGCATCCTTTCCTGTTTTTTCCTTGATAATATCAAACGCGTCGTAGCAAATCCGCTGCGCAGTCCCCCTCTTGCCGTCCACCATGATCTGGTTGATCAGCTTGGTCACAACTGTGCTGTTATACATAGGATCCGCTATTACCTCACGTTTGGGTACTCCACCACGTCTAGGCATTGAAAAGCCCTCCTTAAAATCACTAGAATAATTACTTGGTTAACTGCTTTCACTCCTGCCGCACCCGCCATATCTTGCCCGTCTACTTGCTCAAACAACAGACGCGCTTTGCGCCGTCTAACTCGCATACGCCGGGCAACACCATGCCTGGTGCTATTGCGGGCATCCTACTCCGTCAGAAGGGGCGCATGATTTGATTCCGACGCCTTTGCAAGCGTAGCACGCAGGCTCGGGAAGCAAATTATCGTTCCGCCTGACGGTAAACGATACCGGTAGGCAACAGAAAATGCAGCTTATTTTTTCGGCATTTTCGCGCCGTAGCACGAACGCGCCTGTTTACGGTCTGCAACGCCCGCCGTATCGAGAGCGCCGCGGATGATATGGTATCTTACGCCCGGCAGGTCTTTGACCCTTCCGCCCCTGATCAGGACAACGCTGTGCTCCTGCAGGTTATGGCCGATCCCCGGGATGTAAGCCGTACCCTCCATACCATTGACAAGGCGAACCCTTGCAATTTTCCGAAGGGCAGAATTCGGTTTTTTAGGCGTCATCGTCCTGACCGCCATGCATACGCCCCTCTTCTGGGGACACTGCTTCAAAATAGGCGAGTTAGACGTTGCTTCCTGAGACTTCCTGCCTTTTTTAACCAGTTGGTTTATGGTAGGCATACACGCACCTTCCTTTCATTTCGTATCAATTATTATTCCTGTTCCCCCAAATACCTGCGCATCAGGCACTTGCACGGAACTTTCCCTGCAACACAGTCCATATGCCGCATGGATATAGCCAAAATTCCCCGCAACCCTGAAGGGAACTAGTTTTCAATGATAGCCGCGCAGGCGGCGCGCACGTCGATCCCGCACACCTCGCCAAGCTCTTTCATCGTTTCCACATTCACGATGTGGACTTCCATTTCGCCGATCGCATGGAGTACCCGCTCTTTGACATGCTCCTCCGCATCGTCCGCGAGGTACACCGTCAGGACGGCTCCCTCCTCCAGGCTCCGCAGCAGCTGTTTTAAGCCTACGACCCTGTTTTCGGCGTTTTTTAGCTCTTCATACATTTACGCACACCTCTTTTTAACGCAAAAAGCGCGCCTAAATATAATACCACTCAAATATTCATGTTGTCAAGGGGCAGATCGTCCTCGCCGTCCTTGCCCCCGCACGGTTTGCGCAGGCGCGTATACGTTTTCGTCTTTTTAAAATAGAGCCGCGGCATGCCGTTGGTGAGCTGGAAAAAGAACCAGCCCCTGCCCAGCATCTGCCGCACGAGCGGTATCTCCGCCACGTCCACATGCACTGTTTTGGCCGCCTTCCTGATCGCATTCATGCCTATCTGCTTGCCGAGGAAATACCCCGCGAGCGCCATCAGCGCCACGAACAATACGGGCAGCAGGGCGAACAGGTTCGCCATGGGCTCCGCAAATCCGGGAATCAGCAGCAGCACGAACGCCGCCGCCAAAAAGCCGAAGAAAATGCCCAGGTGCAAAAAGTCCATTTTGCGGAAAGCCTTTTTGCAGTCGTCGCAGATGCCCGCTTGCAAAGTCACCAGCGAACCGACGGGCGTGCGCACCTTCTTGCCGATGCCGAAGAACATGCCCTTGGCAGAGTACGGCTCGGGATGCGCCATCTCAAAGGAAGCGTATCCGTCGATCTCGTATGCCGGCTTCTGCTTACAGAACACGCAATCGTCGCCCATGTGCAGGTCGTCGATGTTTTCCGGGATGTACGAAAGCGTCGTTTCCCAGCGTTCCATCGCGGCCTTTTTGTCCTCGTCGCTTTTCAGGGTGCTGATATAGCAGTGGTAGCAGCCCTTCCTGTCCAGCCAGTTGCACAGGTCGCTATCCGCGATCACACACTTTTTCCTGTATTCACGCTGCTCGTCGCTCAAATTGTTATTGTTGTTTTCGCTCATCAAAAAACTCTCCCATCATTTACAAAACAGGCGAAAGGGTTTTCCCCCCTTCCGCCTGCAATCCGATCTTTTCCTATGAAAGCTCCGTGTCCGCGATATCGATATCGATCTGGGAAGAAATATCTTCGTTTATCACGTTGGAAATCACGTCGATATTCTTATAACGCTTCATACCCGTACCCGCCGGAATCAGCTTACCGATGATGATGTTCTCCTTAAGCCCTAAGAGCGGATCGACCTTGCCCTTGATGGCCGCTTCCGTAAGCACCCTCGTCGTCTCCTGGAAGGAAGCCGCCGAGAGGAAGCTGTTCGTGGAAAGCGAAGCCTTGGTGATACCGAGCAGCACGCGCGACGCGGTCGCCGGCTCCTTGCCCTCCCGGATCATCTGTTCGTTTTCCTTCTCGAACGCGAAGATATCCACCATCTCGCCCGGGAGCATCGCCGTATCGCCCGAATCCTCGATCTTGCACTTCTTGAGCATCTGGCGCACGATGATCTCCAGATGCTTGTCGGAAATCTCAACGCCCTGCAACCGGTATACCATCTGTACCTCTTTCAAGAGGTATTCCTGTACGCCCTTCACGCCCTTGATCTTCAAGATATCGTTCGGGTTGATGGAGCCTTCTGTAAGCTCGTCGCCCGCCTCGATTTCCTGTCCGTCCTCCACCGTCACGCGCGAACCGTACGGGATGAGGTATGTCTTTGCCTCGCCCGAATCGTTGGAAACGGTGATCTCGCGCTTTTTGCGCGTGTCGTTGATGGTCACCACGCCTGCGATCTCTGAAATGACCGCCAGCCCGCGCGGCTTTCTCGCCTCGAACAGCTCCTCGACGCGGGGCAGGCCCTGCGTGATGTCGCCGCCGGCAACGCCGCCGGTATGGAACGTTCTCATGGTAAGCTGCGTACCCGGCTCGCCGATGGACTGCGCCGCGATAACGCCTACCGCTTCTCCGATGTCCACAAGGGCGCCTGTCGCCATGTTCGCGCCGTAGCACTTCGCGCATACGCCGTGCTCGCTCTTGCAGGTAAACACGGTACGGATATTGACTTCTTCGATGCCCGCGTCCACGATCTGTTTTGCGATCGCCGGCGTGATCATCTCGTTGGCGCCGATAATCACGTTGCCCTTTTTATCCTTTACCTCCTGCGAAGTAAAGCGCCCGCGGATACGGTCTTCAAGCGGCTCGATCACTTCCTTGCCGTTGGAGTTGGTGAGCTTTCTCATGGGCACGCCCTGTACCTGCTCTCCCAAATTCTCAAAACAGTCCACCTCGCGCACGATCACGTTATGCGATACGTCGACTAAGCGGCGCGTCAGGTAACCCGAGTCAGCCGTCCGCAGGGCGGTGTCGGCAAGCCCCTTCCTCGCGCCGTGCGAGGAGATAAAGTATTCCAGAACGGTCAGGCCCTCGCGGAAGTTCGCCCTGATCGGGATCTCGATGATCTCACCGTTCGGGTCGGCCATCAGCCCGCGCATACCGGCCAGCTGCCTGATCTGGTTCGTGGAACCACGGGCCCCGGAGTTCGCCATCATGTAGATGGGGTTGAACTTATCGAGGCTCTTCATCAGGGCGTCCGTTACCTGGTTCGTCGTGTTCTCCCAGACCTTGACCGTGCTGTCTTTTCTTTCCTTGTCGGTAAGTAACCCGCGCTTATACTGCTTTTCGATGGAAACGACCTTTTCTTCCGCAGCTTCCAGCAATTCCTTTTTCGCACCGGGGATCTTGATGTCCGAAACGGAAACCGTGATCGCGCCGATCGTCGAATAATGGAAGCCCTGCTTCTTGATCGCGTCCAGGACATGCGAAGTCTTGGTCGGCCCCAGCTTTAAGAAGCACAGGTCGACGAGCTTTCCTAACTGTTTCTTGTCGATCAGTGTATCTACTTCAAATTTCAATTCGTTTTCGCTCTTGGAGCGGTCCATGAAACCTAAGTCCTGCGGGATCGCGTTGTTGAAGATCACGCGGCCCGTGGTCGTTTCAATGATGCCCGTTTTCATCTCCCCGTTCACCTCTTTGGTGACGCGGATCTTGACCATCGCCTGCAAATCGATGTTTCCTGTGTTGTAAGCCAGCACCGCTTCTTCCGGGGAAGCAAAAATACTGCCCTCGCCCTTTGCGCCTTCGCGGTGGATGGTCAGGTAATAAGACCCGATGACCATGTCCTGCGTCGGGGAAACGACCGGCTTCCCGTCCTGCGGCTTTAGGATATTGTTCGCCGCGAGCATCAGGAAACGCGCTTCGCTCTGCGCTTCCACGGAAAGCGGAACGTGCACGGCCATCTGGTCGCCGTCAAAGTCCGCGTTGTACGCCGTACAGGCCAGCGGATGAAGCTTGATCGCGCGGCCCTCGACTAAGATCGGCTCAAACGCCTGGATGCCCAGCCTGTGCAGCGTAGGCGCGCGGTTCAATAAAACCGGATGCCCCTTGATCACTTCTTCGAGTACATCCCAAACCTCGGGGCGTACCTTTTCCACCATACGCTTGGCGGATTTGATGTTGTGCGCAAAGCCTTCTTCCACCAGCTTTTTCATGACGAACGGCTTAAACAGCTCGAGCGCCATTTCTTTGGGCAGGCCGCACTGGTACATTTGCAGCTCCGGCCCTACCACGATAACGCTTCGGCCGGAATAGTCGACACGTTTTCCCAGTAAGTTCTGGCGGAAACGCCCCTGCTTGCCGCGCAGCATGTCGGAGAGGGATTTAAGCGGCCTGTTGCCCGGGCCCGTTACGGGGCGGCCGCGCCTGCCGTTATCGATGAGCGCGTCTACCGCTTCCTGCAGCATGCGCTTTTCGTTCCTGACAATGATATCCGGCGCGCGAAGCTGCAGCAGCCTGTTCAGGCGGTTGTTGCGGTTGATCACGCGGCGGTACAAATCGTTTAAGTCGGACGTCGCGAACCTGCCGCCGTCAAGCTGTACCATGGGGCGCAGCTCGGGCGGGATCACCGGGACAACGTCCATGATGATCCATTCCGGCTTGTTGCCGGACTGGCGGAACGCTTCCACGACCTCTAAGCGCTTGATCGCGCGCACACGCTTTTGGCCTGTGCACGTTTTGAGCTCTTCGCGCAATTGCAGCGTTTCCGCTTCCAGGTCTACCTGTTTTAAGAGTACCTTGACCGCTTCGGCGCCCATGCCGGCGGAAAAAGCATCCTCGCCGAACCTGCTCTGCGCTTCGCGGTATTCCTTGTCCGTCAAAAGCTGCTTGTATTCAAGCCCTGTCTCACCGGGGTCGGTCACGACGAACGCCGCGAAATACAGCACCTTTTCCAGCGAACGCGGGGACATATCCAAAAGCAGGCCCATACGCGACGGTATTCCCTTGAAATACCAGATATGCGAAACGGGCGCAGCCAGCTCGATGTGGCCCATGCGCTCGCGGCGCACCTTTGCGCGCGTCACCTCGACGCCGCACTTCTCGCACACGATCCCCTTGTAACGGATCCTCTTGTACCTTCCGCAATGGCATTCCCAGTCCTTCGTCGGCCCGAAAATACGTTCGCAGAACAACCCGTCTTTTTCCGGTTTCAGCGTACGGTAGTTGATCGTTTCCGGCTTCTTTACCTCGCCATGAGACCATTCGCGAATCTTTTCCGGGGACGCGAGGCCTATCTGGATCGAATCAAATGTATTGAGTTCAAACAAAGGTAACTCCTCTCCTCTCTGCTCTATCCAAAAATTTACTTAACTAAACCAATTACTCCATATCGTCGTCTTTTAAACTGTCCGTATCGATATTGAGGTCTTCCGTGAGGTCGATATCATCCTCGATCTCTTCCATGTCCGGGATCACGTCGTCCGCGAAATCGTCAAAGTCGATCTCCTCGTCCTCAAGCTCCGCGATATCCGGCAGGTCGAGCTCGTCGATGGAAAGGTCGCCCAAATCCTCGATCACCATATCGCCCGCTTCAAAGTCGCCTTCTTCAGTTGGCAAGTCCTCCGCCCCCGCAATGTTGATGTCGATCAGCATACCGTCGTCTTCGTCGGTCTCCTTGATCTTAATCTCGCCGCGGTCTTCGGAAAGCACCTTGATATCGAGCCCTAAGCTCTGCATTTCCTTGATCAGTACCTTGAACGATTCGGGCACGCCCGGCTCGGGGATGTTCTCGCCCTTGACGATGGATTCGTACGTTTTCACACGCCCGACCACGTCGTCCGATTTCACGGTCAAAATCTCCTGCAGGGTATTCGCCGCGCCGTAAGCCTCGAGGGCCCACACTTCCATCTCGCCGAAGCGCTGTCCGCCGAACTGCGCTTTCCCGCCCAGGGGCTGCTGCGTGACCAGCGAGTAAGGGCCGGTGGAACGCGCGTGGATCTTGTCGTCCACCAAGTGGTGCAGCTTTAGGATATACATATAACCGACGGTCACGCGGTTTTCAAAAGGCTCGCCGCTGCGCCCGTCATAAAGCACTGTTTTTCCGTCCGGCGTAAGGCCGCTCTTTGCAAGCAGCTCCTCGATGTCCTCCTCGCTGGCGCCGTCGAATACCGGCGTTGCGACTTTGTAGCCCATCGCGCGCGCCGCCATGCCGAGGTGTACCTCCAGTACCTGCCCGATGTTCATACGGGAAGGTACGCCCAGCGGATTGAGTACGATATCAAGAGGCGTACCGTCCGGCAGGAACGGCATATCTTCCATCGGGAGGATACGCGAGATAACGCCCTTGTTGCCGTGGCGTCCGGCCATTTTGTCGCCCACGGATATCTTTCTTTTCTGTGCGATATAAACGCGTACGAGCTTGTTGACGCCCGCCGTCAGTTCATCCTTGTTTTCACGCGTGAAGATCTTTACGTCCACGACCACGCCGCCTTCGCCGTGCGGTACGCGCAGGGAAGTATCGCGCACCTCGCGCGCTTTCTCACCGAAGATCGCACGCAGCAGGCGTTCTTCCGCCGTCAGCTCCGTTTCGCCCTTGGGCGTAACCTTGCCGACGAGGATGTCGCCGCTCCGCACTTCCGCGCCAATGCGTACGATGCCGCGCGAATCGAGGTCTTTCAAAGCTTCCTCCCCCACGTTGGGGATGTCGCGCGTGATCTCTTCCGGCCCTAGTTTCGTGTCGCGTGCTTCCGCTTCGTATTCCTCCACGTGGATGGAGGTAAATACGTCGTCCTTGACAAGGCGCTCGGACAATAGCATCGCGTCCTCGTAATTGTAGCCTTCCCACGTCATAAAGCCTACGAGCACGTTTTTGCCGAGGCCCAGCTCGCCGTGGTCTGTAGACGGCCCGTCCGCCAGCACCTGCCCGGCCTCGATCTGCTGTCCTTCATACACGATGGGCAGCTGGTTGATGCACGTGCCCTGGTTGGAACGCGCAAATTTGATCAGGTTGAATTCGGACTGTGTCCCGTCGTCGTTGGCGATCACGATCTTGTCCGCCGTTACGCTCTTCGCAACGCCCGACTTTTTGGCAATGGACAACACGCCCGAGTCGTAAGCCGCCTTGTACTCCATGCCCGTTCCCACGACCGGGGATTCGGGGATCAAAAGCGGCACCGCCTGCCTCTGCATGTTCGAGCCCATCAGCGCACGGTTCGCGTCGTCGTTTTCCAAAAACGGGATAAGCGACGTAGCGACGGATACCAGCTGCTTGGGCGAAACGTCCATCAGGTCTACTTCATTTCGGGAAACCTCGACGATCTGGTCGCGCACACGGCACATAACGCGTTCGTTTACGAACACGCCGTCGTCCGCCAAAGGCTCGTTGGCCTGCGCGACGATCAGGTCTTCTTCCTGGTCCGCCGTCATATATTGTACCTTTTCCGTAACGCGGCCCGCTTTCTTGTCGATCATGCGGAAAGGCGTTTCGATAAATCCATATTCGTTGATACGCGCATAGGTGGAAAGGGAACCGATGAGGCCGATGTTCGGCCCTTCCGGCGTCTCGATCGGGCACATACGGCCGTAATGCGAGTGGTGTACGTCGCGCACGTCAAAGCTCGCGCGGTCACGGTTCAGGCCGCCCGGCCCCAGCGCCGACAGCCTTCTCTTGTGCGTCAGCTCTGCAAGCGGGTTCGTCTGGTCCATGAACTGCGAAAGCTGCGAGGAACCGAAGAACTCCTTGATGGAAGCCGTCACCGGACGGATATTGATCAGGTTGCTTGGCGTCGCCACATCCATATCCTGGATGGACATCCGCTCGCGCACGACCCGCTCAAGGCGCGTCAGGCCCACGCGCAGCTGGTTTTGCAGCAGCTCGCCTACCGAGCGCAAGCGCCTGTTGCCCAGGTGGTCGATGTCGTCCGTCACGCCGACGCCATATTTGAGCCCTAAGAAATAGCTCACCGAGGCAAGCATATCGTCCACGATGATGTGCCTCGGGATCAGCACGGAAATGCTCTGCTCCAGTTTTTCCTTGAGGAGCGCCTTATCCTTGCCGCACTCATCCAATATCTCTTTCAGCGCCGGGTAATATACCTTTTCGTTGATGCCGACCTGCGCCGGGTCAAAATCAAGGTAGCCCTTTGCATCCACAAAGTTATTGCCATGTACGCGCAGCACGTTTTCGCCCACGGAAAGCTCCACGACGCTCACGCCCGCGTTTTCGATCTCTTTTGCTTTTTTCGCGCTGATCGCCTCGCCTGCGGAAACAAGCAGCTCGCCCGTGCTTTCATTGATCACGTCGGAAGCCGCTACCTGGTCTTTGATACGCTGCGCAAGCGAAAGCTTCTTATTGAACTTATACCGCCCGACGCGCGCGAGGTCATAACGCTTGGGGTCGAAGAACAAAGACCCGATCAGCATGTTCGCGCTTTCCACCGTCGGCGGTTCGCCCGGACGCAGGCGCTTGTAGATTTCCAGAAGGCCCTCCTCCTGCGTCGTGGTATTATCCTTTTTGATCGTGGCTTCGATATTTTCATCGTCGCCGAAAAATTCCCGCAGGTCCGCGTCCTTGGAAAGGCCCATCGCGCGCAGGAAAACCGTGACGGGAAGTTTCCTCGTCCTGTCCACACGGATAAACATGCAGTCGTTGGAGTCCGTTTCGTATTCAAGCCACGCGCCCCTGTTGGGGATCACGGTAGAGCTGAAAAGATCCTTGCCTGTTTTGTCCTTGCTCTCGCCGTAATATACGCCGGGGCTGCGGACAAGCTGCGAAACGATGACGCGCTCCGCACCGTTGATGATGAACGTCCCCTTCTCGGTCATCAGCGGGAAATCGCCCATGAAAACTTCCTGCTCTTTGACTTCCCCTGTTTCCTTGTTCAAAAGGCGCACCTGCACCTTAAGAGGAGCGGCGTAGTTAACGTCCCGCTCTTTACATTCTTCCACATCATACTTGGGGGTATCGAGGATCTTGTAATCCACGAATTCAAGCACCAGGTTTTCAGAATAGTCGGTAATAGGGGAGATGTCCTGCAGTACTTCGCCCAGTCCCTCTTCCAAAAAGCGTTTGTAAGAGTTTTTCTGGATTTCGATTAAGTCCGGCATGTCTAGAACTTCTTTGATCTTGGAAAAGCTCATCCTCTTATTTGTTCCAAACTTAACTTCCTGCATACTTAACAACAACTCCTATATTAAAATTGATTATACAAGCAAAGGCGCATTTGCACGGCCGTTCCCTCAAAAATCCGCTTCCGGAGCGGATTTTCCCCGCGTCCAAAAGGGCGCGCGACGGGACAATACTCCACAGTACAACTATGCTAATGCAGTTTACTATATTATCATAGCAAAATCAAGATGTCAACACTTATTTGCGCTCACTTTGTTCGCTTCGCGGGCAGGGATTCCTGCAAAACCGATTTATTCCTGACGAACATAACGAAAGCGTGCGTGGCCGCGCGCTCACTTTGTTCAAGTAAAAACAGGGCGCTGTGTCCCGCACCCTGTTTTTTTCCCGTTCATTTGATTTTCGCAAAGATCATCCGCCCTGCCGCCGTCTGCAATACGCTGGTAACGATAACCTGCAACGTTTTGTCGCTCATGCCCTTTGCGCCTTCCACGACGATCATCGTCCCGTCGTCGAGGTAAGCGATGCCCTGGCTTTGTTCCTTGCCGTCCTTGACGATGGTCACGCTCATTTCCTCGCCCGCCATCAGAATCGGCTTGACAGCGTTCGCCAGCTCGTTGATGTTGAACACCGGCACATCCTGCACCGCCGCTACCTTGTTTAAGTTATAATCGTTGGTCACCACCGTGCCGCCTATGTCCCTTGCGAGCTTCAGCAGCTTGATATCCACCTCCGGTACGTCCTCATAGTCGACGTCCGTCACCTTGACCCGCGTTTTGAGCTCCTTCTGCATGTCGCCGAGGATATCGAGGCCGCGCCGCCCGCGCGTACGCTTCATGGAATCCGCCGAATCGGCGATCTTTTGCAGCTCCTTCAACACGAACTCCGGCACCACGATATCCCCCTCGAACATCCCCGTCTTGCAAATATCCAAAATGCGCCCGTCGATGATCACGCTGGTATCGAGGATCTTGGGAGGGATGCCTCCCCTTTTGTCCGGCGCTTTGCCGCCTGCCGGCTTTTTGCCCCGGATCAGCCCCGCGATGTCCACCCTGCGCCGCACGCCGATCGAAAGGCCGATCGAGCCGAACAGCAGGTAAACGAGGATCGTCAGCGGGATGGATATCCAGGCAATGGGTATGAGGCCGATGATGACGGATATCAGCGCCGCCACCACAAGGCCCGCGATGAGCCCGACCGTCCCCGCAAAAAGCGTGGTCGTGGGCGTTGCCTCCAGCCTCTGCTCGATGCTTTTGGTATTCCTCTCAAACGCCTGCGCCATCCTGCGGGATAAAACTGAAAATATGATTCCGGATATGATTCCACTGGCAATATATGCAGCGAACGGCACCCACGTTTGGAAATTCGAGAACAGGTCGGCCTGCGCGAAGTAATTATATAAGGTCACGCCCAGCAGCACAAGCCCCGGCCCGATCAAAAAGCCCAGTACAATGATGAATAGTCTCATCAGCTTGTAAAACATGTTGCTTTCTCCTTTCCTTATTCAATTGTATTAATATCAACAGCGCGCTTTTGCAGCCCCGCGCGCAAGCTTTCTATCAGCTTTTGTTACCGCCGATCGTTCCTGGCGACACGCAAACCGCTCGGGTTTTGCTCCGCAAAAACTCGCTCTTGCATGCGCCGGCGTCGCTCCGCCGGATCGGGCGCGCTTTACCCTTTTATTAATTTATCATTAAAATATGTCTTGCGTATGAACAAAACCTTAAAAATTCCTAAAAGGCCCTCGCAAGCACATCCGAAAGCGTCCCTACCCCCTCCACCTTGATATTTCTGTCCATGCCGGCTTCGATGCTGTATTTCGGCACAAATACGCGCCTAACGCCCATCTTCGCGCATTCATTCACGCGCCGCGAAAGCTGGGAAACGTGGCGGATCTCGCCCGAAAGCCCGATCTCGCCGATGAACGCCGTGTCCCGCGGAATGGGCAGGTTCCTAAGGGAGGAGACGATGGACATCGCCATCGCCATGTCCGCGGCATATTCCTTTACTTTGATGCCGCCCGCCACATTCACGAAAATATCCTCGTTGTAAAGCTTTAAGCCGATCTTTTTCTCCAGCACCGCGCAGATCATATACAGGCGGTTGTTGTCGAGGCCCGAACACAGCCTGCGCGGGATGTTAAGCTGCGTATGCGCGCACAGCGCCTGTATCTCCAAAAGCATGGGGCGCGTGCCCTGCGTGGCCGCAAAGATGGAGACGCCCGATAAGTCGTCCGCAAAATCCCCCTCAAAGAGCATCGTCGGGTTCTTTACTTCCATCATACCCATATCGCGCATCTCGAAAACACCGATTTCGTCCGTGGAGCCAAACCTGTTTTTCACCGCGCGCAAAATGCGCAGGTTCGAGGTGCGTTCCCCTTCAAAATAAAGCACCGTGTCCACGAGGTGCTCCAAAACGCGCGGCCCCGCGATGGCGCCCTCCTTGGTTACATGGCCGATGATGAACGTAGCGATACCCATGCGCTTCGCCGCCTGCGTAATGCGCGAAGCACACCCGCGCACCTGCGCCACGCTGCCCGGCGCAGAGGAAAGGTTCGCGTCGTATAGCGTCTGGATCGAATCGAGGATCAAAAATTTGGGCTTTAGCTCCTCCACGCCCGCTAAGATGCTGCCCACCTCTGTTTCCGCCATCAGGTAAATGTGATCCGCCACACCAAGGCGCTGCGCGCGCATCTTGATCTGCGCGGGGGATTCCTCTCCCGAGACATAAAGCACGTTGCCGTACGCGCACAAAAGCTTTGCCACCTGCAAAAACAAGGTGGATTTTCCGATACCCGGCTCGCCGCCCGCAAGGCATACGCCGCCCGGCACCACGCCGCCGCCGAGGACGCGGTCAAATTCGCCGATGCCCGTGGAAAAGCGCTTTTCGCTTTCCAGCGGTATCTTGTCAAAGGTGACGATCCTGGCCGGTGCACAAATGACCTTGCCCTTGCCCGCGGGGGCTGCCTGCACCACTTCCTCGACCAGCGTGTTCCATTCGTTGCACGACGGGCACTTCCCCGACCATTTCCCGCTCGTATACCCGCACTCCGAGCATACGAACTGCGTCTTTGCCTTAACCATTTGCTCCCCCGTCCTGCGCCTGCGTATGCGCGCTTTCCATGTAGGCGTAAAGCACCGCCTCGTCCGCGATCTCGGTATCCGTCGTATCGTAATAACAGATGCCGTTTAAGTTTGCGCACGCGAGCAGGTTTTTCGACGTTTCCCCCGTCATGGTCTGCGTCATCTGCGCATCCGTATAGCAAACCGTTACCTTCATGTCCTTCGTATAAGCGACGAAATTATCGCCCAGCGCGTAATTGACCACGTTTTCCGCGATCTTCACCGGGGCGTTGCCGTTCGTGGAAAGCATGAGCGACCCGCTGATGATGTCCTTCGCCGTGGCAAACACGATGTCCTTGCCGTTCGTCTTTGGCTCGAACACCTGGTTGCCGAAATCGTAATTTTCCGTTTTGGAAGCGCCGTCCGCAAAAACAATGCGCTTTAGCGTCCCGTTCCCCTGCGTATCGTATTCCGCCCACACAAGGTCGTTTGCGGAAATGCTTGCCGCGCTGTTGCCTGCCGCCGTATTCTCGTAAAGCCTTACCGTCGCCGGTTCGCGCGTTTTCAGGTTGTAGACATACAGGCGCTGCGTCGTGTCGCCCGCCCACTGCATAAAGGCGATCAGGTCGCCCGCAATGGAGATCTGCGGCTGCGCATACGCGAATTCCTTGATCAAAAACTGCTGCTGCGCCGCGATATCGTAGCCCACGATACGTCCGCCGCCCTTATCAAGGCAGTCCACCCATACGGCGTAATTCCCTGACAGCAGGGGCGATAAGAGCCTGTCGTATTTCTTTTCCACATTGGGCAGCTTGGTGATTTCCTGCGTCTGCGTGTTGTAGATGAGCACCGTATCCAGGGCCAGCGTGCCCTGCTGTGAAAATTGCGTGGTGAAAATGATATTGTCCCCGTCGATAAACGGCTCGTTTTTGATACGCACCTTGTACTGCTGCGCGTCGCTGTCCGTAAACGCGTTGATATAAATCTCGCCGGGTGCGGCCGTGCCCGTCTCCACCTTCGATTCTTCCAAGTTAAACTCCGCTTCCACCTTGGGCTGGTAGCGCAGGGATGGGTCGACCCCCTTCAACAGGTCTTCGATGAGCGGGAACCCAAAAAAGATCATGACAAGGACGACCGCCGCCGCGATCCCGATCAGGACGATGTACCGCCACATAGACCAGGCGTTGCTCCTCCTGACGCGATCCACGCCCATCGGCCTACGGATCGTGCTCATTCCCCTGTGTTTTCTTCTCTTCATACTATCTTCTCTGTTTTTGCAAAATACACACGGCCTGTGCCGCCGCGCCCTCTCCCCTTCCGACTGCGCCCAGATATTCCGTGGTCGTCGCCTTGACGTTCACATATTCGCGCGTCATATCGAGCGCCGCTGCGATGTTGTCCATCATCTGTTCGCGGTACGCGCTGACTTTCGGCTTTTGCATAATGATTGTGCTGTCGATATTGATGATCTTATACCCGTACTTGCGCAGCAAATCGCCGATCCCGCGCAGCAGGTCGATCGAATAAATGTCCTTATATTGCGGGTCGGTATCCGGGAAAAGCCCGCCGATATCACCCAGGCGCGCCGCCCCTAAAAGCGCGTCCATGATGGCGTGCACCAGCACGTCCGCGTCCGAATGCCCATCCAGCCCAATATCGCTGGGGATAGTAACGCCGCCCAGCACGAGCTTCCTGCCCTGCGCGAACTGGTGCATATCAAACCCGTTGCCAATGCGCAGGTCGGAAGATTCCTGGTTTCTCACGATCTGCCTGCCGTGATCCACATCCTTGCGCGTCGTCAGCTTGATGTTGTCCGGCGATCCCGTCACCACATGCACCTTTTTCCCCAGGCGCTCCACTAACGACGCATCATCCGTACCTAAAAAGCCGTCTTGCTCCGCTTTTTGATAAGCCTGCTTCAGCAGGTCTGCGCGGAACGCCTGCGGCGTCTGTACGCATACCAGTTCCTCGCGCGGCAGCGTCTCCGTGACGACGCCCTTTTTTGCGCGCTTGATGGTGTCCGTCGCCTTGACCGCGGCCACGCCGCTGCCGTGGCGGATCGCGCTCGAAACGCAGTCGCGGATGATGCGCTCCGTGACAAAGCAGCGCGCCGCGTCATGCACGACCACGATATCCGCATCGCCGGGCACAAATTCCAGCGCGTTGCGCACGGAATATTGGCGTTCCGCGCCGCCGTCGCAGATCATGACCGTTTCGCCGCCCCCGATATACTTTTCGATCTTGCGCTTGACGATGTCGCGCTCCTGCGCCTTGCACGCCACGATGATATCGGAAAACAACTCCGTCGCCCCAAAGGTTTTCAGGCACCGGATCACGGCGCTCTGCTCTTCAAACTTGATGAATACCTTGTTGGTATCGAGTTCCATCCTTCTTCCGCTGCCCGCGGCAAGGATCACAGCACAAATCTTCATCCCTATTCTATTACCTCGTACATTCCGTCTGCCTCTTGCTTTTTCGTCGTTTCCACAATCGCCAAAACGCGAACCTTCAATGGTTTTGAACCAAATTCTATCGTGATCTCGTCGCCGATCTTCACGCCATAGCTGCTCTTTTGCACTTTGCCGTTGACCAGCACGCGCGAGCCCTCGCACGCCGACTGCGCGACCGTCCTGCGCTTTATCAGCCGCGATACTTTTAAATATTTATCCAGTCTCAATGCATTTCCCCATTCCTATGCTTGGCGCCGGATTGAGCACGCCCATAACAGGCGTATCGTGTCCGGCATCGTGTTCTACTCTGCGTATTATACCATTTTTTCAAAAATATTCAACCAACGGGCATATATGTTAACGGCTTCTTAACATTCGTCGCTCCTCGCCCTCCCTGCTCCATTTCGCCTTGCGGCGCTATTCCGCTGGTCAGGCGATCGCTCCTCTTACCCCACGAAACTCACTGCGCTCCGCTCCGTTCAACTTTCGCGTGGCCCCCATTTCTCCTCGCCCTCCCTGCTCCATTTCGCCTTGCGGCGCTATTCCGCCTCCCGGCTCATAAAACCGGTTTGTTCCTGACGGCCCCGCCATCGCTGTCTGAAAACAAAAAAGACGCGCTTAGTTGCGGTCGCTCCGCTCCCTTCGCGGGCGGAACATGCTGTTCCCCCGCGTACCCCCTTGGCTCAAAGTTGTTTTATTTCGCCTTGCGGCTCATAAAACCGCTTTGTTCCTGACGGCCCCGCCACCGCTGTCTGTAAAACAAAAAAGACGCTCACACTTACAGTGAACGTCCCTTATTGTTTTATTACTTATTTTACAGCGTCTTTGAAAGCTTTGCCAGCTTTGAAAGCCGGTACAGTGGAAGCAGCGATCTTGATCTGCTGTTTCGTCTGCGGATTGATGCCTGTTCTTGCAGCACGTTTCCTAGCTTCAAATGTACCAAATCCTACGATCTGTACCTTTCCGCCTTTTTTGATTTCATCGATGATGCTGTCAGAAAATGCGCTCAGAGCAGCGTCCGCATCCTTTTTGGAGATACCAGCTTTTGCCGCGATAGCAGCTACGAGTTCAGTCTTATTCAAAACCTTCCCCTCCTTAAATAATATTCCGCAACGGCTGGGGAGCCGCCCGGTTAGATTACAAAAACGATTATAATACATTCAAACCCATAAATCAACCTTATTTTAAAGGTTTTTTGGCAATTAGGGAATTATTTTTTTCGCCTCGTCCCATAAGTTGTTCAGTTCATCCACACCCAGGTCATAAAGCCCTTTGCAAGCCTTTTTTTCCATCTCCTCCATGCGTTTGATAAACTTCTCGCACGTACGGTTTAAGGCCACCTCCGGATTGGCCTTCAAAAGCCGCAGCACATTGATGATGGAAAAGAGCAGGTCGCCCGCCTCCGCCTCCGTCCTGTCCGCGTCGCCGCTGCCGATCTCCGCTTCCCATTCCAAAAGCTCCTCGCGCACTTTTTCCATCGCGCCCGCGGCGTCCTTCCAGTCAAAGCCGATGCCCGCCGCCTTTTTCTGCAGCTTATACGCGCGCATCATCGCCCCCATCGAGCGCGGCACGTCGCGCAGCACGGATACGAAATCTTCGTTCTGTTTTTCCTTCCGCTTGATCGCTTCCCAGTTTAAAAACACCTCGTTCGCCGTATCCGCGGTCGCGTTCCCAAAAATATGCGGATGACGGCCTATCATCTTGGCGCACACGGACGTTGCCACGTCGTCGATATCAAATTCGCCGCACTGCCGCGCGACCTCCGACTGGAACACCACCTGCAAAAACACGTCGCCCAGCTCGTCGTACAGCGCGAACATATCGCCTGCGTCCACCGCGTCCACCGTTTCATACGCTTCCTCGAGGATATACTGCCGCAGGCTCTTGTGCGTTTGCTCCGCGTCCCACGGGCAGCCGTTTTCCCCGCGCAATATCTTCATGATACGCACCAGGTCGTAAAGCCCGTAGCGCTCCTTGCCCACAAGCTGCTGCGGCGGCAGTACCAATATGCCGCCCTCCTTCCACTGCGTTATGCGGTCAATATCATAAAAATCCAGCCACGATGCCTTTCCGTCCGCATAAAACAGTACCTGCGTATCTTCCCTATAATAATCAGAAAGCGCACACTTTACACCTTCCGCTACCAGCAAATTTTCCACACCGGTCAAAACGACTGTTTTTCCCGTGTCGATGCCCAGCGCGTCTATTTCCCGCGCGCAGAGCACAGTATACCCGCTTACGTCCATGCGCTGTGCCGCCGCGCTTATGGCGGCCGCTTCGCCATAGCCGCCCGCCACATACGCAAGCGAAGCGCCCTCTTTTTCCAATTCGCTTAAAAAGCCGTTTTCAAACGGATCCCCCACTGTGCAAAAAACGACGCTGCCGCCCTTTTCCGCCTCTAACACACGCTGCGCGCCCGCCAAAAACAACGCCTCGAAATCCTCCGCCTGCTCATAGAGGTCGTCCAGCGCCACGATCCTTTCATTTTCCCTGCGGATCCCTTCCGCGCACGCCGTCCGCTCGCTCTGCAAAACAACCGTATCCGCCTCTCTGATCGCCTGCACCGCGCGCAGCGGCAGCAGGTCAAATTCCGGCGTACAGCCGACTATCTTTATCATATCCTTTGTTCCCGCCTTTTTTTAGATTCCCTCAAATTATAGCCCCCTGCCTCGCGGATTTCAACCGCCGCATACACAAAGGGGAGCCTGCGCCCTGCGCAAACTCCCCTTTGTTCCTCCAGAAAACTGGTTATGTACCGGTCGATTACAGCCTGTCCGTGTATGTCTTCACGTTGTACTGCTCCGAAAGCTGGTCATAGACCTCGTTTAAGTGCGTATTCTGTGCTTCGGACAGCTTCTTTTCCATGATCGTTTCCTTGATGTCGTCAAACGGGATCACGCCGCCCGCATCCTTAACGTTCTTTAGGATATGGTAGCCGAAGTCCGTTGCCACCAGGCCGGAAATTTCGCCCTCCGCCAGCTTAAGCGCCGCTTCCTCGAATTCGCTGACCATGCCGGAACCTTTATAAACAAGGTATCCTTCCGTCTTTGCCGGCTCGCTCTTCATGCCGGAATCTTCGCCCAGCTCTTCGAGGAGCGCGTCAAAATCCTCGCCCGCTTTCGCGCGTGCAAGCGCTTCGTCCGCTTTGGCCTTGATGTCCGCAAGCGCTTCGTCGCGCTTCACGTCCGCACCGGCGTCGTCGCCGTTC
Source organism: Christensenella timonensis (assembly GCF_900087015.1). Taxonomy (NCBI): domain Bacteria; kingdom Bacillati; phylum Bacillota; class Clostridia; order Christensenellales; family Christensenellaceae; genus Christensenella; species Christensenella timonensis. The sequence goes on from NZ_FLKP01000002.1 coordinate 2,128,629, forward strand.
GTGCGCAGCTCCTTGATCTCCGTCTGCACATCTTCGGGTATCTGGAACAGGATATGCTTGATATAGCGCGCATCCGCCGGGTTGACGACCGCGATGCCCGAGCTGCTGTAGGTCGCATAGCTTGACGGGTCTTCCTCGACCTTGGGCTGCTGCTCCGCTACCTGCTCGTCATAAAAGGTCTTGGCCTGCTCTTCCGTATACGAGACTTCGCCGTTGATCTTTTCCGTTTCCTTGCTGATCGCGTCGGATTTGATGCGGTCTGCCACCCTCTGGTCCATATCGTCGTAGCCGTACATCGTGACAAACTGCTCCATCTGTTCGTCGATCTTCGCCTGCCTGTCCGCTTCCGCAACCGTCTCGTCCGCTTCCACGCTCGACTTGATGGATTCCTTCAGGCTGTTAAGCGACTCTTCAAGCTCTGCCTTGATCGCAGCCTTGTTTTCGTCCGATTCGTCCACAAAGCCATCCTCGATCGCCTTTTGGTAAAGCATTTCGTTCTGCACCAGCGTCTGCAAAGCGCTCGTGCGCATGGAGGCGAGCTGGTCTGCGCCGTACTGCTGCGTGAACGTATCTGTCGTCATCCCGTACATGGAGAGCATCGCCTCCGTTGACTCGTCGACCTGCCCCTTCGTGACCTGCGCGCCGTTCACTTCCGCAACGACCTGCGCCGCGTCACGCTCCTTGTTGATCTGTACCATCGAGCACGACGCGAGGGAAACGCACATCACGCCCGCGAGCGCCACGCCCAGTACTTTCTTCCATTTATTCATGTTAAACAAGTATCCTTTCTAAACAATAACGAACTTATTATACAGCACCATCCCCGTCTGCGCAACGAAATATTAAAAAAACGTCGCAGCCCGGTTCCTTTTCACCTCAGCCGAAGCTGGCTCAAAAACTCCAGGAAGCCGCTTAACTGCATATCTTTTTTGGTCTTGTAAACGATAACCGGCGGCGCCGACGGTCTCAGTATAACACGATCTTTATGCGATTCGACGATTTTTAACAGTTTTTTTACATGTGGCTGCACCTGCTCGTCATATTTCAGCTCGATGCTGTCGCGTTTCTTGATCACGCTGGCAATGCCCGCCGCAGACGCGTAGGCCTTGATGGTCGCCGCCACGATCAGGTTATTGACCTCCTTGGGAACCTTGCCGTAACGGTCGGCAATATCCCTCGAAGCCGCCTTTGCGTCGCCCACGCTCTTGATCTTGGATACCAGCTTGTAGATATCCATCTTGTCCGTCTGGTTTTTGATGTATCGGTCGGGGATATACGCCGGGACGTTCAGCTCCACCGCCGTATCCACCTCCGCCTTCACGTGCTTGCCCTTCGCCGTCGCCACCGCCTCGCGCATCAGCTTACAGTACATCGCATAACCCACCGTCGCCATGTGTCCGCTCTGCTCCGGCCCCAGAAGGTTGCCCGCGCCGCGGATCTGCAAGTCGCGCATGGCGATTTTAAAACCGCTTCCAAGCTGCGTGAACTCGCGGATCGCCGCCATTCGCTTGGCCGCGTTTTCCTTCATGCTGCCGTCGCCCAGGTAGGTAAAGTATGCATACGAATTTTTGTCCGAACGCCCCACGCGCCCCTTGAGCTGGTAGAGCTGCGACAGGCCGAACTTGTCCGCCTCATACACGATGATCGTGTTCACGCTGGGGATATCGATACCGCTTTCGATGATGGTCGTGCATACCAGCACGTCGTATTCCCCGTCGATAAACCCGCCGACCACGCGTTCCAATTCCGCCTCGCCCATCTGCCCGTGCGCCGCCGCGACCCGCGCCTGCGGCACGTTGCGTTTGACGTCTGCGATCAGCTTATCCATTTCGCGTATCTGCCTGCATACCAAATAGACCTGTCCGCCGCGGTTTATCTCGCGCATGATCGCGTCTGCCAAAAGCCCGTCCGAATAGCGCATCACATACGAATACGGCTGCTTTCGCATGGCGGGCGGCGTATCGATGGTGCTTAAGTCGCGGATGCCCACCATGGACATCTCCAAAGTGCGCGGGATAGGCGTTGCCGACAGCGTCAGCACATCCACGCTCTGCCGCATCAGCTTGATCTTTTCCTTGTGCGAGACCCCGAACCGCTGTTCCTCGTCTACGATCAACAGGCCCAGGTCGTTGAAATGCACGTCGCTTGACAGCAGCCGGTGCGTACCGATGATGATATCGATCTTACCGCGTTTGAGGTCGGCAAGCACCTCCTTGTGGAGGGACTTGGAAAAACGGGAAAGCCCGGCAATGGTCACGGGGAAATCCGCGAACCGTTCGCGGAACGTTTTCAGGTGCTGGCGCGCAAGCAACGTCGTCGGTACGAGCACCGCCACCTGCTTGCCGTCCATCACCGCCTTCATGGCGGCGCGCATCGCCACCTCCGTCTTACCGTAGCCCACGTCGCCCAAAAGCAGCCTGTCCATCACGCGCGGCGATTCCATATCCTTCTTGATCTGCTCGATGCTCCTAAGCTGCCCGTCCGTTTCTTCGTATAAAAACGCGTCCTCGAATTGCTTTTGCCATACCGTGTCCTCCGCAAACGCATGCCCGTTGCTCTCAAAGCGCTGCGCGTACAGCGCCACCAGGTCGAAAGCAAGCTTTAAGGCGGATTCACGCGCCTTTGTCTTGGCGTTCTCCCATTCCTTGCCGCCCAGCCTGGATAATTGCGGCGGCGCATCCTCGCTGCCGATGTATTTCTGTACGCGGTCGATCTGCGCCGTGGGGATGTAAAGCTTATCCCCGCCGCGGTACTCAAGCTCCATATATTCGGCGACGTTGCCGCCTGCTTCCAGCGTTTTGAGCCCTAAATATTTCCCTTTGCCGTGTACGTCGTGCACCACAAAATCGCCCGGCTTAAGGTCGCTGAAGATATCCTCCTCGCTCCCCTGCCTCGGCGCTTTTTTGCCCGCAGCCTTCTTGCGCACACGCCCGTAAATGTCATTGAGCCCCAAAACGATGGTACGTGCCGAGGGGATCTCGAAGCCGTACGCGACATATTCCCCGCTGATAAACACGCCCTTTTCCTGTGGCTTTTCCGCAACGGGCGCAATGATGTCGAATTCCTTCAGCGCCTCGCTTAAGGACTGCGCCTTTCCGCCCGCACACAAAACGACGGCGTAACCGTGCTTCAAACGGTCCTTAACGGCCCCTGCCAGCATATCGATGCGCCCGTTATAACCGGGCGCTGCGCGCATTTGCATATCCGCCTCGCACACGGTTTTCAACCGCGCGTTCCTGCCGCCCGCCATGTCGAGGATATATCCTTCCTTTTGCTTTAATACGGGCGTCAACGTGCCGATGCTTTCGCACTGGGCCGAAAACGCCTCGCCTTCCCTGACCAGCCGTGCGCACGCGTCGTCGAATTCGGTTTTGAGCCGCTTTGCTTCCGCGTACACATATTCAAAATCGTCGAACAGCAAAAGCGCCTCCGGGAAATAGTCCGTAATATACGCCGGCGGGAACATCACAGGCAAAAAGGTATCCGAATTGTCAAAATTGCCGTATTCCTCCACCGCCACCGCAAGCCGCTGCGCCAGCTCGCGGTTTTCCTGCTTTTCGAGGTATGCGCACAGCTTTTCCTTTGCCCCGCTGTCCAGCACGACCTCCCGCGCGGGCGGCAGCAGGTATTCCTCCAGCGGGCTGCCCTCCGATTTCTGCGTCTCGCTGTCGAAAAAACGGATGCTCTCGACCTCGTCGTCAAAAAACGTCACGCGGATCGGGCGCTTGCTGTCCGGGGGGAAAACGTCGAGGATCTCGCCCCTGCGGGCAAATTCGCCCCTGGAATAGACCGTGCCCGCGTGCTCATACCCGTTTTGCGCGAGCGCCTCCATCAAAGCGTCCATTTCGTATTGCTTTCTTGCCTTTACCAGGAAACACGAGGCCGCAAAGCGTTCCGGCGGCATCATGCGGCTCAAAAACGCGCGCACGGAAAGGAATACCGTGCCCTTGCTGCGCGCGGTGTTTTTGAGGATGCCCACGCGTACAAGCTCTTCTTCCCTGCCCTTGGCCTCCACGCTGCGCAGCGAAAAATCGTCGTCCGGGAACAGCACGCCGCCCGACGCGGCCGCCATATCGCGCGCGCCCTGCTCCGTCGCCGTGATGCACAGCACCTGCCTGTGCGCGCTCTTTCTTAACGCCTGCGCAAAGTATGGTTTTGCGTTTTGGGTAACGCCAAAAACCGAGCAGGGCAATTTTCCCCCTCGGACACACTGCAAAACCTCTTCAAATGCCCCGCTCTTTTCGATCAGCGGGCTGATCGTATCGTTCAAATGATGTCTCCTCTTGTAAGCAATCGCTTCGCGCATGCTTCCTATCAGTCTTTGTTGCCGCCAGCCGACACGCTTCCTATTAACAAAGCTTACCGCAGCCTTAGATCACGCATATAACAAGACATAGCGCGCGGCATCGTGTTATCTGCCGTATGCGAGTTAGACGGCGCGCAGCGCGTCTGTTGTCTGAGCAAGTAGGCAGATAACACATGGCAGGCGCGGCCTGTTTCCTACCGCACAGCCGCCACTCCCTATTTATTAAACTCCGCCTGGGCGGAGTTTACGCCGTCCGTAATCACGCGTTCGCACGCGTCCGCAGCGCGCTCGAAAAGCGCCTGTGCGTCGCCGCGTTTTTCCTTCTCGAATTTGCCCAGCACATGCCCCACCAGGTTCGAGCGTGGCTTGCCGATGCCGATGCGTATACGCGTAAAATCGCCCGATTTCGTATAACCCAGGATCGAGCGCATGCCGTTGTGCGTGCCCGCGCTGCCCTTGTCGCGTATGCGCAGCGACCCGAACGGGATATCGATATCGTCATACATCACGATCAGGTTTTCAAGCCCCGCATCATAATAGTCGAGCATCCCGTCCACCGCGTAGCCGCTGTTGTTCATAAAGGTCGTGGGCTTTGCCAGAATGACCTTTTGCCCGCCGATCATGCCCTGGCCCGCGAGCGCGTCGAACTTCGTTTTTTTCAGCTTGATGCCGTGCCGCTTTGCCAGCACGTCTACGGCGCACCAGCCCGCATTGTGCCGCGTATTCTTATATTTTAATCCCGGATTTCCCAATCCAAACACAAAAAACACGCTTACTTCCTCTTATCCTTCCAGCCCGTTTTCACCGTCTGCCGCGAGCGGGCGATGGCAAAGGCCTTGTCCGGTATGTCCTCCGTGATCGTCGAGCCGGCGGCGATATACGTTTCCCTGCCCACGCTGACCGGCGAAACAAGGTTCGTGTTGCAGCCGATGAAAGCGCCGTCGCCCACGCTCGTGCGGAATTTCTTTTTTCCGTCGTAATTGACGACCACCACGCCGCAGCCCACGTTAATGCGCTCGCCGAAATCCGCGTCGCCGATGTACGTGAGGTGCGATACCTTCGTGCCGTTGCCGATGTTGGAGTTTTTCACTTCCACAAAATCCCCAATGCGGCACCCATCGCCGATACCAGAGCCCGGGCGCACATACGCGTACGGCCCGACCGTCGTGTTTTCGCCGACCGTCGCGTCCAAAATCACGGAATTCTGCACCGTCGTCCCCTTGCCGATCACGCTGTTTGCAATGCGCGAGCCCGGGTACAGCGTGACGTCCTCGCCAATCACGCACCCGCTTTGCAGCGTCACACCAGGATAGATCAGCGTATCCCTGCCGATCTTGACGTCCGCGTCGATATATACCGTTTGGGGATCCACCATGCTCACGCCGTTTTTCATGTGCTGCTCTGCGATGCGCGCCCGCAGTACCTGCGCGCACTGTGCAAGCTGCGCCCTGTCGTTGACGCCCATGCACTCCCGTGCGTCCGGCGCGACATAAGCGCCCACCTTCTCGCCTTTGGCGTTGAGCAGTCCCACGATGTCCGTGATATAATATTCCCCCTGCGCGTTTGCAGGCTTAAGCTCCTTCAAACATTCCAGCAAAAGCGGCGTGCATACGCAATAACACGAAGCGTTGACCTCGCGCACGGCGCGCTGCTTATCCGTCGCGTCCTTTTCCTCCACGATGGCGACCACATCGCCCAATTCGTTGCGCAGAATACGCCCGTATCCATACGGATTGTCAAGCTCCGCCGTCAGCATGGTGCAGGCGTAGTTGCCCGCCTGAGCCGCCGCGGCCATCGCCGCGACCGTCTCCTGCCGCAGCAGGGGCATGTCCCCCGCGATGATCAGCGTATAGCCCTCAAACCCTTCCAGCAAGTGCGACGCGCACATCACGGCATGCCCGCTGCCCTTGCGCTCCGCCTGCTCCGCGTACAATACGCTGTCGCCAAACCTTTCTTTCAGCTCGTCCGCGCCCCTGCCGCACACGACGATACACTTTTCCGCGTCCGCCCCTTTGGAAGCGCGCAGCACCCATTCGAGCATGGAAAGCCCGGCGATCTCATGCAGTACCTTCGGCGTTTTGGATTTCATCCGCGTGCCTTCGCCCGCCGCAAGGATCACCGCCGCATATTTGTTACCCATATTGAAAATCTCCTTCAAACGGTTTCAAACCGGTTTTTTACCCATCTCATTATACGCAAAAAAAGAACCCCGCACAAGGGTTCTTTCTTTTCGCTGTGAATCAATAGCTGTCCTCCGTGCCGAACGTATCCGTCTGGTCTTCAGGCATATTTTCATATTCCTTCAGTATCACCTGCTGGATCATTTCACGTGTCTCAGAGTTGATCGGATGTGCGATATCCTTATACTCCCCGCTCGGCGTTTTCCTGCTGGGCATAGCGATGAAAAGCCCGCTCGCGCCCTCGATGATTTTCATGTCGTGGACCACGAACATGTCATCAAAGGTGACAGAAACGATTGCCTTCATTTTACCTGTGCCGTCGATCTTTCTGATGCGAATGTCTGTAATGTTCATATTCAATCCTCCACCTTGTCTTGTCTATGACTGATACCATTCATGCCTATACCACAGCAAAGTATATTGCACAAAAAAACATTCTGAATTTATTTAATTTTTTTGTTATTCTATCACAGAATTTCCTAAAAATCAATATTTGCGTCCATTGACAGCTTTTCCGGCGTTCCTTTTTGTGTTCATCAGGTCGAAAACTCGATTTTCGTTTCGCTCAATTCCTCCAGGACGAATATCGTTTTATAGTCGCTGATCCTCTTTTTCTGGGGATAGCGGTTGACGATGGCCGCGCCCGTCCCCACCACGGAAATATGGAATTCGCCCAGCATGTCGCTGATCGCCTTGATCGTCCCTCCGCCGCCGATGAAGTCGTCGATGACGAGCGCGCGCCCCCCCTCGCGGATGAGCCTTTTGGATAACGACATCGTCTGCAAGCGCCGCGACGAGCCGGAAAGGTAATTGATCGAAACGACGGAGCCGTCCGTTAATTTGCTCTCCCTGCGCGCAATGGCAAGCGGCAGGTTTAAGATGCGCGCCACGCTCATGGCGAGGGGCACGCCCTTTGTTTCCACCGTGACGATAAAATCCGCCTTCTTGTCCATGAACCATTCCGCAATGATCTGCGCCATGCCGTCCACGTAATACGGCGTACAGAAAAGATCGACCAAAAACATATACCCGCCGGGCAGGATGCGCGACGTATCCGACATCTTCCGCGCAAGCTCCTGCTTAAAGCGTTCCTGTGCCTGCGCGGGCATATGCGGCACATAGCGGATCCCGCCGCGCGCGCCCGCCACCGTTTCCACGCGGCCGATGCCCGCGTCGCAAAACGCCTGCTTGACGACCGACGCATCCTCCGAAAGGCTGGACTTCGCCGCACCGAACATCTCCTGAAAATAATTCAGGGAATACAATTTGTTTGGATTTTTGGCGAGTAATGCGCACATCATCGCTATCCTTTGTTTCTTGTTTCCCATGCTTACCCCCCATGCGCAGGTTTTAGTTGCAGAAATATTACATATTCAGTATAATAGATACGCCGTTTATTGTATACGGCGAAATTTTAACGGGAGAACAAAATGGATATAGATTTTTCGGCCTTACAAGGCAAACCGATCCACTTTATCGGGATCGGAGGCTGCTCCATGAGCGGGCTGGCGCAGATCGTGCACGCAAACGGGTTCATGGTCACCGGCTCCGATATGAAGGAGTCCGCTTTCACCGCCCAGCTCAAAAAACGCAGCATCCCCGTCACCATCGGGCATGATGAAAAAAATGTACACGGCGCGGGCCTCGTGGTTTATTCCGCGGCCATCAAGCCGTACAACCCGGAATATGCGTACGCCGCAAGCCACGACATCCCCATGCTCGAGCGCTCCCGGCTTTTGGGCCTCATTTCCGCGCATTATAAGCGTGTCGCCTGCATCGCGGGCTGCCACGGCAAAACGACGATCACTTCCATGCTGGCGCTCATCATGCAAAACACGGGGCAGGACGCTACCGTGCATGTGGGCGGCATGGTGGATTTCCTGGACGGCGGCGTGAAGATCGGCAAGGGCGATGCGTTCATCACCGAAGCTTGCGAATACGTGCGCAGCTTTTTGACGCTGCACCCCACGCATATCCTCGTCAACAACATCGACGACGACCATCTTGACTGCTACCGCGACATCGACGATATCTTCAACACCTTTGTCGAGTTTATCGAAAAGCTCGATGAAAACGGCGTCCTGCTCTTAAACCAGTCGGACGAGCTTGCCTACCGCCTGAAGGAACATGCGTCCTGCCGTATCGTGACCTACAACAACGGAGGGCAGAGCGACTGGTATTTGGATAACGTCTCTTTTAACGAGTTCGGCTTTGGCAGCGGCGACGTCATGTATCACGGCGAAAAGCTGGGACGGCTCGAGCTTACCGTGCCTGGCCTGCACAACCTGCGCAACGCCCTCGCGGCCACAGCCTTTGCCTGTGAAGTATTCGGCGTGGACGCGGCGACCTCTATCCGCGCGCTCAAAAATTACAAGCTCGCAGGCAGGCGGTTCGAGTTCATGGGCGAACGCAGCGGCGTGAAGGTTTTCCACGACTACGCGCACCACCCCAGCGAGATCGAAGCGTGCCTGGAGGCCGCAAAGCTGGTTCCGCACAACAAGCTTTGGGTGGTGTTCCAGTGTAACTCATACACCCGTGCGCGCACCTTAAAAGACAAATACGCGCTGTGTTTCAAAGACGCCGACGAGGTCATCATGCCGGACATCTATCCGGGTCGCGACACGGATACGCAGGGCATCCACGCGCGCGACGTGGTCGCGGCGGTCAACGCCAATTCGGCCATCTGCCTGTATATCCCGACGTTTGCGGAAATCAAGGATTACCTCCTCAAAAACTGGCAGCCGGGCGACATCGTCGTCACGCTCGGCTCGGGCGACGTCAACAAACAGCAATTGGTATTCTTTGAAGATTAAAGGCCGGGCGGGGTACAGGTATCCCGCCTTTTTTGATTATGCAAACAGGAAAGGACACCTATGGATCATCAGGAATTTATCGATTACTTCAACGGGCACGATATGTTCAGCAGAAAAAACGGGATACGGCTCACAAAACTTGGCAAGGGGTTCGCCGAAGCGGAAATGGACTTTGCACCGGATCGCACCAACTTCATGGGCACCATGCACGGCGGCGCGCTTTTCACGCTTGCGGACGTCGCGGCGGGCACCGCGCTCATCTCGCACGGCAGCCTGTGCGTCACCTTAAACAGCGCGATCAATTATATCCGCCCCACGTCCGGCGGCAAACTGAAAGCAGTCGCGCGAGAGATGCACTGCGGCGCCAAGATCGGCGTATGCGACGTGACAATCTTCAACGAAGGCAACCATGTGGTGTGCACCTGCACCTATACCATGTATATGACGGGCAAACCGCTGCCCTCCGGGCTTACTTCCCCACCCGCACAAGGCTGACCACGCGCACGTCCACTTCCCCGGTAGACTGCAATACGTTGAACGTACCGTATGCGGTCATCTGCCCGTCCTTTTCCTCGAATGCCAGGTACACATAATTCGGTATGCCGATGCTGCCGTTTGTCAGCGGCACATTGTTGATACCCGTTTTCACCGCGTCCATCGCCGCGATCTTGCCGACAGCCGGCGTGGCTTCGTGCTCGAACGTTACGCGGTACAGGCCGTTTTCGCCCTTTTCAAGCGTCCATACCCAGTCAAAGGTCAGTACGTCGGGCAGCCCGCCCTCATTGTCCGGGTTCTGCGCGATATACGTTTCCTTGCCGACATACGTCCCGGAGATATCCATCCCCTCCTGCCGCGGCGCTGCCGCACATCCCGCAAACAAAAACAACGCGCATACAAGGAGCAGCGCTGCCAGGTGTTTCTTTTTCATCTTTCTCCCCCTTAGACATTGTTTTCATTAATTATGTAACCATTGGTTAATTATGTAATTATACCACATTTCATCTTTTATGTGCAAAAAAGAGCGCCGCATTTTCGGCAGCGCCCTTCCCCGCGATACGCCAAAAGCTTATTTTTTAATATTCTTGAACGCCTCTGCCTGCTGGCGGATGCCCACCTCCGCGGCAAAGCGCTCGATACTCGACGCGCCGAAGAAGCCGTCCACGCCTTTCGTACGGCTGATCACGTACTGTGCGTCCTCCGGCTCTGCGATCGGGCCGCCGTGGCAGATCACGAAAATATCCGGGTTGACCGCGCGTCCCGCGTCGCAAATCGCCTGCACGCGCGTCACGCAATCGTCCAGCGTCAGCGCCGTCTGTGCGCCGATGGAACCCTTGGTGGTAAGCCCCATGTGCGCCACCAGGCAGTCGGCGCCCGCTCCAGCCATCTTTCTCGCGTCCTCTTCGTTGAACACATACGGGCAGGTAAACAGGTCGAGCTCGCGCGCCTTGCGGATCATGTCCACCTCCACGTCATAGCCCATGCCCGTCTCCTCGAGGTTTGCACGGAACATCCCGTCAATGAGCCCCACCGTCGGGAAATTCTGCACGCCGGAAAAACCCTGCTCCTTGAGCTGCTTTAGGAAAACGTCCATCAGGCGGAAAGGGTCGGTTCCGCATACGCCCGCCATGACCGGCGTATCCTTGACGACAGGCAGCACCTCGCTGCCCATTTCCACGACGATCTGGTTCGCGTCGCCGTAGGAAAGCAATCCCGCGAGCGACCCGCGCCCCGCCATGCGGTAACGCCCGGAATTATAAATGATGATCAGGTCTACGCCGCCCATCTCGCCGAATTTCGCCGAAATACCCGTGCCTGCGCCCGCGCCGAGGATGATCTTTCCCTGTGCGCCCTGTTCCTTTAACCTGCGGATGATCTCTTGTCTTTGCATAATTACCTCTCCTTTTTGCTATTGATTTCGTCGATTAATTTCTGCGCGGCAGCCCTCGCGAACGCCGCGTCGTTGATATGATGATCCATCTCGATCAGCTCGACCTTGTCCGGGTCGATATTTTCGCGGATCGCTTCAAACAGCGCCGCATCTTCCCCCGGCCCATAAAACGGCTCGCCCTCTTTGTCGATCATGGAAACGCCCCGAAGCGGCAGCATCAAAGCCGCCGGGCCTGTACTCTGGTTGAGCTTCCCGGCGATCACGCGCCCCAGCTGCCTGTTTTCCTCTTCCGTCGTACGCATGAGCGTCGTCGTAGGGTTGTGGCGGTAAAAATTGCGTCCATGGTATTTTTCCGGCACACTGCTTTGCGGCCCGAAGTTCACCATGTCGAGCGCGCCTACGGACGCCACCTGCGGTACGCCGCAGCGTGCCGCCGCATCCATGCGCTCCTTCCCTGCCGCGAGGATACCGCCGAAAAGCTCGTCGCACCATTCCGTCGTCGTGAGGTCGAGCACCCCCTCGAAAAAACCGGAGGCGATCAGGTTCTCCATCGCCAAACCACCCGCGCCCGTCGCGTGGAACACCAGCACCTCATAGCCGCGTTCTTCCAGGTATTCGCGCGCAAAATCAACGCACGGCGTAGTCACGCCGAACATCGTCGCTGCGACCAGCGGCTTTTTTTCCACCTGCTGCGCCGCCTCAAATTTCAGCATACCCGCCATCGCGTGCGCCGCGTTGGAGAAAATTTTCATAGAAAGCGAATTTAAGCCAGCTACATCCACGATCGACGGATACATGATGATATCGCTTGTGCCCACATATACGGAAACGTCGCCCGCCGCGACCGTAGAAACCATGATTTTGGGTACGCCGATGGGCAGCGCGCGCATGCCCGGCGTTACGATGGACGTACCGCCCGACCCGCCGAACGAAAGCACCCCGTCGAATTTCCCTTCGCCAAAAAGCCTGGGCAATAAAATTTCGATCCCCTTTGAAAGCGCCGCTGTCGCCCGCGCGCGGTCTTTTGCCCGCGCGAGCTCCGCGATGTCTTCCCCTGCCGCCTGCGCCACCTCCGCGTTGCTGACGTCAGGCGTAAACGCGCTCCTGAAAACGCCGCTGTGGATCGTCAATACGTCGATCCCCACATCATTCAGCAGCCCTTTCACATACAAATACTCTGCGCCTTTGGAATCAAAGGTGCCCACCAATGCAACAGTCTTCATAATCGTTTTGCTCCATTTTGAATTTATGTATAGTATACCACTTCGTACGTCCGCGCACTATACATTCATACCATTTTCGTCATTTTTATCAGGAAGAAAGGGCTTGCAAAAACATGAAAATATGATAGAATAGAAAAGTCCTTGTAAAACCGAATATCTGGGTGTGGCGCAGTTTGGTAGCGTGCTTGAATGGGGTTCAAGAGGTCGCAGGTTCAATTCCTGTCACCCAGACCAAGAAAACCGCTTAGAAGGCTATATATGCAGCTTTCTAAGCGGTTTTTTATTATTAAATTTAACAGCCACAATTCAAAACCTCATAATCTATGAATACTAAATTCTCTTTCCACTTAACTGCCGCTATTTTATGCATTACTTCGTTCTATTCAAACAAATACTTGTGTTATTATTATTGTAAAATAAAATCTATGCTATAATATATTTAGTTGTGATACATAATTAATATTCTAGGGGAGTTTATGCATATGAATTATGAAACTGAATGTTTAATTCCAGATCGTTTTGATCAGGTATTACATCTTGGAGAAAATTATTTTAATGAATTAAAATCGAAAGATATAAAACCTTCAAGATTATCAAAAACAGTATCCGCATTTGCAAATGCTAGTGGGGGAGATATTTATATTGGTATTGAGGAGGAGACTCGTACCAAAAAACGTACGTATAATGGATTTGCTAGTATTGAGGAAGCAAATGGAATTGTACAAATGTTACTTGAACTTGCTCCACTCGAAAATTTTTATGCAATAACATTTCTTAAGCATCCAGTTATGAACTCATACATTTTGCAATTAACTGTAATGAAAACTGCTGCAATTGTATATGCAACGGATGGTACAGCATATGTACGTCATAATGCGCAAAACGATCCTGCCAATACTCCAGAAAAACTACGTCGACTTGAGTTAGATAAAGGAATTGCTCAATTCGAAAATGAAAGTATTCCTGAAGCTATGCTTGTTGATGCCACTGCCTCAAAAATAATGGACTTTTTTTCTTCAAATGTTGTTCCTAATATCGAAAAAACACAGTGGCTTATTAAACAAAAGTTAGTTAGGGATCATTCGCTCACGGTTGCAGGAGTAATGCTCTTTACCGATGAACCTCAAATTTTTCTTCCAAAAAGATCCGCCATCAAATTATATAGATACAAGACAAGCTTTGTGGCTGATCGAGATAATTTAGATGGCCAACCCCTAACAATTGAAGGGTCAGTTTATACGCAAATCTATGACGCGGTAAAAAAAGTCAAAGAAATAATCGAGGGTATCAAAAAGCTGGGGATCGGATTTGAATCAATAGAATATCCGGATGAAACTTTACATGAGATTATTACAAATGCCGTTTTACATAGAGACTATAGTATAGCAACCGATATTCAAATACGGATCTTTGATAATCGGGTTGAAGTTGAGAGCCCTGGCAAACTTCCTGGATATGTAACAATCAGCAATATTCTCGACTCTCAAACTGCGCGAAACCCTAAAATAGTTCGTCTTGTCAATAAATTTCCAAGTGCTCCCAACAAAGATGTTGGAGAAGGATTAAATACTGCTTTTGAGGCAATGGAAAAATTAAGATTAAAACCTCCAATAATAACTGAAACAGATACATCTGTCCTTGTTGTTATCCGCCATGAGAAACTTGCATCTCCTGAGGAAATAATCGTAGAATATTTGCAAACGCATGATTCGATAAAAAATGGCATTGGCCGAGTCATTACAGGAATAAAATCAGAAAATTCTATGAAAACTGTTTTTTATCGCCTTAGGGATAGGGGTTTTATCAAATTAGTCCGAGGCTATAACTATTGGGTCAAGACGGATCAGTTTGACAGATTGGTAACGGAGCAATTTAAATAATTGTATCTTGTAAAGGGCAACTACTGTTTGGCTGCTTCTGTATTCCTTTTTAATAATATGCTATATCACCATTCAGATCCAAAAAGACTGCAATTGCAGTCTTTTTTGGATCTGAATCACTTTATTTCCTGTTCCAGATTCCTGAATAGCCCATCGTCAAAAAAATCCGCAACCGACATCTCAAGTCCGTCGCAAAGCTTTTTGACTGTCAGGACTGACAAATCCCGCCTGCGGCTATCCATCATACTGTAAACCGTAGAAGGCGTGATACCTGCTCTAGTCGCTAATTCATTCAGCTTGATCCCCTCCTGCACGCATAACTTTTGAAATCTGGCTACGATCGCGTCTTTGATATTCATTCAATCACCCTCAAGGCGATTTTAACTTTTTATCCGCAGGGGCGTATACGCACTTGCGTATATATTGTGTTTGGTTTATAATTTGCATGGAGGAGTCATTATGTATAAAGATAAAAATACTGTCATCTCTGAAGATGGCGATACTACTATATTGACCATAAAGTTGATAAGTGCATTGATAACTTTGGAATCCTCTGTCGATTCTGCATTGGATGTCCTACGTAAATCCTATGGTGTAAATACGCCGCACATCAAGGAAGGCATCCGCCGCTTGGAGGAGGGTATCAAAAAGTGTAATAGCTTCATAAAAGCAAAGGAATTGAAATAAAGAGAACAGCCTTTCCTCCGCCAAAAATATTTACCGCTTCTATGTTGCCCTGCGCGCGGTCGCCATGTTGGATCAAGCATGTTGCCGCATTAAAACCGCTCCTGGCAGGAACGGTTTTTGTTTGGCCTTAGAATAAGCCTTTCAAGGTTCCCTACCCGATCATGATACTGTCCTTGGGATAGCGTATCCGCGCGTCCGGCCGCTCCAGCCGCGCCGCCAACGCCATCGTGAATGTAAAGATGCCCACGCGCCCCCCGTACATCAATATGATGAATACAATCCGGCTGGCGTCGGTGAAATGGGCGGTATTGGCGGAGGTCAGCCCCACCGTACCGAAGCTGGAAACCACCTCGTAAACCGTGTCCGAGAGGGTGATCGGGTTGTCGTATTCGATGAGCGAAACGATGCCGATCGCCACACATACGAAAACCACGCCCAGCGCCGTGGTGACGACCGAGCGCAGTACGATCGTTTTGCGCACCGTGCGCTTGAAAACGACCACATCTTCCTTGCCGCGGATGATAGCCATGATAAAGAGGAACAAAAGCGCGATCGTCGTCGTTTTGATGCCTCCTGCCATACTGGAGGGCGACCCGCCGATAAACATCCACACCGCGGTCACGATCTTGGATGCGGGCATAAGCCCGTCCTGCGGGATGGCCGCAAAGCCTGCGGTGCGTGCGGAGACCGACTGGAACAGCGCCAGCATCGCCTTGCCCGGCGCGGACACGTTTTCCGCCCCCAGCGTGCGCGGGTTATTGTATTCGAGGAGCAAAAAAAGCACGAAGCCCACGGACGTCAGGATAACGCTGACGCTCACCGCGACCTTGGTATGCAGGCTCAAATGGTGCTTTTTATTTTTGGCCTTCCTGTAAAAATCCAAAATGACATAAAAGCCGATCCCGCCCAGCACCATAACGCACATGGTAGTGACCATAACGAGCGGGTCGCCCGCAAACAGGCTTAAGTTCGTGCCCGCGCCGAACAGCTCGAACCCGGAATTACAGAATGTGGATACCGACTGGAACAGGCTGTAATAAAGGCCGTTCGCGACCCCGAACATGGGTACGAAACGAACCGCAAAAATCAAAAACGCACCCGCCTCGATGATTGCGGTCATCAAGAGGATGTCGCGCACCATCTTGACGATCCCCTGCAGCTGCGGGTCGTCCATGGAACTTTGCAAAACCAGGCGGTCGCGCAGCGTAAAGCGCTTGCCCAGCATCATATACAGCATAGAGGTCATGGTCATAAAGCCGATCCCGCCCAGCTGGATCAATACCAGCAGCGTCACCTGGCCAAAAACGGAAAGCGTAGCGCCGATGTTAAAGACGCTCAGGCCCGTGACGCAGACAGCGGAGGTCGCGGTAAACAAAGCGTCCAGAAAACGGATCGGCAACCCGCTTTTGGTGGCGATGGGCAAAGATAAAAGGATCGTCCCCATCAGGATCATGATCCCAAAGCCAAATACAAGCAGTTGCGATGGGCTGAAACCGCGCCATTTAAAACGCTTCGTCATAATAAAACGATTCTCCTTTAAACCATGATGAACGTTATTGATCCGCTGTGAATAGGATAGCAGGCAGCAATCGTTCTGTAAAGCCAAAAAAATCGAAAGTCCGATTCAGCCAGCCGCTAAAACGTATTCGCTTTTGCGCTTCTTCCGTTTTCCGCCGCCCTGTTTGTGTTATACTGATAGTAAATACACATCCGGAGGGCCAAAACCATGACCTTTTC
The DNA here is from genome assembly GCF_900087015.1 of Christensenella timonensis. Taxonomy (NCBI): domain Bacteria; kingdom Bacillati; phylum Bacillota; class Clostridia; order Christensenellales; family Christensenellaceae; genus Christensenella; species Christensenella timonensis. The sequence continues at coordinate 2,145,343 of NZ_FLKP01000002.1, forward strand.
CCATTCCAAAGACCGTATTTACCTTGAGGGTGAAAACCACAAAATCCTTGCCTTTGTTTCGTTCCCGGACGCCGGCGGCGGCATCGTCGACGTCAGCCACACTTATGTGGACCCGTCCCTGCGCGGACAGGGCATGGGCGATAAATTGATGCTCGCGCTCATAGACGAGCTCAAAAGGAGCGGCAAAAAAGCAAAGCCAACCTGCCATTTCGCGCAGTTATGGTTTGAACGGCATCCCGGCTATGCTTCTTTCCTCGCGGAATAACACAAGGGGTTGTGAAACAATAAAAAATACCCCCGGCATGGCTGGGGGTATCCTGTATTTCCGCCGGTATCAGCAGGTATGGTGTCCGCACAAATGGCCGCCTTCATGGTCATGCCCTTCGCCGTGGTGCGAACAGGCCACGTCCGGATCATAAGCCAGTTCCCCTGCCAGCAGGCTTTCGACCGCCTTGTCCGCTTCCCCCAAAACGCCGCCGTACAAGCGGATGCCCGCTTCGGCCAGCGCCTGCTTTGCACCGCCGCCGATCCCGCCGCAGATGAGCGTATCCACGCCTTTTTCTTTCAGGAAGCCTGCCAAAGCCCCGTGTCCTTCCCCGCCTGCGTTCACCACAACGCTTTGTACGACTTTTCCGTCCTCGATACTGTACAACTTAAAGTTCTCGGTATGGCCGAAATGCTGAAACACTTCTCCGTTCTCATAGGTCACTGCAATTTTCATTTGATATTCTCCTTTATAAAAGTCAAGATCCTGTTCCCCGCCTGTTCTTCCGACAGCGGTTCACGTTTTCTGCCAGCGGCGGCAGCAGCTTTTTCCGCAGGTATCGCCGCGGTGTTCACAAAACCGCACATCCCCGCCGTCGATCTGCAAACGGCGGCCATGGACGATGCACTCCGCTATTTTTTTGCGCGCCCTGGTGTAAATCGCCTGGATGGTCGACCGGGCGACGCCCATCTGCTCCGCGCATTGCTCCTGCGTCATTTCCTCCAGGTCGATCAGCCTGATGGCTTCATATTCATCCAGCGCCATTGTTACCGCTTGTTTGGCGCAGCCGCCGTGCGGCGCAAATTCCGTATACCCCGGAGCCGCACAAACGCGGCGGCATTTTTGAGGCCGTGACAAACCCATCACCTCCGTTATTGGCATATGCCAATTATATTATAACCCTTTTCCGGCATATGTCAATAACCTTCCGCAAAAACGGTATAAAAAACCGGGCCTTACGCCCGGCTTTTTCCAATCAGTCCCGCTTTAGTATTTCCTGTACCTCCGCAATGTACAGCGTATGGTAATCCTTGTCCGGATACCATTTCGCGTCTGTTCCGCCGCCGTCCAAAAAGCATGCCGGGTCATACGGCTGCGCGAACAGCTTCTTGCACACGATGACGGTGTTCGCCTCCTCAAAGTAAGGCGTTTTTTCCCAGTGGGCGACGTGGAAGCCCGTTTTCGCAATCTTGTCCTCGTCGCGTCCGGATACCGTGCCGAAGTAATTGAGCTCGCTGCGGTATTCGTTCCCCAAAAACGAGAGGGACAACGTTTCCGCCCCGTCCACAAATTCCTTGGTATAGCGCTGCGGACGGATGACCACGAAAGCCACGTTTTTGCCCCACATCACGCCGAGACCGCCCCATGAAGCAGTCATGGAATTCACCCTGCCGTCCTTTTCCGCTGTGACGAGCATCCAGTCCTTGCCGATCATTTGAAATACGCTCTGGTCAAACGCTTCCGGCCTGACCGTTTTAAATCCTGCCATATTCTTATCCTTCCTCCTATTGGATTCAGCCGATCTTGCGCCTCGCCGGCGGCCTGTCGCCTGTATTTTTCAATTCCTCCAGGATCTCCCGCTTCATTTCCTGCGTCACCTGGTTTTCCTCATCTTCGGCTTCCGCGAATTCCCTTTCTTCCAGTTCGTCTGCGAGAACCTCCCGCTCCTGCCCGTCAAGCTTTTCTTCCGCGCGCACAAGCTCTTCCTGCCCTTCCGCTATTTTGGCATGCTTTGCCGTGGGCTCGTCCATATACTTTTCCAAAAACGCCGGGACTTCCTCCCGCTGCTTTTCATCCATACGCTCCGGCTCGCCCGCAAACAGATTTTCTTCCCCTTCGGGTTCTTCGTCCTCCGGTTCCTGTATTCCCGGCCGGGCGGTTTTATCCGTCCTGCCCACCGTATCCGCTTCCACATAATCCACCAGCATCGCTTCGATGGCTGTGCCGATGTGGTTTACCGTGTCCATGGGGGTCATCGAATATTCCCCTTCGTGCTCCGCTGCGTATTCCCCCGCCATACCGGCGACATATACGCCCATCAGCGCCGCCTCGTATGCGTCCTTGCCCTGCGCCGCAAAGGAAGCGATCACGCCCGTCAGCACGTCGCCGCTGCCGCCTTTCGCCATACCCGGACTGCCCGCGCACAAAAGCGACGCGTTGCCGAACGGGTCTGCGACCACCGTCGTCGTTCCCTTGAGCACCAGCACCACGTCGTGTTCCATCGCAAAACGCACCGCATGCTTCAATGGGTTTTCCAACACCTGCCCCACATCCATGCCGGAAAGCGCCGCAAATTCCTTGGGGTGCGGCGTCAAAATAACGTCCCCGCGCTTGTTATCCAAAATACCCATGTCCTCGCTGAGTGCAAAAAGCGCGTCCGCGTCGACCACCTTGGCCATGTCATAGTTGCACACGACCTCTTCCACCAGCTCCGCGGCGGCCTCAGAACGCCCCAGCCCCGGCCCGATGGCGATGGCTGTCTTGCCCTCCGCCAGTCCCGCGACCTGCGTGATCGCAAGGCTGGAAAGTTCTCCGTCGATCCCGCCCGCAAGCGTATGGCATACCGCCTCCGGCACGTTCATTTGCATTACGTTGACGACAGGCTCCGTGGAAGCCGCCGCCACAAGCCCCGCGCCCGCACGCGAAGCACTGCGCGCACATAGCACGGCGGCGCCCGCCATGCCCGCGCTTCCCGCGAACAGCAGCAGCCGTCCATAGCTTCCCTTGTTCGTATCAAGGGGCCTTGTGCCGAGGCACATATCCTCGTCGTCGCTTTCATAAGCGCATACGTTTGCCTGCAACGGCACGTCGCACCCGTCGTCCACGCCGATTTTGGCGATACACAGCTCGCCCGCATATTCCCTACCCGGAAACATGAAATGCCCGATCTTCGGGTATTGGAACGTCACCGTGATATCCGCGCGCACGGCCGTTCCCATAACAGCGCCCGTCTGCGCGTTTATGCCGGACGGGATATCCACGCTCACGATCAGCGCGTCGCGCCCGTTCAAATAATCGATGATATCCGCGTACAGCCCGCTTATGCTGCGCGAAAGCCCCGTGCCAAACAGCGCGTCCACATAGACCTCCGCCTCGCCGAGCCCTTCCAGCTCCGCAGCGCTGCCTAACCACAGCAGACCCTCGTCCTGCGTTTCAAAAAACGCGTAGTTAACCTGCGCGTCCCCTTTCAGGTCTTCTTTTTTCCCGGCCATCACAACCGTCACGTCATACCCGTTCGCCCGCAAAATACGCGCCGCGGCCAGCCCGTCGCCGCCGTTGTTGCCCGTCCCGCAGAACACCTGCACGCTGCACGGCTCCGTTTCCTCCCGGATGCGGTCAAACACGCTGTAAGCCGCGTTCTCCATCAGCAGGATGCCCGGTATCCTGTTTTCCTCGATCATGTATTTGTCTACTGCCCGCATCTGTGCGGGGGTCAGTGTGATATGCATATTTCAGCCCTCCCTTTCCAGCACCGCAAACGCACTTGCATATTCCCTCGTGTGGGTGATACTCAAAAAAACCTTACTGCCGCGGCACCTGTCCGCGAGCTTTCCGTGAAGCTTCACATACGGTGCGCCGCCTTTCTCGTGCAGCACCTCGATATCCGTTAAAGGCCCGTCCGTGATGCCCAGCCCCATCGTCTTTAAAACGGCCTCCTTGGCGCAGAACATGCCCGCCGCGCTTTGTGCGGCAAGCCCCTTTTTTGCAAGGTACGCCCGCTCGCTTTCTGTAAACACGCGCCTCAAAAACGCTTCGCGCCGGATGGCCTCTTCCACGCGGCCGATCTCGATGCTGTCGATGCCGATGCCCCCGATCATTTGCCCATCCCAGCCAGTACGGCGTTGATCACCGCCCTGCGCGTCGCTTCCGCCGCCGCTGTGACCAGGGCGTTCACATCCATCTGCTTATTCCCGTATGAAAGCGCGAACATCGTGTCCCCGTCGAGCATCGTATGGATGGGATCGATGGACTTCGCCAGCCCGTCGTGCGCCACCTGGGCCAGCTTTGCCGCACCGTCCTTGTCAAGCGCGGCGTTACACGCCACCACGCCGATCGTCGTGTTCTGTCCCATCATTCTTCCCATATCCACCGCGTTTTCCATCAAATACTGCGACGTACCGATGTGCTTCCCGTTTTTTTGCGCACCCGCGAGTACCTCGCCGTGTTCCACCACGTCCCCGAACGCGTTGACGCATACCAGCGCCCCCACGACAACGCCCTTGGGCAATATGATGCTGGCCGTACCGACGCCGCCCTTTTGCGCGTGCGCCATGCCCAGCGCCTTGCCGACCGTTGCGCCCATGCCCGCGCCGATGCTCCCCTGCGGGACTTTGGTTCCCGCATTGATGCACGCGGCATAACCCATGCCCGCGTTGGGGCGGATGTCGCTCCTGCCAAAGCCGAGGTCATAAATCACCGCCGCCGGTACGATAGGCACGACCGCCTCGGCGGTATGTACGCCCATCTTCTGCTGCTCGCAGTAGATCATCACGCCGTCCGCCGCCGCAAGCCCATATGCGCTGCCGCCCGCAAGCAAGACTGCCTGGGCCGTTTGTACGGCCTTGGCCTGCGCCATGAAATCCGTCTCGCGCGTACCCGGCGCACTGCCGCGCACGTCGACGCCGCACACCGCCCCGTTTGGTGCGATCACGACGCTCACGCCCGTCATCCCTATCGTGTCCTGCGCATGGCCGACGAGCAGCCCCTGCACATCCGTTATACTTCCACTATACATATATCGTTTGTCCCCCGTTTAACATACGGAATATCTTCCCTCTAAACATAGTCCGCCATCCCGCGCAGCGAAACTTCCCCCGCGCGGAACGTCTTTCTTTCCTGCCCGACGCGTACGATGACCGCGCCGTCCTCACAAAACCCTTCGCAGACGCCCGTAAGCGTCCCTCCTGCGCATACGATACGGATCTCTTTTCCTATTATAGCACTATTTTCGCAATATTCGTCAAAAACCGAAGCGATCCCTTCGCTGGTATACCGCCCGCAATAAGCAAATACGTCGTTGATAAGCGCAGCGCACAGCCGCTGCCGGCTTAACTCGTGCCCCGTTGCCATGCGCAGGGATACGGCGCGCTTCCTGACGTCGCCCGGAAAATCTTCCTGGTTGACGTTAAGCCCCATCCCGCACACGATATATTCCACATGGTCAATGTCCGCCGCCATCTCGGTCAGGATGCCGCACAGCTTTTTCCCTTCGTATACGATGTCGTTCGGCCACTTGATGAGCGCGTTTATGCCGCACACCCGCCGCACCGCGCAAAGCAGCCCCAGCGCCGCCGCAAAGGTGATCGCAGGCGCCTTTTCCGGCGCAAACTGCGGGCGCAGCAGTATGGTCGTCTCAATGGCCGCGCCGCGCTGCGAATCCCAGCCGCGTCCCAGCCTTCCCTTTGCGCTCCCCTGGTGTTCCGCTATAAAGACGCTCTTTGCGGGCGCGCCGCAGCGGGCCGCGCGTTTGGCCTGCTCGTTGGTGGAATCGACTTCCTCCATCCACACATAGTTCACGCCCGGCATTTCCTCATAAAGGGAAACATATTCGCGCTTCAAAAGGTCGGGCAGCTTTTGCAGGCGGTAGCCCCGCCGCGTATGCGCCTCGATTTCCCCGCCCTCGGCGCGGATCTCTTTGATGTGCTTCCAGATGGCCGCGCGCGACACGCCGAGCTGCTCGCTCAGCTCCTCGCCCGACACAAAGTCCTGCGCGCGGAACAATACGTCGATGATCGATTCCCTCATTCTTCCGTCCTTGCAAGCGCGCTTTTGATATCCTCGTATTCAAAGCCCTTGCCCATCAGCGCGCGTATAATCTTTTGTTTCGCCTTGTTTGGTTCTTCCCCGCGGTATTTGCAGCGCAGCCTTTCGATATAGCCGTCCAGCACGCTTTCGCTTGTGCCGGCATCTTGGGCGGCTTTTTCCGCCAGCGCGCGGTCGATCCCTTTTTCCATCATCTTGCTCACCGCGACGCGCTGCCCGTATTTTTGCATCAGCTCCTGCGCGTACGCCTGCGCATACGCCTCGTCGTTGATATATCCATATCCCGCAAGCTGTCCGACCACGCGGTCGATCGATTCCCCGTCGACCTCTTTGGCTTTGAGTTTTTTGCGCACCTCGCGTTCCGTGCGCATCTTGTACGACAAAAATTCCATCGCGATCCCCGCGGCGTATTTGTCGCCGTCCTCGCTCCTCAAGTCCGCCAGCTCCCCTTCGGAAAGCTCGGCCCCGACCTTGATGTGGTAGGCGATCGCCGTATCGAGGTACACGGCCATCAAAAAGCCGTCCTCCGTATACAGGTTGACCCTGTTCTTATTGCGTTTCCCTTCTTTGATATCCGTAATTTTTATCATAGTCCTATTATATCCAAAAGCGCCTGCCTTGGAAACTCATTTGCAATTTTTATTTTTTTTGGTAAAATAATGTCATGATGAAAAAATTTTTTTGTTTGATCCTGCTCGCTGCGCTCCTTTGCGTCCCGGCCTTTGGCATGGCGGCAGACAGCGTCATATCCCAAAACGACCGCGGCGATAAAGTCGCGCTCGTGCAGCAGCGCCTGCGCGACCTCGGATACCTCAACTACCGTCCGACAGGCAAATTCAGCGAACTCACCGTGTCCGCCGTACAAAGCTTCCAGCAGCAAAACGGCATCGCGCCCGACGGGCAGATCGGCTCGGATACCTATGACCTGCTCTTTTCGGACGAGGCCAAGCGCGCCCCGGCGAATTCGCGCATCAAGCGCACCTCCGGCCCGGCCTACAACGGCAGCGTAAAAACGCACGGCGCCTTAGGCTCGTGGGAGGCGGTCGGCGCGCTGATCCCCGAGGGCAGCGATATTGCCATCACCGATTACAACACCGGCGCGACGTACACCATGCAGCGCACCGGCGGTTTAAATTGCGCGCAGGTCACCGCCAAAACAGCGGACGATTATAGCGCCTATTTAACGTCCTTCGGCGGCGAGGCCACATGGGAACACCGCGCTGTGCTCGTAACCATCGGGGACGCCGTATACGCCGCGTCCATATTCGGTATGCCTACCGGCACGGACGATAATGGCACAGGCATGAAAGGCCATACGTTTTTGTCCTTCAACCCCGGCCGTACCGACATCTTCGCCTTAAGCGACGACGAACACCTCGTCGCTATCACAAGGGCTGCGGGCGAATAAGGCTTACGCCTCTTCCGCCGCTTTGACCCATACGGAAACGCTTCCGTCGTTTACAAAGAAATCCGCCCACCCGTCGTCGCCAACTACGACCTCGTCCGGGCGGTTTTTTGTGCAGTCAAAAAACCTGCTGCCCGCAAATTTTTCGCCCACATACATATGCTTTACGCCCCCGCTGCCATTTGTCAGCAGCGCCGCGAGTCCTGAATTTCCATGTATCTCGTCGCCCTCCCGCGTCCAGCCGATGATGTTCGGGTCGTCAAAATAATCGTTTTGCTTGCCGTAGGCGCGGTAACGCCGCGCGGCGACCAGCGGCCTCAGCATTTCGCGCATAGGCTCCACGCCGTCGTGCGGGATCCCGTAATAGTCGCCGTAAAAGACGCACGGGTAGCCTTCCTGCCGCAGCAGGATCAGCGCATAGGCAAGCGGCTTGAACCAATCCGGAATCCACGACTCAAGCGACTGCCCCGGCTGGGTATCGTGGTTATCGACAAAGGTCACGGAACGCATCGGGTTATTCTGCGTCAGCGTATCGTTTAAGATCGTGCGCATATCAAAGGCGCCGCCGGAATTGGCCGCGTCAAAAAAGCGGAAGTGCAGCGGCACGTCGAACAGCGACATCGCGCCCTCCGTGGTGTCGATGTAATTCTTGAGCGCGGCAAGGTCGCCGTTCCAGTATTCCCCCACGGAAAACAGCTCGCGGTTTTTTTCCCTGCGCAGCGTATCCAGCCAGTCGCTGTAAAAAGAAAAGCGCATGTGCTTGACCGCGTCCATGCGGAAGCCGTTTACCGGGGCAATGTCCAGATACCAGTTGCCCCACCGCTTCAATTCCTCCACGACCTCCGGATTGCTTAAGTCCACGTCCGCGCCCATCAGGTAATCGAAGTTTCCCTTTTCGTCGTCCACCTCGTCCTCCCACTGCTTGCCGTGGAACTTGAATATCCCCTTTTTCTGTTCCTTTTCGTCCCAGTCGATGCCGCCGAAATGCGTGTGGTTCCATTTGAAATCCGAATATTGCCCGTTCCGTCCGGGAAAATCGAACTTCGTCCACGCGACGATCTCTTTGTCCTCGCCGATGCTCTGCTGCCGGTTCTCCGGGTTATATTCGCGCGCGCGCACCGTCTCCGTCCCATCCGCGCCCATCATATGGTCGAGTACGATATCCGCGTATACCTGTATGCCATGGTCGTGCAGCGCGCCGATCGCGTTGACGTATTCTTCCTTTGTCCCGTATTTTGTCGGAACCGTGCCTTTTTGGTCAAATTCCCCCAGGTCGTACAGGTCGTACACGGCATATCCTACGTCGTTCTCACCGCCGCTGCCTTTATACGCGGGCGGCAGCCACAGCGCCGTGATACCGTCCCGCGCAAGGCTCTCCGCCTCCTCAGCTACCTGCCGCCACAACATTCCGGACGGCAGATACCATTCAAAATACTGCATCATCGTACCGTTGAATTCATCCATATATGTTTTCTCCTCAGTTTTCTTTTCTCCATAGATAAACAAAACTCGCGCGTCGTAAGCACATTAGTGTTTTAAGTCGATGAACCACTTGCTTACATCCTCGAAAACCCTGTTTTGGCGCGCACCCGTGATGCCGGTGACCGCTTCGTCACAGATAATGGAGTTCATACGGAAATAAAGGCCGATCTGCGGCACGCGTTCCATCAGCAGCCGTTGCAGCTCGCTGTACGCCGCCTTTACCTCCTCTTCGCCAAACGCGTTTGAGCAGGCGGCGATCGCGTCCGTCAGCTCCTGGCTGGATACGCCGTTATAGTTGCCCGACCCGCCGCTGTCGAACAGGAACGAAAGCTCCGGGTTTTCGTCCAAGTAATAGCTCACGAACGCCAGCTGGTAATTCCTTGTATCCAGCCTCGACAAAAATTCTTCGGGCGCCAGCTCCTCGATCGTGATCTCGATGCCCACGCGCGCCAGCTGCTTCCTGATGGCCTTGGCCGCTTCCACGCGGTAAGAGGCGTCGCGCTCCGACGGCACGATCAGCGTTAAGGCAAGCGTATTGCCTTCTTCTTCCTCATCCGTTTTATAACCGGACGCCCGCAGGTAGTCGCGCGCCGTTTTCAGGTCGTCGTCCTGTTTGTACTTGCTGTCGTACGCGTAAAAATCAGGCGCAATGGGCATATTCGCGGGAACCGCGTGGTTCAGGAGCACCGTGGAAATGATTTCACGCCTGTCGATCGCGTAGGAGATCGCCTGCCGCACGTTGATGTCGTCCAATACGTCCGTCCCCAGGTTGGGAACCAGGCAGTCGTAATAATTCGTCATATAATCCACGACCTGCGTTTTGCCTGCGAGCTTGTATTTGCCCGCGTAAAGCACGTCCGTGGTGATAAAGTCGAGGATACTGGAATCCACCTTTTCGATCTTCTGGTCAGAACCGCTCACCGCGTTGGCCACGATTTTTTCGATGTACGGCTTCTCGCCCCACCATCCCTCGTTCCTAACGAGCGTCATTTTGGCATCCGGTTCATAGCTGTCCACCCGGTAAGGCCCCGTGCCGACCGGCGTTTCGCTTGCTTCATACAGCGTCGCGCTCACCACCGGGAAGGTCATCAGGTATAGCGCCTCGCGCCCGGGTTTGGTCATCGTCAGCCGGAGCGTATAATCGTCCACCTGCTCATAGTTTGCAAGCAGGCTGTTGTATTGCGTATAGCGGTTGGTCTGCGGCAGCTCGACCTGTCCGTCGCTGCCCGCAGCACTGGGGCCCGCGCTTTCCTCCGGGCTTGTGCTTTCTTCAGGGTCAGGGCTGGGGCTCGCGCTTTCCCCCGGCTCCCCGCTTCCCTCCGGCGGTGTGCTCCCTTCCGGCTGCGGCGCTGCCGGGTCGGCCGTCCCGCCCGCCGCCAATACGCGCTGCAGGCTGTACACCACGTCGCTTGCGTTAAAGGGAGTCGTCCCGTCCGCAAACGTCAGGTTCTGGCGGAAATGGAAGGTATACACCGTTCCCGTTTCATCCACCTCCCACGACTCCGCAAGCCCCGCCTGCGGCTGGCTGCCCGCGCCGAGGCGCACGGGCGTATCGTAAACCAGCGAAAGCAGGTTGATCAGGTCCTCATCCGTTGCGCTGAGCGGGTCTAAGTCCACTGCGCCCTGGGGCATGGCGATAAACAGCTCCCCGCCTTCCTGCGCGACCGCCTCCGCAGAAGCGGTCGCCGCCGCAGACGGCCCCGCACTGGAAGAAGCAGGCGAGGCCGTGCCGTTCAGGTTCGCGCACGCGCACAAAAACAACGTCGCCGCGGCGATCCCTGCCGCCGCAAAACGTTTAGCCCAGTTCATAATGTTTTTTGTATTCCTCATATGCTTTCGTTACCTTTTTTACATAATTGTCCGTTTCCTTGAAAGGAATGGAGTCGAGCGCGGCGCCGTCCGCCGAGTATTGCGCGTCCGAAAGCCATTCCTGCACCTTGCCGTGTCCTGCGTTATACGCCGCCATGACCGTTTCCTCATTTGGGAAACGCTCCTTTAAAAAGCCCAGGTACCAGCAGCCCATTTCAATGTTCGTTTCCGGGTCGAGCAGCATCTCCGCCTGGAAAGGGCCGATTTCCAGCTTCCCGGCGATCCATTCGCCCGTTTCCGGCATGACCTGCATCAGGCCCATCGCGCCCGCGCTTGAAACCGCCTGCGCGTCAAACCCGCTCTCCGTATTGATGACCGCCGCCACAAAATAGGGATCGAGTCCGTATTCATCCGCGTACTTCACGATCAGCCCCTCATATTCCAATGGATATTTCGCCTGCCAGTTCAAGTCTCCAAAGACAAAAAGCCCGCCCAGCACCGCCGCCGCGGCAATGACCACGCAAACGGCGATGACCACCGCCTTTTTTGGCCCTTTCCTGCTATTCGCTCTTCCCATAAAATTGTTCCCTCACCCGTTTTTTCAGTTCATCAAGCGTCCCGTTGTTTTCGATCACAACATCCGCGTGTTTTTCCAGTTCCTTCTCATCGAGCTGGCTTGCCAGCCTGTTTTGCGCATGCTCGTGGCTGATGCCGTCGCGCGCTTTGATACGCCCCAACTTGCTGTCCCGCCCTGCGGCCACCACCCATACCTCGTCCGCCAGCGAATCGAGCCCCGTGTCGATCAAGAGCGCGCAGTCGAGCACCACCGTACCGCCGGCCGCCGCCATGCGCTCCCTGACTTCTTCCATGACCAGCGGATGCAGCAGCGCGTTGAGCCGCTTTAGCTCCTCCGGGCGCGAAAACACATATTCGCCCAGCTTGTGCCTGTCAAGCGAGCCGTCCGCCCGGAAAAACCCTTCGCCGAACGCTTGTTTCACAGCAGCCCAGCCGGGTCGTCCCGGATCGCTTTGCTCGCGCGCGATGCGGTCCACGTCGATCACGTGCGCGCCCAGCTGCCCAAGATATGCCGCTGCGCTGCTCTTGCCCGACCCGCTGTTTCCCGTCAGGCCGATCACGCGTTTTTTTACTTCGCTTCCGCCCATGTTTTCCCTTCCGCCACATTGACGGCCAGCGGCACGCTCAATTTCATCGCGTGCTCCATACAGTCCGCAAGCAGCTTTTTCACCTGATCCAGCTCGTCGTTTTTGGCGTACAGGATCAGTTCGTCGTGCACCTGCAATACGAGCTTCGATTCAAAATTCCCCTTGTGCAGCGCATCGGAAACCCTGTTCATCGCGATCTTGATGATGTCCGCCGCGCTGCCCTGTATGGGCGTGTTGAGCGCAGCCCGCTCGCCGAACGAACGGATGTTGTAGTTGCCGGATGCAAGCTCCGGGATATAGCGGATGCGCCCGCACAGCGTGCGCACGAAACCATCCTTGTGCGCGCGCGTGATGATCTCGTCCATATAAGCCCTCACACCGCGAAATTCTTCAAAATACCGCGCGATGTAGTCCGCCGCTTTTTTACGCGTGATGCCCAAATTGCGCGCCAGCCCGAAATCGCTGATGCCGTAGACGATGCCGAAGTTGACCGCCTTCGCGCTCGCGCGTTCGCTCTTGCTCACGGCTTCGATGTCCTTATCGAGCACCTCCGCCGCCGTGCGCGCGTGGATATCCTGCCCCTTTAAAAACGCGTCTTTCAAATGCCCATCGTCCGCGATATCCGCCAAAATGCGCAGCTCGATCTGCGAATAGTCCGCCGATACGATGGTGCAGCCCTCCGGCGCGGGAAACGCGCTGCGGATGTCGTTTGCCATCGCCGACTTGATGGGGATGTTCTGCAAATTCGGTTCCACGCTCGAAAGCCGCCCCGTTGCCGTCGCGGTCTGTAAAAACGTCGTATGGATCATGCCATCACGTATCAGGCCGCGGATGCCGTCCACATACGTACCTTTCAGCTTGGTGAGCGTGCGGTATTCCATGATGTAAGGGATGATCGGGTGCTTGCCTTCCAGTTTTTCCAGCACCTCCACGTCCGTGGAATATCCCGTTTTCGTCTTTTTTACCACCGGCAGGCCGAGCTTTTCAAAAAGCACCTCCGCCAGCTGCTTGGTCGAGCTGATGTTGAACTCTGCGCCCGCCAGCTCGTAAATGCGCGCCGTCAGTTCTTCGATCTGCGCGTCGTATTTTTCCCCCAGCTTCTTAAGTTCTTCATCCGAAACCAGAACGCCCGTTTCCTCCATGCCGTACAGCACCTTCAACAGCGGCAGCTCGATATCGTAATAGACCCCGTCCAGCTCCTTTTCTTCCAGCTGCCCCCGCTGCCGCTGCGCCAATGCGAACAGTCCGGCGGCACATGCCGGCAACTCCGACCTCGCGAGCACGCTTTCCATGTCATACTTGGGATATGACGGGTTTAATACCCAGTCCGCCAGCATCGTGTCGAAATACGTGCCGCCAGTAAGACGCCCGTCCCCGCAAAAATGTTCCATTGCCTTTAAATCGTGCGCGACGATGCTCTTGCCCGCAAGCAGCGGCATCACCGTTTTTAAAATATCCGCGAGGTCGTATCCCTCGTCAAGCAGCGTTTCCTTCTGCGGGATCAGGTATTCGCTCTCGCCGTCCACCGCAAAATGCAGCCCGCCCTTAAAATACAGCGCCAGCTCGACCGCGTCCTCTAATATGCCGAGGTCATTAAGCCCCACTGCCTTTACTTCTACTTCCTTTTTCTCCGCCTCCATGGAGAAACGCTTCAAAAACGAACCGAAGCTGTACTTCTCGCTCATCGCGCGCAGCCCGTCCATCGAAAAGCCGCCGAACGCAAAATCGTCCAGCGTTGCCCTAAGCGGCATGTCACAGTGGATGGTCGCCAGCTGCTTGGATAAAAACGCGGATTCTTTTCCGTTCACAAGCTTCTCGTACAGCTTGTTTTTGGGCAGCTCCTCGATGTGCTCGTACAGGTTTTCCACCGTCCCGTATTCGCCCAAAAGCTTGAGCGCCGTTTTCTCGCCCACGCCCGCGACCCCGGGGATGTTGTCCGAGGCGTCGCCCATCAGCCCCTTTAGGTCGGTGACCTGCCCGGGCGTGATGCCCATGTCCTCCATCAGGGTCTCGCGCGTCATCAGCTTTGTTTCGGACACGCCCTTTTTGGTGAGCACCACGCTCACATGCTCGCCGATCAGCTGCAGCTCGTCGCGGTCGCCCGTGAAGATGTACGATTCCATCTTGCGCCGTCCCGCCTCTTTGGTGAGCGCGCCCAAAATATCGTCCGCCTCAAAGCTTTCTTGCTCCGTATAGCGTACGCCCACCATATCGAGCGCATCCTTTAACATGGGGAATTGTTCGTTCAGCTCGTCCGGCGTTTTGCGCCGCCCCGCCTTGTATTCCGCAAAAGCCTCGTGGCGGAACGTCTTTTCTTTCATATCAAAGGCAACGGCGATGTGCGTGGGCCGGTATTCCTCCACGATCCGAAAGAGCATGGTAAAAAAGCCGTACACCGCGTTCGTGTGCCGCTTTTCCTTATCCATCATCGTCGTGGGGAGCGCCCAATAAGCCCTGTGCACCAGGCTGTTCCCGTCTATCGCCAGTAATTTATCCGCCATGTTCTTTCTTCCTTCCAAACCGTTTTGCCATCGTATTATTTTATCATGCCCACCGCCTAAAATCAAACCGCGCGGCCCCTTATTCACGGATTGTTCGGATTCATCCGCGGCAAGAATAAAGCCGCCGTGACCGGCGGCCTTCTCCAGCCCCTCCACATTCTGTTCCAGGCATTCCAATACTCTTTTGTCTGAATGTTTGAAATTATTTTTCACATAATTTAATAGTTGCAACGTTCCAGTGGCAGTGTAGTACATCTCCGTCTATAATATAAGATATACTTTACGGAAAAAAAATTGCTATGCAAAAGATGATTCAAAATGCGGATTTTAACCAAAACCTGAAAAGGCTGCGGGCCGAAAAAGGGTTTTCACAAAACAACCTTGTGAGCAGGATGCAAACTCTTGGGAGTAATATTTCCCGCAGCGGTTATTCCATGATCGAGATCGGAGCACGCAACATCAAAGTGACGGACTTAGTCGCATTGCAGCAGATATACAAGGTTGATTTCGCAGAATTCTTCAAGGGGATCGATCCGCACGAATAACAAACGTAGACGAACCACATCCCTATGGCGAGGTCTTGCGAAAAATCAACCGATAATCATCGCGAATATCACGGTCAGCACGCCCGCGACGCCGATGGCAAGCCCGCTCATTGCGCCTTCCACCTCGCCGATCTCGAGCGCTTTTGTAGTCCCCAGCGCGTGCGAACACGTGCCGATGGCAACCCCGGAAGCGACCGGGTTCTTTACGCGGAACAGCTTGATCATGCCCGGCGCGGCAATCGCGCCGACGATGCCCGTCACTACGACGGCCGCCACCGTGATCGGCGGCGTGCCCCCGAGCTGTGCGGCCACATCCATCGCGATGGGCGTGGTCACAGACTTGGGCAGGAGTGAAGAGGTCATTTCCGCCCCCACGCCAAACAACTGGCACAGGCCATATACGCTGCCCATGGAGGCCAGCGAGCCTGCCGCGCAGCCAACGATCACGGGCAGGAAATTCTTTTTCAGCAGCCACAGCTGGCGGTAGATCGCGAGAGCCAGCGACGCGGTCGCCGGGACGAGGAAAAAGCCGATAAAATCCCCGCCCTTGTTATATTCCTCAAGCGGGATATTGAACACCGTCAAAAAGACGATCACAAGGATGATGGCGATCATCAGCGGGTTGGCGATGGGCGACTTTGTTTTTTTGTTGATCCATACGCCGAGCGCGTACATGGCGATAGAAAGCGCCACGCCAAAAAAAGGCGAGCTTAAAAACTCATTCATGCCGCGTCCCTCCCATCCTTTTTTGCAGCGCCATCACGCCCTTTACCGTATATGCCGTTACCAAAAACGTGACCACCGTCGAAACACAGCAGATGACGAGGAACGGAACCAGGTTATCCTTTAACAGGCCGAATTCATTCATGACCGCCACCCCTGACGGGATGAAGAAAAAAGCCATGTTTTTGAGCAGGAAATCCCCAAACTGCTCGATGTGGCGTATTTTGATGACTTTTACGAGCAGCAGGATAAAGAGCAGGATCATGCTGAGTACGCTGGTCGGTATGGGCAGCGGTAAAACGATGCTTAACAATTCGCCGGCAAGGCACACCGCCAAAACGATACCGACCTGGAATATACTTTTCACTTGCTTTCCTTTCCATCCTTTAAAATAACATACCTATTGCATTATAAACCGCCCTATCCCCAACATCAAGCCCGCCGCGCGATTCAGGCGCATAAAAATACCCCCCGTGCCGTTGCCCGGGGGGTATCCTTATCAGGCTATAATGCGAGGCGATCGTGCCGGGCATATTGCCTTGGATAAGGGGCTTTAATTCTGCGTGATCATATGCTGTTTGCTTGTCATCCTCGATTGCAGTACCAGTATGACCAGCAGCACGCCTCCTGTGATGCATCCTTCCCAGAGGTAGGATATCTGGTTTAAGTTGATGATGTTGCCGATGATCGTGATGATCATTGCGCCCCACATTGAGTTTAAGACTTTGCCGCGCCCGCCGGACAGGAGTGTCCCGCCCAGTACGACAGCCGCGATCACGTCCATTTCATAGCCGTCGCCTAAAAGGATGTTCCCCGAATAGGTACGCGCCGCCACGATCGCGCCCGCAAGCCCTGCGCACGCGCCGCTTAAAAGGTAAGTGAAGAACTTCACTTTGTTCACGGGGATCCCTTTCATGACCGCTGCTTCCTCGTTTCCGCCGATGGCGTAGCAGTCACGCCCGAATACCGTGTATTTGGCTACGACCGCCGCAACGATGAAGGCCGCCACCATGATGATCGCCGGGATGGGAATGGGGCCGACCGTACCCGTCGCGATCACTTTGAAGGACGCGACAGAAACCGACAGCGATTTACCCCCTTGCGTGATCAGCAGGCCCAGTCCCTTCACGCCGGACATCATCGCCAGCGTGACGATGAACGGCTGTATCTTGAGCTTCGTGACGCAGAAGCCCGTCAGAGCGCCCAGCCCTGCGCAGGCGCCGATCGCCGCGACCAGCATCACGAACGGGATTTCGCACTGTGCCGCCACCAATCCGACGATCACGGACGAAAAACCGAAGATCGAACCGACCGAAAGGTCGATGCCGCCGGTCAGTATGACGAACGTCACGCCGATGGCCATGATCCCGATCATACTTGCCTGCTTGAACAGGTTCGTGATGTTGCTGACCGAGAAGAAGTTTTCAAACGCAATGGACGCGACGACCATGATCACGATCACTGCGACAAGCGTTGCGTTTCCGCTGATAAAATGTTTCAATTTATTTTCCTGCATTTTTTTACGCCCCCTTTGCCGCAGTTGTTTTGGCCGTTTTGACCTTGCGCCCCTTGCTCCCTTTATCCGACTGGATATATACCGCGAGGATGATGATCGCCGCTTCCAGGAGCATCGACCACGAAGTATCGATGCCGTTCATGTTGACCGTCATGGTGATGATGGAAATGATAAAGCAGCCCACGACCGTACCTAGGATACGCGGCTTGCCGCCCGCCATGGACGTGCCGCCGATGACGACTGCCGCGATGGCCTGCATCTCCATGCCCGAGCCGACCGAGCTGGGGTTACAGTTTTGCGTACGGGATACCGCCATCACGCCCGCCAGCGCCGTAAGCACGCCCAGCAGGAGGTATACGCCGATCACGATGCGGTCGGAATGGATGCCCGACAGCTTTGCCGCCGTGGCGTTGTTGCCGATGGCCTCCACCGATTTACCGAACACCGTGCGTTCCGCGATGATAAAGAACACCACCGCAAACACCGCCACATAAATGAGCTGGACCGGCACCCCGCCAAACGATGTGCCGGAGATCGCCAAAAATGTTTCGTCTAAGACCTGTACTGTTTTTGCATTGCTGACCATGCGCGCCACACTGCGCAAAATGATCATCATGGCAAGCGTCAGCACCATCGGCTGTATCTTGAATTTGACTGTCAGTACGCCGATGAACGCCCCGATGCCCGCGCCCAAAAGCAGCCCGATAACCAGGCAGCCGATAAACGGGATTCCCGCCTCCGCCATCATGGCTACGACCGTCGCGCACAGGGCCATGGTCGCGCCCACGCTGATATCGATGCCCGCGACCGCGATGACGAACGTCAT
Organism: Christensenella timonensis; assembly: GCF_900087015.1. Classification (NCBI taxonomy): domain Bacteria; kingdom Bacillati; phylum Bacillota; class Clostridia; order Christensenellales; family Christensenellaceae; genus Christensenella; species Christensenella timonensis. The sequence continues at coordinate 2,163,341 of NZ_FLKP01000002.1, forward strand.
GCCCATCGCCACGCACATGACCGTCGTGGAATGGATGATCAGGTTCCATACCGTCGTCGTGCTGACAAAGTTCTTTGTGATGCAAAGGTTGATGATGAGAAGAACCGCGAACACCATGAGCGCCCCATACTTTTTCGCAAACTCGCTGCGTTTTAGGGCACGGTTGCTCAAATCCTGGATCTTCTGCAATTCCGTATTTGAATTTTCCATTGATTTTACCCCTCCGAATGATCGCCGTTACATGGCGTGCGCCTCCGAGATACGCTGGATGATATTGTCCTCCGTGATCTCTTCGCTTAAAAGCTCTCCCACTTCTTCGCCTTCCCTGATAATGATGACCCTGTCACAGTCCCTTGCCAGTTCTTCCAAAATAGAAGAGATCATGATCACGCTGATGTTTTCCTTTGCCAGCTGCTGGATGAGCATCTCGATCTCCATCTTTGCGCCCACATCGATGCCGCGCGTCGGTTCATCTAAGATGATAATGTCCGGGTTCGCGCACAGGCCGCGCGCGATGATGCACTTCTGCTGGTTGCCGCCGGACAAAAATTTGATCAGCTGCTTGCCGCTTGGGGTCTTGATCTTCAGTTTCCCAATGTATTCCTCAACGATCTCATCCTGCCGTTTCCTGTCGATAAACCCGCATTTGCTGATTTCCTTTAAGATAGACATGGTGATGTTGTCCTTGATGGACATATCCGGGAATACCGCGTCACGCTTGCGTTCCTCCGGGCAGAGGATGATCTTGTCGCGCAGCGCGTCGCGTACGCCGCGGTACTTGACTTCCTTATCCTTGACGATGACTTCGCCGCCCTCGATCTTCGAGCAGCCGAACAGGGCGTTGGCGATCTCTGTCCTGCCCGCGCCCAAAAGCCCCGCAAGGCCGAGCACTTCGCCCTTATTGAGCTCAAAGCTCACGCCCCGCAGTTTGTCGCCGTCAGATACCTTCCTAAATTCACAGATTGCCGTGCTGTTCTTTAAATCCTCGTTGAATTCCTTGCGGAAGTTCACGATGGACGACGCGTCCCGCCCGATCATTTTGGAGATCAGGCTCAATTTATCGAGCTTTGCAACGTCGTAGCATCCCATATATTCGCCGTCTTTTAAGATCGTGACCTTCTCGCAGATCTCATAGATCTCGTTCAGCCTGTGCGTGATGAAGATCACCGCGATATTTTTCGCCTGCAGCTGCCGCACGATATCCATCAGCGACGAAACTTCATTGTCGTCAAGGGAGGACGTCGCCTCGTCCATGATGACCAGCTTCGCGTCCTGCGATACCGCCGTCGCGATCGCGACCATCTGCTGCATCGCTGCGGAAAGCGTACTGATGGGGCGCGTCACGTCAACGTCGATCTTGAATTCCTTCAATATCTCCCTTGCGCGCCTGTTCGTCTCCTTCCAGTCGATAAAACCGCTTTTCTTTTTGATCTCATTTCCCAAGAACATATTTTCCGCGATGCTTAGGGACGGCGCGGTATTGAGTTCCTGGTAGATCGGCTGTATGCCCGCTGCCTGCGCCTGCGCAGGCGACGTAAAATTCACTTCTCGTCCTGCAAACCGGATGGTTCCCGCGTCCCGCTGGTGCAGTCCCGTCAAAATCTTGATCAGGACGGATTTTCCCGCGCCGTTTTCTCCCTCCAGCGCGTGTACTTCGCCCTCCCTTACAACAAGGTCTACACCTTTTAAGGCATTTACACCAATAAACGACTTGCAGATTCCCCTCATCTCAAGCAATATCGATTTTTCCTCTGACATTATAAAGCCTCCTTGCCGTTTCTTCACTTTTCCTATACTGTTCCTGCTGCCCCCCTGTGGCCGGGCCGCCGTTTTCCACGGCGGCCCGCCGCCTTTAAGAGGATAAAGAAAGGGAACAGCTTGGGCCCATTCCCTTAGGTGTCTTGTTTTTCCTTAGAAGGCCATCCCGTTTGTCAGTGCTTCGGATGCGTTTTTGCTGTCGATGATCTCGGACGGGATCGTCGTTTCCTTCGTCAGGTTTTCGCCGTTGAAGTAAGCGGCGATCATGGAGTAAATAAGCTCGCCGTTCTGCGTGTCACAGGTAGCGATCGCGGAGATCTCCCCGTCGATGATCTTCTGTACCGCCGGTGTCTGGCCGTCGATGCCCAGTACCGTGATACCTGTAAGGCCCGCGTTTTTCAGGGATGCGATCGCGCCCAGCGCCATCTCGTCCGTGTGGCAATACACCGTGTCGAATTGTCCCTCATAGGACTGGATGATGTTATCCATAGCCGTCTGCGCTTCGTCCATCAGGAAATTGCCCGTCTGCTGCACGATCACTTCATAGCTGTCGCCGCCCTTTGCGATCGCGTCGGCAAAGCCTTTGGAACGCCCCATTTCCGGGTCGGAGCCGAGGATGCCCTGGATCTCTACGATCTTCGCGCTGTCCTTGTTCTCAACCAGCCATTCGCCGCATGTTCCGCCGTCCACTTCATAGTCGAAGAATGTGCCCGCTACGAACTGGTCGTCCGCTTTGGCGCAGTCGTTGCCGAGCAGGAATACCGGGATATTGTGTTCTTTCGCAACTTCCAGCGCCGCCTGGCCCGCTTCATATTCGATCGGCGGGTAAACGATGCAGTCTACGCCCTGCGCGCACAGGTCCTCCACGTCGGAGATCTGCTTTGCCTGGTCGTCGTCAGCGTCCGTGTAAACAAGCTCGATATCATATTTTTCCGCGACCTCGATCATGTTGTTAAGCTGTGCGATCAGCCATGCGCCGTTGGTATTCCGTTCCGCAAAACCAACCTTTTTCCCCGCAAGGACGCTCATGTCCGTATCGATCACCGTTGCAAGCGGACGGCCTTCGGATGCAGCCTCCGTGCCCTGTTCGCCGTCGGATGCCTCCGTCGTCGCCTGCGCGCTCTGCGACGCTTGTTCCTGCGTTTCCTGCGCCGCCGGGGATTCGGAAGCCGCAGGGCTTTCCCCCGCCGCCGGAGTAGAGCATGCTACCAGAGAAATGCATAACACTACTGCCAGTACCGCGAATAAAACTTTCTTCATCTTTTCCTCCTTTTGCTGCCACGTTTTTCGTGGCTCCCTTTGTTTTTATTTTTATGAAATGCCTGCGGCAGGTGGGGCAAATGCGCTATTGCATTGCCGGTGGATGACCCGCCATAAGGGCTTTCATAGGGTAACGCATTTGGTAAATCCTTTTACTTAATGTTCTAAAAAAAACGCGTCGATGAAAATTAACAGGCGTTTTTACCCCTCATTCACAAATTTTTTTGCGTTTTCTGGAATTATTCTTTATATAATGCTTAATTTTCTCTGGATTTTTTATTGGAGCCCGTTAAACGGTTGGTAAATCGTTTAACAAGTACATGTTATCATACGCTACTTTTCATGTCAACATTAATTTTCGTATTTCGGGGTAATTTTTTTATTTTTATATAATCGTTTTACATTTGTAATATTTTTGTCTTTTTTCCTTTTCGTGGAAGCAAAAAAGAGCCTTAACAAGGCTCTTTTTGCTGGTGTTCTATTTTCCGTCAGCCCCCGATGACGACTGTGATCCCCATGCTTTCCAGCATTTTGGACAGTTTTTCCTGCTGCTCGTCCGTGGGCGTACGGAAGGCTTCCCCCGCATATTCCTTGCCGATCTTCCTGTACTTCGGTTCCCCGAAACGGTGGTAAGGCAGCAGGTGTATTTCGCGAAGGCCGATCTCCTTTGCAAACTCCCCTGTCCTGCGGATGTTTTCCTCGTCCGCGTTCACGCCGCCGATGAGCGGGACGCGGATGACCATGCCGTCTCCCTTCGCCTGCGCGATCTTCCGCGCGTTTTCCAAGATCAGCTCATTGCCCATGCCGGTAAATTTTTTGTGCCGGGCGCTGTCCATGTGCTTGACGTCATAAAGCACCGTGTCGATCTTTTCCACCGCCGTTTTGATCTTATCCCACGGGACGGCCCCGCACGTCTCGATCGCCACGTCCACGCCTTCTGCGTGCAGTGCGTCCGTCAGCTCGCTGATGAAGTCCGCATGGCACAGCGCTTCGCCGCCCGAAAAGGTCACGCCGCCGCCCGATTGGTCATAAAACGCCTTGTCCTTGAGCGCCAGCTTAAGCACGCCCTCCACGTCATATTTTTTCCCGTCGATCTTCAGCGCCGCCGTGGGGCATACGTCCGCGCACACATGGCAGCCGTCGCAGCCCTCCACATATACGCCCGGCGCTTTCCTCACCTGCGTGGGGCATTCCTTCACGCACAGGCCGCAGCCCATGCAGTCGGCCTCGTTAAACTCGAACTGCGGCTCGAATTTCTGCGATTCCGGGTTGGAACACCACTGGCACTTCAGCGGGCATCCCTTGAAAAACAGGATCGTGCGGATGCCGCCGCCGTCGTGGATGCTGTAGCCCTGCACGTTGAATATCAAAGCTTCCATACCTTATGTTTCCCCTCCGTTGGACCATGTCCCGTTTTTTTTTCAGATCGTCGCGTTCTCCGTCCTTGTGATGATGGAATCCTGTACATCCCTCGAAAGCTCGTTGAAAAACGCGCTGTACCCTGCCACACGCACCACCAGGCTCTTATATTTGTCCGGCATCTCCTGCGCTTCTTTCAGCTTGTCCGCCGAAACGATGTTGAACTGCACATGTCCGCCGCGCATCTTGATATACGAACGAATGAGGCTCATAAACTTGTTTAAGCCCTCCTCGCCCGCGATGACCGTGGGGTTGAACTTCTGGTTGAAGATAACGCCGTTCGGGCAGCGCAGGTGGTCAAGGCCGTAGCATACGGATTTGAGCGCCGCAGTCGGGCCGTGCTTGTCCACGCCGTTGGAAGGCGAAACACCGTCCGCCAGGATCGTGCCTGCGAGCCGGCCGTCCGGCGTTGCCGCCGTGGTATAGCCAAAGGCAACGTTTGCCGCGACCGGTACGAACGAGCCGACGAAGGGGCCGCCGTGGTATCCTTCATATCCCTCCAGGGAATCGAAGAATACATCCGCCGCATAGTGCACCATCGCGTCCACTTCTTCCTCATCGTTGCCGAATTTTTCCACACGGTTGAAAAGGTACTGCCGCATCGGCTCCTCGCCCTCAAAATTCTTGTTGAGCGCGTCGCACAGCTCCTGGATGGTATATTTCTTGTCGTCATAGACGACCTTCTTGACCGCGTACAGCGAATCGCCCGCGTTGGCAACGCCCAGGCCGAGCGGCGCTGTCCAATTGTATTTCGCGCCGCCCTTGAGCGCGTCCGTGCCGCGCTCAAGACACGTCGGCCCGATGAGCAGGGACGTCAGCGGGATAGGCATCAGCTCTGCCTGCACCTCGTCCACGATCGCGTTCAGGCGTACCGACAGCGTGGTGGTATAGGCCATCTGCTCCTCATATGCCTTTTTCACATCGTCGAATGTTTTCAGGTCTTGCGGCTTGCCTGTGTGCGGGCCCACCTGCTTGTGGCAAATATTGCATACGCCGTCGTTTAAAGCCAGCTCGGCGATCTTCGCCACGTTGTAATATCCGCCGTTGCCCCTGTGCCATGCGTCAAGCGGCGCGTTCTCCACGCAGCCGACCGGCGCATAGTCGCGCGCATCCTCGAGCGTCACGCCCAGGCGCTGCATGGCTTCGATATATACCTCGTCGTTCAAGATCTGCGGCATGCCGTTACCCATACGGATCGCCTCCGCGACCTTTTCCATAAATTCGTCCGGCGTACCGTTATGCAGGCGGACTGAGAAATTCGGCTGCATCAGCAATATGTGCGTATGCGCTTCCAGGCAGCGGTATGAAAGGTCGTTCGTACCGTCCGTGCCGTCGCGCTTAATGCCGCCGATCACCAGGTTCTGCCCCATCGGATAACCCGCGTGGATCCTCGCGTCCGCTTCACGGTACACCTTGATCGGTTCCGTGACCTTTACCCAGAAGGCTTCCAGAAGCTCTTGCGCCTGCTGCTTGCCGAGCACGCCGTTTTCGATATCCGCCGCATAATACGGATACATATACTGGTCAAAACGCCCCAACGTATAGGATACGCCGTTGTCGTTGATCTGCTGTACCACTTGGCAGAACCAAAGCGACTGCAGCGCCTCATGGAAGCTTTCAGCCGGGAACTCCGGCACGCGGCGGCATACCTTTGCGATGCTTTCTAGCTCTTCCCTGCGCTTTGCGTCCTTTTCTTCCCCGGCCATCTCAAGCGCCTTGTCCGCGTACCTGTGCGCAAACATGATCGTCGACTTGCAGAAGCTGATCGCTGATTCGTACCATAGGCGCTTGTCGAGGGAATCCGGCTTCGTCATGTCGAGCCCAGCCAGCTTTTGTTCACATTTCTTTGCCAGTCCGCCCAGCCCTTCGCGGCACAGCATGCCATAATCGAGCAATACGTGGCCCAGGCCGCCGTCCTCGTGCAGGCCGAGCGAGAAAACGTTCGCGTCGTAACGCTCCAGGCGGATATCGTCCGTAATGTACGACTGGATGCGGTCGGACATCGTCTTGCCTTTCCAATAGGGTACGATATCCCTGCGGTATTCTTCGATCTCTTCCTTAAGGGGAGTGAACGAATCCTGCGGGCGGCCTTCAAATGTTTCAATCTCCTCGTCGATCCATTCCACCGCAAATTCCGGGAAGAGCGGCGCGCTGCGCTGTTTGCCCGCCTGGTGCCCCACGATGATCTCGTCCGGCAAAATATAGACCGACATGCCGGCCAATATCTTTTCAAAAGCCTTTGCACGCCTCATCAGCGGGTGCAGGCCTTCCGTTTCCTTATAAGACTGCGTGATCAGCCGCGCACGTTCCATGCAGATATAAGATTTCGCATTCACGACCTGGTGCCGCAGCCGCTGGCATCTTGCATACGCCTCGCTGTCCGTGTCGAATACGGCGTCGCGGTCTACCGGGATCGCATAAGTGTCCTTGTACTCTGTTTTCATTTTCATACCTCCTGAATTTCTTTGGTTCCCTGAAAAGAGTGATCTGATATATGGTAAAACGTTTTTCTAATATATAAAAAAATAAAGCTTCTGTTTCATATATAAGCGTTTTTACGGATTTTTAAACCAAATTTTCAGAAAAACCTTTTACTTCTTTATCATAACGTGCCTTTCTCGGATTGTCAATATACTTTTTCAGCTTTCTTTGTGCGTGACGCCGTCCATCCTGTTGATCTGGGGATCTGTCCAAATGTCAAGGTCATCTCTGTTATACGAGGAAAATTCGCTGACCACGCAGCCTTCCTCCCCGCCGCAGATCCAGTGTACCGTATTGGGCTTTACCGTAAACTGTTCGCCTTTTTTTAATATAAGCTGGTGGAATACATGGAAACAGCCCTTCTTATCCTCCGGTATTTTCGCCCTGACCTCTTCTCGCGGCGTATCCTCCCCCTCGGTGTATACATAAAGCGTCCCATAGCGCACGCGGAAGGTTTCCTCCTTGCCGGCGTCCCCCTCAAACGGCGGGTGGCATTGCTCCGGGCAGATCTGGCCGGGCAGCAGCACCATTTCCTTGGCGGCATAGCGTTTGGTATTGATGTAAATATGGATCTGGATACCGAATTCGTCAATGCGGCCGAGCCCCATATCCGCGATCTCAAGGTTCTCCTTTTCCTCCTCCGTCAAATAGATGTGCGCTTTCTCATAGTATTCCAGCGCTTTTTGCCTAATCTCTTCCCTTTTCTCCTTTGAAACTGCCATGGTTATTTCCCCTTTCATAAAAAAACGTTTTTCTTTCTTGCAATTTTATATTATAATCTATTTAAGGTAAAGTCAATCCCATTAAAACGGAGGTATGCTATGAATCGAAATTACCAGCAAACACGGCCCTACATCGGGCACGATTACCAGACATTCGGCGTGCGCAGCGAAATGCTGCTGGACGGCAAGGAAAACGGCGTCAGGCTGCTGCGCCTCAAAAACGGCGGACAGCTGCAGGCGGAGGTGGTCTGCGACCGCGGCCTCTCCCTCGGCGAGGTGGCCTACAAGGGCCTTAACCTAAGTTTCCTCTCCCATACGGGCGTCGTCGCCCCCGCCTACTATGTGGAAAACGGCAAGGATGGGTTTTACAAAAACTTCTTCGGCGGGATGATGATGTCCTGCGGCATGACGCATATGGGCGCCCCCTGCGAAGATGCTGGCAGGAGCCTTGGGCTGCACGGCCCGATGCCCTGCACTCCCGCGGAGGAGGTCTGTGCGACTGTGGAAGGCAAAAACGGCGATGCTCCCCAGATCGTCGTGCGCGGCAAGCTGCGCCAAAGCGAGGTATATGCGGAGCACCTGGTGTGCGAGCGCACCATCCGCATGGGCTATGGCGAAAACAAGATCTCCATCCACGACGAGATTCGGAACGAAGGCTTTGAAAAGCAGCCGTTCATGCTCCTTTACCACTTCAACTTCGGTTATCCCCTCATCAGCGAGCACACGAAGGTCTTGTTGGCGGAGCTGGAATGTACCCCGCGCGACGAGATCGCCCAGGGCGGCTTTGGCGCCCGCTACCAGATGGACGCGCCCAGCGCGGGACGCCCGGAGGAATGTTTCTTCTGCAAACTCAAGGGCAACGCGGACGGCGACACCATCGCCCTGGTGGAAAATGAAGCGCTCGGCCTGGCGGCCGCCCTCAAATACAATACCGTGCAGCTGCCCTTCATGACGGAATGGAAATCCATGATGGCGGGCGACTATGCCCTCGGCATCAACCCAGGCGTATATACGCCCATGGGCCGCGCACACGCGCGTGAAAACGGTATACTGATGTACATCGAACCGGATGAAACCAAATCGTTCGATTTTGAACTGTACGTATCGGACGACGCGGGCGAGATCGCCGCGCTGCGCGGGGCGGTAGCCGCCTTGTGATATCGCCATACAAAAAAGAGAATACCCATGGTATTCTCTTTTATTTTTCCCTTTTCAATACAGGTCGTCGGCTTCCTCGCGGATGACCTCTTCGCGGCGGATATCCGCCCCCAGCTTTTTGAGCTTGTCCTCGATGTGGTCATATCCCCTGTCGACATATTTGATGTTGTGGATCTCCGTCACGCCGTCCGCCATCAGTCCGGCAACGATGAGCGCTGCGCCCGCGCGCAGGTCCGTCGCCCGTACCGGCGCCCCTGTAAGCCTTTCCACGCCTTCCACGACCGCCACGCGGTCGTCCGTCGTTACCTTCGCCCCCATACGGCGTATCTCGCTGATATGCTTGAAGCGGGATTCAAAGATGCTCTCCACGATCATGCTCGTGCCCTCCGCCGTCGAAAGCAGCACGGTAGCCGGCTGCTGCAAGTCCGTCGGAAATCCGGGGTACGGCATGGTCTTGATCTTGACCGCCTTGGGTTTTTTGTCGCATTTGATATGGATGAAGTCCGCGCCTTCCTGCACGTCGATCCCCATCTCCACCATTTTCGCAGACAGCGCTTCCATATGTGTGGGGATCACGTTCTTGATGACCACGTCGCCGCGCGTTGCCGCTGCGGCGATCATCAGCGTGCCCGTTTCGATCTGGTCGGGGATGATGGAATAGTTGCAGCCGTGCAGTTTCTCCACGCCCGTAATGCGGATCACGTCCGTGCCCGCCCCCTTGATCTTCGCGCCCATGCATACGAGGAAGTTGGCAACGTCCACCACATGCGGCTCCTTGGCCGCGTTTACAATGGAGGTCTGCCCTTTTGCGCATACCGCCGCCAGCATGATGTTGATGGTCGCCCCTACCGAGACCACGTCAAGGTATACGTCGCTTCCCACAAGGCCGTTTGGAGCCTTCGCCTTGAGCATCCCGTATTCCGTCCTGACCTCCGCGCCCAATGCTTCCATGCCCTTGATGTGCTGGTCGATGGGCCGCTCGCCGATCGCGCAGCCGCCCGGCAGGTTGATTTGCGCCTCGCCAAAACGCGACAAAAGCGCGCCCAGCAAATAATACGATGCGCGCATACGCTTTACGAGGTTCATGGTTACGTTGCTTGTATTGATATTCGTCGTGTCGACCGTCATCGTCCCGTCGTCGTCAAACTCCACCTCCGCGCCGATCTCGGCGAGGATACGTTTGATGATCAGGACGTCTGCGATCCTCGGCAGGTTTTCAATGACACAGGTTCCCCTTGCCAGTATGGTTGCAGGCAAAATCGCGACCGCGGCATTTTTCGCGCCGGTCACATCTACGGTTCCCTTCAGGGGGATCCCGCCTTTTATCACAATTTTTTCATTCATATATAATCAACCTTACTCGATACTATTACAAAATTTCGCACCACTATTGTAACATTTATCGAAACCGTTTACAAGGCTGCGGCGCCATTTGCCCATACCTAAAACATTTTCTTTTTCCAGAGGATATAGGCCGCCGCGCCCGAACATATGCCGGCGATCACGATCACCCACAAAAAGCCGAGCGGCTCCGCTGCAAAGGGCACCGGTACGTTCATGCCCCAAAGGCTCGCGAACAGCGTAGGGATCGCTAAAATGATCGTCAGTGATGTAAGGATCTTCATCACGATATTGAGGTTATTCGAGATCACGCTCGCAAACGCGTCCATGGTTCCCGAAAGGATGTCGCGGTAGATCGTGCCCATCTCGATGGCCTGCTTGTTTTCGACGATAACGTCCTCTAAAAGGTCAAGGTCGTCCGGGTAGCTTTTGATGACGCGCGATTTGAGCATTTTTTCCAGCACGACCTCGTTTGACTTCAACGAGGTGGAAAAATACACCAGTGATTTTTCCAGCTTGAGCATCTGGATCAGCTCGCTGTTCTTCATGGATTTGTGCAGCGCGTTTTCCACCTGCGTAGAGGCCTTGTCGATCTGCCGCAGGTACTGTAAATATTTGCTTGCGTTCTTATATAATATCTGTAATAAAAAACGTGTTTTTTTGCAGGTATCAAACCCGCCGCGGATGTTCTGGTTCCAGAAATCCTCCAGAATGGAAGTCTCCTCCAAACATACCGTAATGATGTTGTCCGCCGTAACGATGATGCCCATCGGCAGCGTCGTATACACGAATGAGTTGCGCTCCGAAGTGACGACCGGGATATCGACCAACACAAGCGTCTGGTCGTCCTCCACGTCGATACGCACCGCTTCTTCACTGTCGAGCGCCGCACGGATAAACTCGTCCTCGATATGGAGCGCGTCCCTCACGGAAACGATCTCCTCCTCGGACGGGTCGAGCAAATGGATCCATGCGCCCGGCTCGATGCTGTCGATCTCCCTGAATTTGTTGTTTTGCGCCGTACTGAAAATCCTGATCATTGCCTTTCACCTGCTTTCCTTGGGCAGGCGGTATCACGGGCGAAAATACGCTGTCCGCACACCGCTGCCTGACGTTATATTCTGCGTTCGTTTAGGGTCTGCGTCCACGTAAATCTCACCTCCGTAGTTTAAAAGCATTTCCGACCAACTATAATTATAGCTTTCCCCAAATTTATATGCAAGCCTCATTTTCTCCTAGGCTTTCAAAATAAAATCATGTATAATAGAAAGGGTATACGCACAGGCAGTCCTTATACACTATAGGAATATGTATGAAACAGGAATTTAACTGTAACGATATCGTTGAAATGAAAAAACCGCATGCCTGCGGGGGGACGCGCTGGGTCGTCGTCCGCACGGGCGCGGACGTCAAGGTCAGGTGCCAAACATGCGGGCGCATCGTGATGCTTGATTACGAGACATTTATAAAAAGACTGAAAAAGGTTGTACCTACATGAGCAGAGAATTGGGAAATGCAAATAGCAGGCCCCGCCGCCCGAAGGATCGTTCCAATTTCGGCGGCTTTGGCAACGAACAGGAAGAAAATATTTATACGCCGGAAGAAAAGGCGGCTTACCGCCGCCGGATCGTCGTGCCCCCGCAGGGCTACGATACCCGCCCCGGGGAAGAATACCTGTATGAAAACGCACCGCGTGTCGACGAGGAAGCTCCCTACGCGGAGCCGTATTACGATACGGACGAGGATTTTTACGAAGAAGGCTACGATCCCGCCGAGCAGGACGATTCGTACTTTGAGCCCATCGACGGCGATCTTTTGGAATACGACGAGTTCGGTCGCAAACGCAAGCCCGTGCGTGCCGTACCGCGCACCGAAAGCAAGGCGCGCGCCGTATGGGGGTGGGTCATCTCCATTATCGCCGCTATCATCATCGCCTTTGTCGTGCGTGCGTTCTTTTTTGAGATCATCCTTGTGGACGGGGCCTCCATGCAGCCGACGCTCGAATCGGACGAGCGCCTCGCCGTGGAAAAGGTCAGCCGCTATTTTGGGTTGCCCGAATACGGCGATATCATCATCGTACACTACCCCAATATGGACGGAACATACGTCAAGCGCGTGATGGGCCTGCCCGGCGATACGATCGAAGTAAAAAACAGCACCGTATACCGCAACGGCGAGCCTTTGGCGGAAACTTATACCAGCAGCGACCCTTACGCGGACATGGAAGCTGTGGTCGTGCCGGAGGATACCGTATTCGTCATGGGCGATAACCGCGCGCATTCCCTCGACAGCCGCACCGCCTACATCGGCCCGATCGACAAGGACGAGATCGTAGGCCACGCGACGTTTGTCATCTGGCCGTTCGACCGCATGCACTCCGTCGGTTAGTACGGCTGCCCTGCGTCAAAAGCGCGTATGCCATGTAGTGCCCGTCAAACTTTCGGCCTGTTTCCTATCGACGTAGTTACCGCAGCCTGAGATGGCTATTTGCATTCCGAGTCTGCGCGCTGCGCTTGCAAAGACGTCGGATGCAAACATCACATCACGGCTACGGATCGATTATTCCCATAACAAAAAGGACTGTCCTTTAGGGGCAGCCCTTTTCTTTTTCCCTCTTAATCCAGCACAGCCTTGATACGGCGCACGCCCGCGCTGCTGCTCTGTTCTTTCTTGATCTTGAAATGGCCGAGCTCCGCCGTGTTCTTTGCGTGCGGCCCGCCGCAGATTTCCTTGGAATACCCGGGGATCGTGTATACCTTCACCAGTTCGCCGTACTTGGAATCGAACACGCCCATCGCGCCCTGCGCTTTGGCCTCGTCCACCGTCATTTCCTCTTCCACCACGTCAAGCCCGGCGGCGATCGCCTCGTTGACGTATTCCTCCAGTTTATCAAGCTCTTCGCGCTCTACCTTACGGTCAAAATTGAAGTCGAAACGCAAACGCTCCGCCGTAATGTTAGAACCTTTCTGCACAATATCCTCGCTTAAAAGCTTTCTGAGCGCCGCGTTCAAAAGGTGCGTCGCCGTATGCAGCCGCGCCGTCTGCTCGCTGGTGTCCGCAAGGCCGCCCTTAAACCTTTGCTCCGCCCCCGCGTGCGATAGCTCCTGGTGATGCTCGAAAGCTTTATCAAAGCCTTCCTTATCCACCTTAAAGCCGCGTTCATCCGCCAGTTCCAGCGTAAATTCGATGGGGAAACCAAAGGTATCGTACAGCCGGAACGCGCTTTTGCCGTCGATCACATCGCCTGCCGCGAGGTTCGCCGTTACTTTTTCAAATTCCTTTAAGCCCTGCGTGATCGTTTTCTGGAAGCGTCCTTCCTCTTTTCCGATCTCTGAGAGTATCTTTTTCTCATTGGCGCGCAGCTCCCCATATGCGTGTGCGTATTTGTCGATCACGACCTTGGCGATCTTTTCAAGGTTGCCCTCCGCGATCCCCAGCTTGCCCGCAAAACGAATGGCGCGGCGCAGCAATCTCCTGAGCACATAGCCCTGGTCGACGTTTGACGGCGTGATGCCTTTTTCGTCGCCGATCATGAAGGTCGCGCAGCGGATATGGTCTGCCACGATACGGAACGCTTTTCTCGTCTCTTCGTCCGCGCCCTCGTATTTTTTCCCGGACAGCTCCTCGATCTTCGCGATGATGGGCGCAAACACGTCCGTTTCGTATACGGATTTTTTGCCCTGCAAAATGGCGATCGTACGGTCAAGTCCCATGCCCGTATCCACGTTTTTCTGCTCCAGCGGCACAAACGTCCCGTCCGCCTGCTTGTTATATTCCATGAACACGTCGTTCCATATCTCAAGGTATTTCCCGCAGTCGCACGACGGATTGCAGTCCGGCCCGCAGGCAGGTTTTCCCGTGTCGATGAACATTTCCGTATCCGGCCCGCACGGCCCCGTAATGCCCGCCGGCCCCCACCAGTTGTGCTTTTTGCCCAGGAAGAAGATGTGGTCGTCCTCTACGCCCATCTCCCGCCACCTGTCATATGCCTCCATGTCGCGCGGCGCGTCCTCGTCGCCCGCGAAGCACGTGAAGTAAAGCTTGTCCTTTTCGATGCCCAGCCACTGCTCGCTCGTCAAAAACTCATAGCTCCATGCGATCGCTTCCTTCTTGAAATAATCGCCCAGCGACCAGTTGCCCAGCATCTCAAAAAAGGTGCAGTGCGATTCATCGCCCACCTCGTCGATATCGCCCGTACGCACACACTTCTGCACGTCCGTCAGCCTTGTGCCCGCCGGGTGCTTCTGCCCCAGCAGGTATGGGACGAGCGGATGCATGCCCGCCGTCGTAAAAAGAACGGTAGGGTCGTTTTCGGGTATCACCGACGCGCTCCTGATGACCGCGTGCCCCTTGCTCTTGAAAAAATCCAAATACATTTGCCGTAATTCGTCACTTGTTAAGCACTTCATTTAAAAACTCCTTCGCTGCTTGCTATTTACAAAGCACCAATATGGCGTTTGCTATGATATCCGCTACCTTTACGAGCGAATCGATTTCAATATATTCATCCGGCTGGTGCTCCGTCCCCTCCTGCCCCGGGAACAGCGCGCCGAAAGCCACGGAATTGGGGAACGCGCGCGCATAGGTCGCGCCGCCCATGGTGATGCAGTATGCCTTTTCCCCCGTCACTTCCTCATACGCCTGCTTGAGCCCCGCAACAAGGGGCGAATCCTCGCTTACATAGTGCGAGGGACGCGAAAACGTTTCCTCTACCTCAAAGCCCGCAAGCTTTTCCCTTACCTGCTTTAAAATGCCGTCCTTGTCGCCGCCTACAGGATAGCGGATGTCCACGCCGATCGCGACCCCGTCCCCCTCGGCCTTGCAATAACCGACGTTTAAGGAAAGCGCACCGGAAAAATCCTCCTGCGCGATGCCCAGCGCCGTGCCGTCCGTCTGTGTGCCGATGAGCGCGGCCAGCTCGTAAACCGTGTCGCTCCACACGTTCTTTTTTAAGGGCAGCATATTCAAAAACTGTATCAGGTACATGAGCGCGTTTTTGCCGTCCTCCGGTTTGGAGCCGTGCGCCGACACGCCGTGCGCCTGCAGGATCATCCCGTCCCCGGAGGGCGCAGAAGTGATTTTGACAGGCGAATCCTCGTTGAAAATGTCGATCATGGCGCCCAGCGCCTCCGTGTTCCCGCCGACCGTGCATTCCGCAAGCGCGGGCACCACGTTCACGCGCTCTCCCGCGCGGATCTCCTTTAAGACGAGCGCACCGCCCGGCGCATAGTCGTATGCCTTTCGCCGCAGCGTCAGGTGCAGCAAGCCCTTTTCCGCGTTCACAATGGGAAATTCCGCATCAGGCGATATCGCCATCGTCGGGATCTCTCCGCCGTTTTTCTTATAAAAATCCATATCCGCCCAGCCGCTTTCCTCATCGCAGCCAAAGATAATGCGTACGCGTTTATTGAGGCTGATGCAGTTTTCCTTGATCGCCGACAGCGCAAACAGCGCCGCGATCGCAGGCCCTTTGTCGTCGATCGCGCCGCGCCCATAGATACGGCCGTCCTTTACCGTCCCTTCAAAGGGGGGCACCGTCCAGCCCTCGCCTGCCGGGACAACGTCCAGGTGCGTCACAATGGCGAGCATCTCGTCCCCGTCGCCGTATTCCACATATCCCAGATGGGAAAAGAAATTCACACTGTCAAAATCCAGCCGTTCCGCGAGGTTCAGCGTCTTGATCAGCGCGTCAAAAACGCCCTTTCCATAAGGCATGTTCCCCTGCGCTTCACTTTTCACGCTCGGGATCCCAAGGATCGTTTTCAGCGCGTCTACCATTTCATTTTTGCGTGGTGCAAGCGTAAATTCCAACATTTCTGTTTTCTCCTGACATTTAGGCAAACGAATACATATCGAATGCGTATCTATTATAGCAGAAAATCCGTTTATAATACATACTTTTTTATCCTCTTTACAGGAATGGGACGCACGGGCGGCGAACTATGTAAATACCGGAATATCCATATTTATTGGGGAGGGAAGTCTTATTTCACTGCATGACGGGCACCGCGCACGCCTCAAAAACCGCTACCTGCAAAAGGGGCTTAGCGCCTTTGAAGACCACGAAGCGCTTGAGCTCTTGCTTTTTTACGCTATCCCGCGCCGCGATACCAATGCGCTTGCGCATACCTTACTGAAAAAATTCGGCAGCTTAGGGCGCCTGCTGCGTGCGGACGCACGGGACATCGCCCATGTCGACGGCATCGGCGAGCAAAGCGCCATCCTGATCTCCCTTGTGGGCAGCCTCATGCTGCGGGAAGCCTCAGCGCCCGCTGGGAAAACGGTGCGCCTAAAATCCATCGACGCGGCGATCCGTTATGTGCAGGGCCTTTTTGAGGGCAAGACAGAGGAACAGTTTTATGTGGTGTGCCTGGACGCGCACTGCGCCGTGCTGCATACCGAGCTTTTGAGCCGCGGCACCGCGACGCAGGCCCCCGTTTATGTCCGCCATATCACGGAAAGCGTCATCCGCTCGGGCGCCGACAAGGTCATCGTTGCGCACAACCATCCGGGCGGCAATCCCCAGCCCAGCAAAAAGGATATCGAGACTACCCAGCGTATCCTGCTCGCCATGGATGCCCTGGATATCGACCTGCTGGACCATATCATCGTCGGGGCTGCGGACGCTTTCAGCCTTGCGGAAAAAATTCTGCTGCGCGGCAAATACCCTGAAAAAGACGCGCGCCTTGCCCAATACGGCGAGCGCGTCATGCAAGACCTGCCTTCCTTTTTGCAAAGGTAGCTATTGCAAAACCTGCCGTTTCTGGGTATAATTCTTAAGAATAGTTTATACTATCAAATGACCCTATTGGAGGAATCAAGTATTATGGCAATTGAATATTTCCATATAAAAGAGCGGGACTTCGACTTAGTGGAACAGCTGATCCAGATCGAAAACTCGTCCTATGAAGCGGGCGGCCTCGACGTGTTCGACCTGATCGCCATGCTCCGCCACGCGCGCGTATACGTTGCCGTAGAATATGACGAAATTTTAGGCGCTGTCTATTTCATGCGCAACTTCGATAACCCGGACAAGGTTTTCCTGCACAGCATCAACATCTTAGACCCGCAGGCAAACCCCAACCTTGGAACGTCGCTTTTAAATATCGCCTTTGCCGATATGAAAACCTTCGGCATCAAGATGGTGGAAGTGAACGTAGACCCGTCCAACTACCGCGCGCTCAAGATCTACCGCGAACACCTCGGCTTCGTTGCGAGCGACAGCATGCAGAGCGAGATTTTGAACGGCGAGGAAATACTGATGCTGCAAAAGGAGCTGTAAAGCCCCTTCCCCGTACGGGATCGCAAGAACCGCCTACGCGGTTCTTTTTTATTTTCCGCATATCCTTGACAAATGTCTCCACATGTTATATAGTTAGTTACATGAGTAACGAACCAATTATGCTAAGGAGGACGAAATGAAGATCGATTTTGAAAGCGAAACCCCTATCTACTTGCAGATATCCGCGCAGATCGAAGACTCCATCCTCTCCGGTGCATTCGGCGAAGAAACGCAGGTACCCTCCACAACAGAGATTTCAACGCTCTACCATATCAACCCCGCCACCGTTTTAAAAGGCATGGCGCTGCTGGTGGACGACGGTATCTTATACAAGAAACGAGGTGTCGGTATGTTTGTAAAACAGGGGGCCGCGCAGGCCATCCGTAAAAAGCGGCAGCAATCCTTTTACGAGGATTTCGTCTTAAGCCTGCTAAACGAAGCGGAAAAATTGGGCATCAGCCCTGAAGAATTGATCGATATGATCGCGAAAGGGGCAAAAAAATGATCGAACTGAAAAACGTGACCAAAAAGTTCAGGGACTTAACGGCGCTCGACCGCGTGAACCTTTCCTTTGAAGAAAACCACATCTACGGACTGCTCGGGCGCAACGGCGCGGGCAAATCCACCCTTTTAAACCTTGTGACCAACCGCCTGTTCCCCACCGGGGGCTTCATTTACGCGGACGGTATGCCGGTCATGGAAAACGACAAGGCGCTGTCCCTCGTTTCCTACATGAGCGAAGATACGCTTTACGACCCTTCCATCCCCGTGCGGCGCATCTTTGAATGGACAAAGCTTTTTTATCCCGGCTTTGACATGGATTACGCCTATATGCTGGCGCAAAAGTTTTCCCTCGACCCCAGGAAAAAATCGGGCAAGCTCTCAACGGGTTACCGCTCCATTTTCAAACTGATCCTGACGCTGGCGTCGGGCGCCAAATACCTGCTGTTCGACGAGCCGGTACTGGGCCTTGACGCGAACCACAGGCAGCTTTTTTACGACGAGCTTTTGACACGCTATGCACAGAATCCCTGTACGGTTATCCTCTCCACCCACCTGATCGAGGAAGTAGCGGGCATCATCGACCGCGTTATCATCATCAAAGACGGCGGAATCCTCCTTGACCGGGAAACCGAGGATATCCAGAGGATGGGCTTTACCGTTTCCGGTCAAAGGGACGCGGTGCGCGCGTGGTGCGAGGGCAAAAACATCCTCGGTACGCAGGAATTAGGCGGGCTGATGCTTGCCCATATCCTCGGCGAACGCACGGACGTCCCCCCCGCACTGGCGGTTACGCCGCTCGACCTCCAGCAGCTCTTTATCCACCTGACCAACGCATAAGAAAGGACGGACGTCAACATGAGACTGAAAGAAATGTTTTTTTGGCAATACAAATCCAACCGCCTCGCTTTCCTGGTATTTTACCTGATCGTAGCGGCAGCCACACTCGCAGGCTCCATCCTGTTTGTCTCCGGTACGCAAATAGCCGCCGACAGCGGGGTCAGCGTGGTGGGTGTGACCATCAACTCCGACAGTCCCGCGATGGGGCGCTTCAACATGGCGACCCTGCCCATCGCGGTGGTCTTTTTGCTGATCTTAGGCCTGGCGAGCTTTGCCGAAAACCTGCGTCTGGCCCTTGCCAACGGCGTTTCCCGCCGTACGCATTTTCTAAGCTTCCTGCTGTTTGCCCTGGTAGCCTCCGCGGTAACTGCGCTTCTCAGCATCCTGTTCGACGCGATCCCCGGCTTTTTCGGGGTGTCCGGCGCAAGCTCGCAGTTTTCCGGCTCCTTCTTCGTGCTGCTCCTGTTCTTTGCCATGGTCTACCTGTGTATCGCCGCGCTCGGCTACTTCATCGCGGGCGCATACTACCGGATGAACAACCCGGCAAGGGTAGCCGTTTCCATCGGCGTGCCGGCCGGCTTGATCATATTTTTCGCCAACGTTTTTAGTTTTGGTTATGATCTTGGGAATCCACTCTATCCCATTACGAAAGCGCTTATCTCCTTTGGCGATTGGATGACCCAAACCCTCAACGCCGCCCTGTTCTTCGCGCTCGCAGCCGTCCTCTTCCTCTTTTTGGGCTGGCTATTAACGCGCCGCGCGCCCGTCAAAGAGCCCGTAGCATAAAAACAGTATAAAAAAGAGGCTGCGACGCTGCAGCCTCTTTTACTTTCTACGAAATATAGTGCCGCACCCTGAAGTGCGCGCCCACGTCCTGCGCGATCCTGCGGCACGTCTCGATATCCTCCGGGCTGATCACATCCACCACCGAAAGCGTCGTGTGTATGCCGTATTTCACGCAGTCCCGTGCAAAATCGAGCATATAACGGAACCCGTCCTCTCCATAGCGGCTGTGTACCACCGCTTCATACTTGCGCGCATCCGCCTCGTTTAGGCTGATGGACACCTCGTCGATCAGTCCCGCCAGCTCCTGTGCGATGTCCCTGCCGTGAAAGGCGCTCGCGTGCCCGTTGGTATTGAGGCGCGTATGACCGCCGTAATTTTTGACGTACGCCGCCACCTCTTTTAATTCGTCTATGCGGATGGTTGGTTCGCCGTAACCGCAGAAAACGACGTCCGTCTTGTCCTTTTCCAGCTGCTTTATGATATCGCCCGCCGTGGGCTCTTGTTTGAGCCACAGGTCGTATCCGGCAACGCCGTCGCCCGTCCTGCGCAGGCAAAATTCACAGTCGTTCGTGCACCTGTTCGTCAAATTGATATAATTGACGTCGCCTAGCTTATAAACATATGTATCCAAATTCGCTTCCATTCCACGCGCCCTCGCGCGTCCGTTATTCTATCCCGAAAAACCGCTTCCCGTTTTCCAGGGTGATCCGTGCGACCTCTTCTACGGGCAGCTGCCTTACCTCCGCCATCTTTTCCGCCACATAGCGTACATAGGCAGGCTCGTTGCGTTTCCCGCGCAGCGGTACCGGCGTCATGTACGGGCAATCCGTTTCAAGCAGCAGCCGCTCCATGGGCACGGCCTGCGCCGCCTCGATCGTCTTGCGTGCGTTCTTAAAGGTAAGCGCCCCGCCAAAGGCGATGTAAAAGCCCATTTTCACAAGCTCCTCCGCCGTCTGCGCGCTGCCGGAAAAACAGTGCAGCTCCCCGCGCACGCCCGGGTATTGCTTTAAGATAGCCAGTGTGTCAAGCGTCGCTTCCCTGCTGTGCACCACGATGGGCAGGCCAAGCTCCATCGCCAGCTTAACCTGCTCGGAAAATGCCCGTTTCTGCGTATCCCGCGGGGAAAAATCGTAGTGGTAATCGAGCCCGATCTCGCCGATCGCGACCACCTTTTCTTCTTTGCTTAGGGAACGCAGCACATCTTTGGCAGCTTCGTCCCACTCCGACGCGCTGTGCGGATGCACGCCCACCGCCGCATAGACGCTGTGGTGCTCCTTTGCGAGCCCCGCGGCACGGATGCTGTCCGCAATGTCCGGCGAGCTTTCCACGACATATTCGATCCCCTGCCCCGCGAGCCTTGCGATGAGCGTTTCCCTGTCCTCGTCAAAATGCCCGCTCAGAAGGTGTACATGTGTATCGAACAATTTCATTCCATTATCCAACGGTCAACCCATCCTCACTGTCAGCCGTCACAAGTGCGATATCCGGGTTATCGCCCACGGCGAGGATCATCCCCTCTGAAAGCGTGCCGCGCAGCTTTGCGGGCTTTAAGTTCGCCACGATCACCACCGTCTTGCCGACCATATCCTGCGCGCAAAAGCTTTCGCGTATCCCCGAAACGATCGTCCTGCGCTCGCCGCCGCACTTGACCGTCAGCTTAAGCAGCTTGTCAGACCCTTCCAGGTTTTCGCAATGGATGACCTTTGCGGTCTTAAGCTGCACCTTCTTAAAGTCGTCGATCGTGATCTGCTGCGGCCCTTCCTGCTTCTTTTCCTCTTTGGGCGGCTCCTGCGCCGCCGCCATCAGTTTATCCAGCTCCGCAAGCTCCTTATCTACCTCGATACGCGGGAAGATGGGCGCGCCCTTCATGACATTGATCCCCGCGCGCAGCTGCCCGTATTCCAAAATGCTGTCCCAACAACTAAGGGGCCCACAATTATCAATACCCAATTGTTCGCGCATCTTAACCGCTGTTTCGGGCATCACGCTCTCGATCAGCACGGAAATAATGCGCAGCCCCTCCGCCAGGTGGTACATCACGCTCGCAAGCCGCGGTTTTTTCCCCTCGTCCTTTGCAAGCGCCCACGGCATGGTAACGTCAATATATTTATTGAGCATGCCCACATACTGCCACGTCTCGCCCAGTGCTTCGGACACCTTCCATTCGTTCATCAGCGCTTCAAACCGCCCGGGCAGCCCGCTTGCAAAATCGATCAGCTTGCGGTCGTCTTTTTCGGCCTCTCCCGCAGCGGGAATCTCCCCGCCGAAGTATTTGTCGACCATCGCGACCGTGCGCGAAAGCAGGTTCCCAAGGTCGTTCGCAAGGTCTGCGTTGATACGCGTAAGCAGCAGCTCGTTGGAAAACATCAGGTCGCTTCCGAGCGGCGCCTCGCGCATGAGGAAGTAGCGGATCGCGTCCACGCCGTACCGCCCGACCAATACGACCGGGTCGACCACGTTGCCGCGGCTCTTGCTCATCTTCCCGCCCTGCAGCGTGAGCCAGCCGTGTCCGTACACGCGCTTTGGCAGCGGCAGGCCGAGCGCCATCAAAATCGTCGGCCATGTGATCGTATGGAAGCGCACGATCTCCTTGCCCACCAAATGCAGGTCTGCCGGCCAATATTTCCGGAACATACTGTCGTCGTCCGATAAATAGCCGAGCGCCGAAATATAGTTGGAAAGCGCATCGATCCATACATACATCACGTGGTCCTTGTCAAAGGGAACGGGTATGCCCCACCGGAAGGACGAGCGCGATACGCATAAATCTTCAAGCCCGGGCAGCAAAAAGTTGTTGAGCATCTCATTTTTGCGCGATTCAGGCTGGATGAACTCCGGGTTGTCTTTGATGTGCTGTATCAGCTTGTCCGCATACTTTGACGCACGGAAGAAATAGCTTTCCTCCTTGACGCGCTGCACGGGCCGCCCGCAGTCCGGGCATTTCCCGTCTATGAGCTGCGTATCCGTCCAGAATGCCTCGCACGGCGTGCAATACCAGCTCTCGTATTCGCTTTTATAGATATCGCCCTGGTCGTAGAGCTTCTGAAAAATTTTCTGTACGCATTGCTCATGGCGTTTGTCCGTGGTACGGATAAAATCATCGTTCGTGATGTTCATCAGCTCCCACAGCGCCTTGATCTGCGCCACGATGCCGTCCACATATTCTTTGGGGGACATCCCCTTTTCCATGGCGATCTTCTCGATCTTCTGGCCGTGCTCGTCCGTCCCCGTGAGGAACATGACGTCATAGCCCGTCTGGCGCTTGAAGCGCGCGATCGAATCTGCCGCGGTCGTGCAATACGCATGGCCGATGTGCAGCTTGTCGCTCGGATAATAGATCGGCGTCGTGATGTAAAATTTTTCACTCATACTTGTCTGTGCTCCTTTTCGTCGCCACACGCCCTGCTATAGCCGTTTCCGGCGGCCAAAGCAGGGAAGCGCGCGCATATTGTACATAGGTAACATTATATATTTTTATATCCATGTTTTCAATAGCGTGTCAAAAAAGCTTTCTGTTATGCGCTTTCCAGAAGTGTACTATCTTATGTAATACAAATATTTCCGCATAAAAAAACGCAGCGTACGCCACGTCCTTTTATTCCTCCGGTTATCCTTTTATGATAACGCCCTCCTGATAGACCGGAACCACGCCCAGCGTATCTTCGCGCGTGCAATATTCCAGGTCATCATAAAGCTTCAATTGCTTCAAATACTCAAAATGCGTGCTTCCCTCAAGCGCGGACAGGATGTCGTGGTTCGCGTCATGGTAAAGCTTTAGGGCAACCTTGCCCATATCGTCCGTTTCCAGCGTTTCGTCGATCCGGAGCAGGCGGTCGATGATACAGCCCATCGCCAGCATATCGTCTGTCGAGAATTTGCCCTTCGTTCCGGCGCATACCAGTACGATGTCGTTTTCCAGGCTGCGCGCCTTTTTCGCGACCGCTTCCGCGTTGATGAACGAACCGATCAATACATCCTCCGCCGCGGCCATGGACTTGATGGCCACCGTCCCGTTGGTCGTCGAGAAAATAATGATCTTTTCCGCAACCACGTCCTCTGTGAATTCCAAGGGGGAATTGCCCAAATCAAAACCGCTCACCTTCTGTGCCGCGATCTCACCGCACAAAAGGACGTTGCCTTCCGATATCTTTTTAATCGCAGCCGCCTCGTTCGCCTCTTCCGTGGGCACGATCCTGTCGCATTTGTTGGAGATCGCCGTGATGATCGTGGCGGACGCACGCAGCGCATCGATCATGACTGCCGTCCTGTCCTGCAGCTCCTGCCGCGGCAGGTCGCTGAATACTGCTGAACAAATTATTTTCATGTTACCCTCTCGCAATAAACTTATGTGTGTCAGTATGATATAACACTCTACACCATTTCCCGTGCAAATACAAGTAAAATCAATTTAATATATTAAATTTTTGGCTCTGTAAAGCAATTTCATAACCGTCAAATTCTTGATAAAACCGCCATTTTTTTACAGGGTTTCCTTCCCATAACCACCATAGACTTACATTGACGAAAACCTGTTTATTTGTTAAGATGAACACGTTCGTTATAGGAGGTAAAACACATGAAATCTACAGGAATCGTAAGGCCACTCGACTCCCTCGGCAGAGTCGTACTCCCCATTGAACTGCGCCGAGTACTTGGTTTCAACTGCAAAGACCCTGTCGAAATTTTCGTGGATGGCGACTATATTTTACTCAAAAAATATCAGCCCGCTTGTATTTTCTGCGACAGTATGGAAGACGTAAAGGTCTACAAAGGGCGGAACGTATGCTCGCACTGCATCGAAGAAATGCAGGAGCAGGTAAAATAGCCGTATTTTCCTATAAATCCAGGAGGATCTGGTACGTTCTGTTTTTTGGAACGCCCAAAAGCGCCGCAACATAAGCTGCGGCGTCTTTTTTTGTCATCCCGCGCGCAAGGCTCTCCTGTAATGCGCGCACGATCTCTTCTTCGCTCGCTTCCCGCACATGCCGCGCCGCGCCCACCACCAACACAAACTCGCCCTTCACCGCCTCCCGGTCGGCGAACACGTCGAGGACTTCCTTTGCCGTGCCCCGCACGACCTCTTCATATACCTTCGTCAGCTCGCGGCAGGCGCAAACCCGCACGTCCTTGCCGCATACCTCGCAGATGTCCTTTAACGTCTTTACGATACGGTTGGGGCTTTCGTATATAACGCACGGCTTGCCTGCGTCCCGTATCTCCCCCAGCTCCTTTTTGCGCACCCCGGACTTGGTGTTCAAAAATCCATAAAAGGAAAACCGCGAACAATCCATTCCGCACAACGTCACCGCCGTGACCGCCGCACACGCGCCCGGCAGGCTTTCCACCTCGATCCCTTCTTCCACACACCTTTTGACAAGCCCATATCCCGGGTCGGAAATCACCGGCGTTCCCGCATCCGATACCAGCGCGATGTGCTTTCCCTCGCGCAGCGCCCCGACCAGCTCGCCATAGCGCGCTTCATTGCTGTATTCATGGAAGCTCACCAGTTTTTTTTTGATCTCAAAATGGTTCAAAAGCTTGACCGTATGGCGCGTATCCTCCGCCGCGACAAGATCCGCCTGCTCAAGCGTCTTGAGCGCGCGCAGCGTGATATCGCCCAGATTGCCGATCGGCGTTGCTACAATGGATAATTTTCCGCCCATGCCTATTCTTCCCCGTTCCTGTGGTATATCTTCCTGACCTCCGCTGTTTCGCTCCCGTCCGCTTCGTGTACGACGAGCGGCGGCAGCGCCTTAAGGGATGGCCGCCCGTCCTTTGCCGCGCTTAAAAGCATACATACCGCCTCGCTTCCAAGGCGGCTGTGTATCAGCCGCATTTCCTTTGGCTCCAGCCTGCATGCGCGCAGCGTTTCAAATATCTCCGCCATCCGCGATACGCGGTGTATAAGGCACAGCTTACCGCCCGGGCGGAGCAGCCGGCCCGCCGCCTTACAGATTTCTTCCCATGTGACCTTCGTTTCAAACCTTGCGGCCTGGTGGCTCTCGTCCATGCTCGGGATCGCTGCCGTAGCCTTGTCATACGGCGGGTTCACGACCACCATGTCATAATCGCTGCCAAGAAGCCGGTGCGCGTCCCTCAAATCCCCCTGCACAATGCGGATACGCCCCTCAAGTCCATTTAATTCCACGCTCCTTTGCGCGGTCGCCGCCAGCTTTTCCTGTATCTCGATGGCGTCTACCGTGATATCCGGCTGCCTGCCGTACAAAAGCAGCGGCAATATCCCGGTGCCCGTGCCAAGGTCTGCGATGCGCGCGCCTTTTTTGGGCGAAGCAAAATCCGCCAGCAGCACCGCATCCGTGCCAAAGCAGAAAAGCTCGCTGTCCTGTATGATCCGGAGCCCCTTCAGCTGTAAATCGTCGATTCGTTCCATGCGCCTATTATACCATAAAGCATGCCGCGCGCGGGCAATAAAAAAGAAACCTGCTTTTGGGCAGATTTCTTCATTACTCGTTTTGTGACCTCGATTACGCCTCGGAAATCGCTTCAACCGGGCATGTAGAAGCACATGCGCCGCAGTCGATGCACGTATCCGCATCGATCACATAGCGTTCGCCGCCATCGGAAATCGCGTCAACCGGGCAATCCGCCGCGCAAGCGCCGCAGGAAATGCAGCCTTCAGAAATTTTATATGCCATGTTCGCTCACCTCCATAATTATTAACACTCTTATTCTAACATTTCATCGCAAAAAAGCAACACTTTTTTAGTCTTTCAGCAGCTTTTTCATTTCCTCGTCGATCACGGCTTCTTCTTCGGGGCGCGCCTTGCCTCCCGCCTGCTTATTCCTGCTTACCTTGATGTCCGCAAGGTCGTATTCATTGAGCTCGAACGTGCCGTCAGGCAATATGCGCTTGGCGCGTACTTTTTCGGTCAGCGCGTTCGTATCGACCACGCACGCTTCACCGTCGCACGTTGTCACCATCGCGCCCACGCGCGGCAGCTTCTTGCGCATCTGGTGGTAATGCTCCTGCTCGTAGTTGAGGCAGCACATCAGCCGCCCGCACAGCCCGCTGATCTTGGTCGGCGACAGCGACAGGCTCTGTTCCTTGGCCATTTTGATGGATACCGGCTGGAAGTCCCCCAAAAAAGCGCTGCAGCAGCACGGCCGCCCGCACGGCCCCAGCCCGCCTACCTTCTTGGCTTCGTCGCGCACGCCGATCTGCCGGAGCTCGATGCGCGTTTTGAAGATTGAAGCCAGGTCTTTGACCAGCTCGCGGAAATCGACGCGGCCTTCCGCCGTAAAGTAGAAAATGATCTTGCTTCCGTCAAAGGTATACTCCACGTCGATCAGCTTCATCTGCATCTTGTGCTTGGCTATCTTTTCCATGCAGATATCAAACGCTTCTTTTTCCTTTTTCCTGTTCTTTTCCAGCTTCCTGAAATCCTTTTCGTCCGCTTTCCTGACTACTTTTTTCAGCGGCCTGCCGATCTCTTTTTCCGTCATTTCCCGCGGGGAAAGCACCACTTCGCCAAACTCGACGCCGCGTGCCGTTTCCACCACCACTTTATCGCCTGATTCTATCTCAAGGTCGCCGGGATCGAAATAATAGATCTTCCCGACTTCGGAGAATCGCACTCCTATTACTGAACTCATAAAATTACCTCCAATATATGAAAAAGCATGCTCTCCAGCGCGAGCTTCGTATTGAGCCCCGCACACTGGGCGCGCTTTACCACGCAATCATAAATTTTTTCCTGTGTGTTGACCAGAACGTAGTCGCTCAGGCGTGCGTGCTGCGCGATCTCTGGCAGCTTGTCCTGGTTGACGATATGCCCCGCATCGCCGGTATGCTTATAGACCAGCACATCCGCAATGTAACGCAGCGCCACGTCAAGGCACAACGATATTGCCGTTTCATGCTTTAAGAAAAGGGCAAGCGTCGCGCTCGTCGCCATATTTTTTGCCGTCCACAGACGATTGATGGCCAATATCATGTCGTCGCGCACGTCGAAAAAACCATCCTGCAAAAACGCAAGCGCCAGATGGTAATCCCCACCCGCCGCGTCCGAGAGTACGCGCGCTTTCAGGGTCGGCAGTTTTTGCCCTTCCCTAAGCTTTTCTTCCGCCGCTTCTTTCGATAACGGCGTCTTTAAAATTATACACCGCGACAATATGGTAGGCAATATGTTTTTGATATTTTGCGCCCCCATCACGAATACGGTATTTTCCGGCGGTTCCTCCACCACTTTCAAAAGAGCGTTCTGCGCCTGCGGCGTCATGGTGTCCGCCTGCGCGATCACCACCGCCTTATAGCCGCCCTCGTAGGCCTTGTTTGCAACCTCCGCCGGGACAGCGCGCACATCGTCGATCTTGATGCTGCCCTTTGCTTCGATATACGTCACGTCGGCATGGTTTTTATGCGCATACTTAAGGCACCCCGGGCATGTCCCGCAGGCGCTGTGCGTCCGGCAGTATACATGCATCAGGAAGTCGTCGATCTCCGCGAGCGTCGTCTGCGCCGACGCCCCCGCGATCAGGTATGCCCCCGCAATCTTTCCCGTTTTGATTGCGTTCTCAAATACTTCGTTCATACAAAAAAGCCGCGTTCCTTCAAAATTTCGTCCATCTTTGCCCGTACGATCTCCTGCGTCTCGAACTTATTGCCCGAGGCGTCGATGCGGACGATCCGCTCGGGATACATCTCCGCAAGCTTTACAAAGCCGTTGTAAAGCAGGATATAAAACTCCTCCTCCTGCGTTTCCAGCCTGTCGTGCACACGCTTTTTGCTCATGCGCTCAAAGGCCAGGTGCGGCGGGAAATCCAGGAAAAAGGTCTTGTCAGGCATGCAATCGCCCATGGCAAAGCAGTTGATGTCCATCACCGCTTCGATTCCCAGGCCGCGCCCTACGCCCTGGTAGGCGAGCGAAGAATCGATGAACCGGTCGCACAGGACGACCCTCCCGCTTTCTACCGCGGGGCCCACCACTTCCCCCACGTGCTGCGCACGTGCTGCCGCGTAAAGCAGCGCCTCCGTCCGGTCATACATTTCCTTGTTTTCAATATCCAGTACCAAATCGCGTATCTTTTCCGCGATGTTGCACCCGCCCGGCTCGCGCGTCAGCACCGGCGCGATCCCCTTTTCCATCAGGTATTCGGATAAAAAGCGCATCTGCGTGCTCTTGCCGCACCCGTCCACGCCCTCGAACGTAATAAATAAACCCTTCAACTCGTCTTTTCTGCCTTTCTGTATGCTTACCTTCCGCTCACAAACACGCGACCTCGATGCCGCCGTCCATGCCGAAAAGCTGGTAGCCGCTGTATTTCAAGCGGTTCAAATAATCGATCATCCGTTCCGTGACCTTAACCCCAGGTACGATCACCGGCACGCCCGGCGGGTATGCCCCCACGCTCGCCGCCGCGATATAGCCCACGCTTTCCCGCGGCTCCATTCGCCTGCGCTGCGCGAACACCGCCTCGCGTATATCCGCCGCGGGCTGCGCGCCGTATATCGCCGCGAGGTCGTCCGCCGTCTCCCCAGCGCGTATATTATAATTGGAACCCTTGATATTTTTCAACACCATCTTCAACAGGTCAAAATCCTCCGCGCCGTCCGCGACCGTGCAGATGAGCACGATGTTGGAAATATCCGCCGCTTCCACCTCGACCCCGTTTTGGTGCAATATCCGCGCCGCCGCAAAGCCGCTCACCCCCCGATCCGTCACATCGATCACCAGCTTCAGAACGTCCCGGTCAAAAGCGCCCGCAAGGCGCGGTACGTCCTGCAAAACGCAGCGGTATCCGCCCAGCGCCTCCAAGCGCCGCATATTGTCCTCCACCAGATTGACCGTCATGCCAAGCGCCGCCTTCCCGTGCTCGCGCATATAGCCCAGCGCATAGTCGCTCGAGCCCAAAAGCACGTACGACGGGCTCGTGGTCTGCAGCATGTTCAGCCTCGCCTGCACTGTCTCGTGCCCGATCTTTGCATTTTCACCGACGCACAGCACAGCGCACTGGTTCATCGCTTTGAGCGTCTTGTGCAAGCTCGCCACCCAAATATCGCATCCCGCTGCCGCAGGCGAAACGGGCAGCAACTCTGAAAAATCGAACGCCGCGCTGTGCGCCGCGTCGCACACCACCTGCATCCCCGCGTCATGGGCGATCGCGCAAATGCGGTTTAAATCCACGCACATCCCATAATAGTTGGGGTACGTCAGGTAAACGGCCTTCGCGTCCGGATGCGCGCCGACCGCACGCTTTATGTCCTCTACGCTCACCACGCACGGCAGCTGCGTATCCTGCGCGGAAGGATGCACAAACACCGGTTTTGCGCCCG
Organism: Christensenella timonensis; assembly: GCF_900087015.1. Lineage (NCBI taxonomy): Bacteria > Bacillati > Bacillota > Clostridia > Christensenellales > Christensenellaceae > Christensenella > Christensenella timonensis. Next base: position 2,193,183 of record NZ_FLKP01000002.1, read on the forward strand.
CAAGCGCAAATGCGTTCACCGCGCTCAAATGGAAATCCCGCGCGGCGATCACCTTATCCCCCGGCGCGAGCACGCTCAGCAGCGCGGCATGGATGCCGCCAGAGCTTCCGTTCACCAAAAAGAAGCTTTCGCGCGCGCCGATCGATGCCGCATACAGCTCCTGCGACCTTGCGATCGCGCCCTGCGGCATATACAGGTTGTCCGCGCCCGGCAGCTCCGTGATATCATAACAATTGACTTCAGACGGCAAAAAGCCGGGCTTTCCCTTGTGCCCCGGCATACAGAAACGCGGCCCGGATTTTCCTGCGACCTCATGCAGCATATCCACAATAGGCGTGTTCATGACCCGTCCTCCAGTCTTTCCTTCAGCTCCTGCGTCGGGCTCAGAAGGATGGCGACGTCCCCCGCGTCCAGCACAAACGTTTCGCTCTTTTTACAAAACGTGAATTTGCGCTGCTTTTTGCCCGCAATGCGCCCCTGCATCGCCGCATACGGCCCCATAGCCGCGATATCGCGCACAGGCATGGAGAAAAGCTCCTTTTCCCGCGCGCCCACCTTGCGCCCGAAATATACCTTGCCCTTTTGCACGACGTACACATAATCCGTCATGCGGTATTTGATCAGGAAAAAGCCGATCACCACCACGCCGCCGTACAGCACGAACTGCGGCCAGTTGATGCCCAGCCAAAAACGCAGGAACGCTGTGGCGAACAGGCCGAAAAAGATGACCGCCACAATAGCGAGCGTCCAGAGGACGCCCTTTAGCGCGCTCACTTTTCCATGCTTTAGCTCTTCCCTGAATTCCATCGTTTTCCGCCTTTCCTTATCCCTTCTATCATATCAAAAATCATGGTTTTCCGCAACTTTGCCCGCGTCCTTTTTCCCCGCCCAGGCGCCGGATGATGTCCTTTGGCAGCTTTGCCGTAACGGCGATATGCCGCGGTTCATATTCCAGCTGCACATCCTTGCCGTGCTTGCTTACAAGCGCAAGCAGGTCGCCGCGCTCATAGCCGATCCTTCCGCAGAAGCTGTATAACTGCGGCTGCAAAAGTGACGCGACACGCGCGAGCAGCTCGTCCATCCCCGCGCCCGTACGCGCGGAAACATACACCGTATGCGCGTCGTTTTTGGGAACGTCCCCGTCCAGTTTGTCGCTCTTGTTCATCACGGTAATGCGCGGCTTGTCGTCCGCCTCCAAAGAGCGCAGCACCTCGTCCACCACTTCCATCTGCGCATACGCATCCTCTCCCGCAGCATCTGTCACGCACAAAAGCACGTCCGCGTTCCTTACTTCCTCCAGCGTGGAGCGGAACGCGCTCACAAGGTCGTGCGGCAGCTTCTCGATGAAGCCCACCGTATCTGTGAACACGACTTCGCCCGCCTCGCCCAAATCGACCTTGCGCGTCACCGGGTCAAGCGTTGCAAACAGTTTGTCCTCCGCAAGTACGCCCGCGCCTGTCAGGTAATTTAAGATACTGGATTTCCCCGCGTTGGTATAGCCGACCAGCGCGACTTCCGCCACATCCTTTTCCCTGCGGGCGTTGCGCCGCAGCTCCCGCTGCTCCCTGATCTTTTCCGCTTCCTGCGTCAGCTCGAAAATACGCCGGCGGATGCGCCGCCTGTCTACCTCGATCTTTTTTTCGCCCGGGCCGCGCGTACCGATCCCGCCGCCTAAGCGCGAAAGCGCCGTTCCCTCTCCCTGCAAACGCGGCAGCGCATATTTGAGCTGCGCCAGCTCCACCTGCAACCTGCCTTCGCGCGTACGGGCGCGCCTGGCAAAAATATCGAGGATCAGCGTCGTACGGTCGACCACCTTCAGGCCGAACATTTCTTCTAAATTCCGCGTTTCCAGCGGCGTCAGCTCGTCGTTGACGATCACCGTGTCCACGTCCATCGCCGCGATCATAAGCGATAAGTCCCGCGCCTTTCCCTTGCCGATGTAATACGCGTGGTCGCGTTCGCGCTGCTGCGTCTTGATGGCGACGATTTCCGCACCCGCCGTAATCGCCAGCCGCCGCAGCTCTTCCATGCTTGCAGGGGGGGCGTTGAGCCCCAAAAGCATCACGCGCTCCGTTTCTTCCCCCGTCTCCTTCATCGCGGCCAGCGCACTGATGCGCTGGGTCGCCAGGGCGATCTCGTTCATCAGTGCGCGCTGCGGGATCCGCCCCGGCCTGAACGGCCCGGCGATCTCCACCTCGTCCAGCTTATCGCCCAAAAAACCGACGGTCATCGCCGTCGCTCTCCCATCCTTTACGGAGATCGCCGCCATCGCGTCGAATTTTGAGGATTTCAAAGACCCGATGTCCACATCCGAGAGCATGGGGCTGCCGTTTGGATGCGTATGCAGGGCGCGGATACCGTTTAGGCCCAAAAAGCTGCGCCGCGCACGCATATAAGGCATTTTCACGCTGCCGCTGTCGCCGACGGAAACGTCCATCACCTTGCCGCCCCGCGACAAAAAGACGGATATCTCCTTATTGAGCTCCTGCGTGAAACGCGCCATATGAAAGAGCAGCTCCCCGGACACAAATTCCTGCGGCGCCATCTTATGTTCGTATAGCTGCTCCATTTCCGCAAGCACGCTGTTTCTGATCCCTTGTATATTCCCGTGTATTTCCATATTGGTAGTATAACAGACTTTGGAAAAATATTCGATATGCAAACGGCGGCACAGGTACCGATCCCCGCGTGCGTGGAAGTGCGATGCATGGGCATGTTCCAGACTTTCCCATTAACCCGCCGCAATTTTCTCCCGTGGCGTGTTTATTCCGGACAAGTCATTTTAGTTTAACGTTAATTCAATTTTTGCCTGTTTAGGAACAATGCGATCCGTGTATTATGTATAAAACCAACGTTCCTTAAAGGAGAGATACGCCATGACCGAGCAAGGACACCGCTCTGCGGTTCATAATAACGAGATCCGCAAAGGGCGCGACGCATACGAGGCTGAAAACAGCAGGGAGCGCGCGCAGCTTAAAGAAGAGATCGAAAAGCACCGCGAACGCGAGCGCGAAACAAGCGAAGCAAAAAAATACGAATCCGAAGAAAAAGAATGATACCAAAAAAACCGGCTCCCCTCGGAAGCCGGTTTTTATTATTTTTATAGCAACTCTCTTGGCGCAATATCAAGCGCCTCTGCAATCGCAATTAACATATAGACACTTAACATTGCCTTGTTGGTAGATGCCTCAATCTGGCTAAGATAGCCACGGCTCATTCCAACCTCATCGGCAAGCTCTTGTTGCGTCCAATGTTTTGCTTTCCTATATTTTCTTATGTTATTTCCAATTTGTTTAAAATAGGATTTGAATCTATCTTCCATGCAATGTCCCTCAATATCATTTTATGCTAAACTCATGGAATATTTTGCTAGTTTATAACTAGCAAAATGTGATATACTATTATTGAGGTGAATCAAATGGATATAAACATTAAGAAAGAAACGACCTGTTGTTTCAGCGGCCCGCGCCCGCACAAGCTTCCCCTCCTCACGGACGAAGCGTGGTGCCGGCGGCTACGTTCACGGCTCACGGACCTCCTTCTCCCACGGATACTGGACGAACGCTGCGATACGTTCCTTTGCGGCATGGCGCAGGGCGCGGATATGCTGTTTGCCTCCCACGTATTAGAGATCGACGCTGTGCTTGCCCGTCCCGTCCGGCTCGTTTGCGTGCTGCCCCACGCCGCGCAAACAAAGGGATGGCCAAAGCAGGCGCTTCAAAAGTACGATGCCATCCTTGCCCGCGCCCATAAGGTCATCACTTTGCAGCAGCGCTATACCGACGGCTGCTATCTCGCGCGCAACCGCTTCATGGTCGACCACGCGAGCTGCCTCGTCGCACTGTCGGATGGCAAGTCCGCTGGCGGTACCGGCTACACGGTAGAGTATGCGCGCAAACAAAACCTGTCCCTCTCCCTGCTCGATCCCAACAGCATATAAAAAGCCGGCCTGTTTTCCAGGCCGGCTTTTTAACCATTCAGCTTCAATCGGCGTTCGGATATCTTTTGGGCAGGATGCAGAAAGGATGTCCCGCGGGGTCTAGCATCACGCGCCATTCATCCTCTAATTGAACGGGCGAGAGCTGCGCGCCGCAAGCGATCGCATGCCTTATGCCTTCCTCCAGGTCGTCAACATGGAAATCCAGATGCACCATTTGCTGTTGCCGGCCTTCGGCGGCGGGCCATACGGGTTTCGTATAATGCTCGGCCTGCTGGAAGATCAGCTCCGGCGTCCCGTCCCGTTTGCCGCTGTTCACCACGATCCATTCGTCGCCGGGCGTATAGTCCTGCCGTTTCCAGCCAAGTAATTTTTCATAAAACCCTGATAGTTCCTCCGCATCGCCCGAATCCAAAACGATACACATCGTTTCCAGTTTCAATCCCATTGCCCGAAAGCTCCTGTCCGTATTATTTTTACCAATGCTTGTTTTCCTTCACAATATACCATGAAAAAATAAAAGGAACAAGCTTTTCCCATGCCTGTTCCCATTCTTCACTTTGGTTGTTTTGCCGCAAATTCCCTGATCTCGCAGACCACCGCCGCCATGCCGCGGAAACGGTCGGTGGACATCTGTTCCTTGAGCGGCGTCTCGTCTATAAAACGCATCTCATAGGCGCAGATCTCCTCCGGCGTGCGTCCGTCAAGCAGCGATACCACCACCGCGAGGATGCCCCGGATGATCAGCGCGTCGCTGTGCGCGCGTATCCTCACCCTGCCATCCTTAAATTCCATCGCGAGCCATACGCCCGACTGGCAGCCCGCCACGCGCGTTTCATCCGTGCGCAATGCTTCGGGCAGCTCCGCCATGCCGCATATCATCTCGATCAGGTACTCATACTGCAAAAACCAGTCTCCAAGCTCATTGAAATCGTCGATAAATCGTTGTTCTTTTTCCCTGATCGTCATAGCCTGCCTCCCCATTTGCGCAGCATCGCCGCCGATTTTTCAATACCCGTGCACAAGGTGTCGATTTCCGCCTCCGTGTTATAAAACGCGGGCGAGACGCGCGTCACCTCCGTAAGCCCAAAGCTTTGCAGCGCGACCTGCGCGCAATGGCTGCCCGAGCGCACCGCGATCCCCAGCTTGTCGAGCATGCTTGCCATGTCATACGAATGGACTCCCTGCATCCAAAAGGAAAGTACCCCTTCCCTTTTTACCGGTTGTCCCAAGATATGTAAGCCCTCGATTTGTCCAAGCTTATGCTCCGCATAGGCGAGCAGCCCGCTTTCCCGCCTGCCGATCTCTTCGCGTCCAAGCTGCTGTATGTACGACACCGCCGCGCAGAGCGCGACCGTTCCCGCAAAATCGGGCGTTCCCGCCTCCAGGCGCGCGGGCAGGGGCGCGAACGTCGTCTTGCCCACCGTCACCACGTCCACCATGCCGCCGCCGAAGCGCGAGGGCATAAGCCGCTCGAGCTGTTCCCGCTTCCCGTACAATACGCCGATCCCTGTCGTCGCCAGCATCTTGTGCCCGGAAAAGCAATAAAAATCGCAGTCCAGCGCGCTCACATCTGTGCCCGCGTGCCTTACGCCCTGTGCGCCGTCCACTAAAACGGGGATACCTTTTTCGTGCGCCAGGGAAATGATCCCTGCAAGCGGCATGACCGTGCCTGTCAGGTTGGATACCTGCGTGACCGCCACCAGCTTCGTCCGTTCTTTAAGCATCCCGCGGTATGCCTGCATGTCGATCTCTCCGTCCGGCGCGGGGATCACGCGCAGCCTCGCGTTTTTGCGTTTGCAAAGCTGCTGCCACGGCACAAAGTTGGAATGGTGTTCCAGTACGGATACGGCGATCTCGTCCCCCTCGCCGACGTCCGGCTGTATGCCGTCCGCGACGATGTTGATTGCGTCCGTCGTGCCGCGCGTAAAGATGACCTCGCTGCTGCTGTGCGCGCCGATAAACGCCGCCACCGCGCCGCGGGCCTCCTCCATCTTCTGCGTTGCGCGTTCGCTCAGGTAATGGATGCCGCGGTGTACATTGGCGTGCTCGTGTTCATAATGGGCACGCACCGCATCGAGCACCTGCCGCGGCGCATGCGTCGTCGCGGCATTATCGAGGTATACGAGCGGCCGCCCGTACACCTTTTCCCCCAATATGGGGAAATCCTTCCTGCAACCTTCCATTGTGCCCATTTCCTTCACCCCTTCGCGCACAGCGCGGGCAAAACCAGTCCTGCCAGGTCTTTAAGCGTCCTTACCTGCGCGATGTCGTCCGGCGAAAGCCTGATGCCAAGCTCCCGCTGCACCGCCATAAAAAACAGTACCTTCTTGATGGTCGCGGACGTGGCTCCCTCGCAGCTGGTCGCAAGGTCGACCTCCTTCAAAAGCTCCTTGCTGATCTTCAAGCTTTTTGCTATGCTCGCCTTTGAAAGCTCGTCAATGTCGTCCGATGCACATTCGCCTTCCTCCAGCATAAATTTACGCTCCAAATACTGCCGCAGGTGTTCGTGCAAAAACTCCTTTGTCGGCGCACTGTTTGCAAGGATGGCCGCCGCTGTGCGCGCAGCGGCCTCCTTTGATTGCAAAAGCCTTTCTTTGATGCTCACGTCCATTTTACCTATGCCTCGATGACTTCCAGTCCTAAGATTTCGCCCAGCCGTTTCAGCTCCTGCGTATAGTCGCCATATACGAGGGGCATGTGGTTGCCCACATATTTCTGCGCGTCATAGAACGTCTTTTGGTCTTGCGGCTTGAAGTATACCGCCGTGTTGCAGTTGTCGTAATCATAACCGCCGCCGCCAACGATCGTTCCCTTGCCCACGAACAGCTTTTTCACGTCGGGCGAAAAACGCGCCATCGTGATCACTTGGTCAACGTCCTTGTTGAAATCGTAGCGCAGCACCGCGCCAAAGCCCTGCTCATATGCAAAGTGGCGGATGGCGAAATCTGCCTGCTCCCCGTCAAGGCCGTGCATCTTGCGGTTGGGCACGGAATGTTCGACCACGTAAAGGTCGTTAAGCCCGCCGCGCTTTTCGATCGCGTCCAAGTCTTCCTCGTGTACAAAGAACGAGCTTTCGACCGCGTCGCGGTTTAATTTGCCGTTCTCCATCGGGAGCGGTACGCAGTTTCCCATGTACGGCGCTTTATACGAAACGCCCGTAAGCAGCATCATCGAAAGCAGCGCGTTGATATCATATTCGCATGCCGACGGGATGCCCTGCTCGTTTAAGAGCGAATGTGTCATACAAAACGTGAATTGCTGTTCGTTGATGCGCCGCGTAGAGCATACGTCCGGGCACGGCACGGTAAACGCGTTGCAGTCCGCCATATCGAGGTTCTTTTTGACCGTCACATACGCGATCAGCGACTTCTCCAAAAATTCCCTGTCTACATGTACTTCCTTCGCATCGCGCGTCATCTCGTCCGCGAGGCGTTTTACTTCCGCCATATCCTCTTCCGTCAAATCGGGCGTTTCGCGGCCCGGCGTGGTGGGGTTGCCGCCCTCAACCGCCGGCGACATCTGGTCTAACAGCTCGTGGATGTTCTTGTAGCGGAATTTCACGCCCAGCTTTGCCGTCACATCGTCTAAGGAGCGGAACGTGTCCACGCTGGAAAACGACATCGTCGAATTGAAGCGCGAGCTCAAAAGTACGTTCGTGTTGTGAAGCACCTTGCGCAGGCGCAGCGCCTTCAGGTCGGTCGCCAGCTCCGGCCATGTGCGCGCCGCGTAGAATTCGAGGCCGCGGCTCGAAAGCGCGGCCGAAAGCGCGAGTACCTCGCAGCACGCGGTGGGGACTACCGCAGCAGGCTTTTTGGTGCGTTGTGCGATTTCCAGTACGATCTCATTGCGGCCAATGTACGTGCGGAACAAATAAAGATCCGTCCGGTCATTGTCCTCCATGATTTTTTCGTACATTTCGTCTTCCTGGTTCCAGTCGTCATAGCGCTCCACATATACGGGCTCTAAGATGTTGACCTCCTGTGGCATATAGTTTTTCACGTCCTCGCAGAACTGCTTGTACATCTCGCGTTCCATGATCGCGTCATATCCGGGCTGAAGCGCGTCGCCCTTGCCGAAGCGGCACGGCCCCTCATAGAAATATTTGTGTACCAGCGCGATAAACACCGGCTTTACGTTGAGTTTTACGGTATTTGCTTTTTTGATCATGTGGAAACCTCCCTTTTTTCTTTCTGTCTACATCATATCAGTAAAAAGAAAGATGAAATATTGCATATCGGGGCAACTTTTGTGGTATATTGGTTACGAGGAGCGATGTTGCGATGATACATATTCCGCTTACGCCAAACGAACAACTATGCAAATATTTTTACGAGCAGGGGCTGGATTTAGACCCGCTGCTCTCCGAAGGCCTGTCCATCGATACGGTACGGGATTTTGACGTGCGCGCGTTCCGTGAAGACAAAACGACGCTGTACGCGAATTTTTCCAAGAGCGTCAACCGCTTCGAGGAAGACATCATGATCCCCGGCGGCGCGGACGTGAGTATCCAGCTGCATCCGCGCTATATGCCCGTCAAAAACCACAGCCACGAATTCATCGAGTTTGTGTACGTCTACCAGGGCAGCTGCACGGAATACATCGACGATACGCCCTACGAGATCGGCGAGGGGGATTTGTTTTTGCACGCGCCGGGCACTTATCACCGCATGGACATCTTCGAGGACGACTGCATCGTGTTCCACATCATTGCGCGCCGCTCGACGTTCGACACGGTATTTTTGTCGCTGCTCAATCACAACGACCTGCTGTCCGCGTTTTTTGCGCACATCATCTACGGTAACCACCAAGGCGGTTACCTGCACTTCAAGACCGCGGGTGACAGCGACCTGCGCGGCTGGATCTACCAGATGTACCTGGACAGCCTGTCGCAGGACGATTATTCCGCGCGGCTGCTAAATATCCAGTTTGAATGGCTGTGCGTGCGCCTTCTGCGCTTCCACTTAAGCGATTTCGGGTTCAGCGGGACGGAAGAAACGTCCGGCGACATGATCGGCGTGCTCAATTACATGACCGACCATTTTAAAAGCGCAACACTCAATTCTGCGGCGGAAAAATTCCACTACAGCACAAGCGGGTTGCAGCGCATGGTCAAGAAAAACACCGGGCGTTCCTTCAACGAGCTTTTGCTGCACATGCGCCTCAAAAAGGCGTGCGCACTGCTCAAGAACAAAGCCCTCACCATACAAGAGGTCGCCGAAGGCTCCGGCTTCCACGATCTAAGCAATTTCCACCGCGCATTCAAAAAGGAATTCGGCGTAACGCCCGCGCGCTGGCGCAAACAGCTGAATAACCCATCCTTTCTTGAATTCAACATCTAAATAGCATATAATAAAACCATTCTGTAACAAAAAAGATTGGGGTTATCCATATGGCACACGAATATGATCCACAGACCTTAAAGCGGGTCCAGGGCGTGATCCTTGACATCCTCAAAGATTTCAAGGCGATCTGCGCAAAGTACGGCATTCCTTATTTTGCCTTTGGCGGCACGGCCATCGGCGCAGTCCGCCACCAGGGTTTCATCCCATGGGACGACGACATCGACGTATGCATGCTGCGCAGCGACTACGAACGTTTCCTGTCCGTCGCGCCGAATGAGCTGGGCGATAAATACGACCTGCTGACCATCGAAAACACGGACGGTTATGTCCTGCCCTTTGCCAAACTTTCCAAACGCGGGACTGTATTTTTGGAAGCGACGGACACCAACCGCACCTATACGTCAGGGATATTCCTCGATATCTTTCCTTACGACGTGCTCGCCATGGACGAAAAGAAGCGGGCGAAGCAGATCAAAAAAGCATGGTTTTGGGCGCGCATGTGCGTCATGCGCGACTATGGAGAAGTTAAGCTTCCGGACACTTTGACCGGCGCCAAACGCTCTCTTGCGTCCGCCGCCGCGCATACGGTGCACGGTATATTAAAGCTGTTCCGTATTTCCAAAAAATCCTTGTACCGGCGTTACTTAAAGGCGGCCCGCATGTATGAGGACATTGAGGATACCTATGTGACGGATTTTTCGGGCATGGCACCGGACAAAATGTATTTTCTGAAGTCCGATCTGTTCCCGCCGCAGGAAATGCCCTTTGAAGATACGACGATCAGCATGCCGCGCGATCCCCATCCGCACCTCACGCTGCAATTCGGCGACTATATGACCCTGCCGCCCGAGGAAGAGCGCACCAACCATTATCCCGCCGTGCTGGAATTTGGAGACGAATGACATGAATGTTTTTTATACGACGGACGATAAATTCGTGCCGCAGGTCGCTGCGTCCATGTGCTCTGTTTTTGAAAACAACAGGGATGCTGCCGATGTGCACATTTACATCGCATCGTCGGGGATTACCGGCGAAAACAAGGAAAAGCTCGGGCAATTTGCACAGCGATACGGCCGTTCCCTGTCCATCATCGAGATCGGCGATGTGCGCGACCACCTCGATTTTGATATCGATACCCTCGGCTGGAGCAACATCGTTGTCGCCCGCCTCATACTGGATAAACTCCTGCCCGCAGAAGTAAAGCGCGTTTTGTACCTCGACGGGGATACCATCGTGCGCACGAGCCTTTCGGCGCTGTGGCAGACGGATATGGGAAAGAGCGTGGTCGGCGCTTGTATCGAACCAACGGTCACGCGTTCCCGGCGCGAATCCCTCGGCATGGGCAGCAATCCTTATTTCAATTCGGGGGTGCTGCTCATCGACCTTAAGAAATGGCGCGAAGAGGAAACGGGAAAGCGCATCCTTGCCTTTTACAAGGAGCGCGGCGGAAAGCTTTTTGCCCCCGACCAGGACGCGATCAACGGCTCGCTTTCCGGCGAGATCTGTGCATTGCCCCCGCAGTATAACTACTGTAATACCTTTGATTTTTACCCCTACCGTACCTTGCAAAAACTCGCGGCTCCCGCTGCGTACATCACGCAGCGGCAATACGACGACGCCAAGGCAAACCCGGCGATCGTCCATTACCTCGGCGAGGAACGGCCGTGGCGGGCGGGCAATACGCACAGATACGCCAACGATTTCCTCCGTTACCTTAAGATGACGCCATGGGCGGATCTACCGATGGAGGAAGGCTGGGGGGCTTATTTTAAGTGCTTTAAGCTTTTCAACACAGTAACAAAGCCCTTCCCCATGCTCCGCTATAAGATCATCGACGCGCTCATCCCCGCGTTCATGCGGCGGCGCGCCAAACAATTGAAAAAGTAAAAAAGAGGCTGCCATATGGCAGCCTCTTTTCAATCTTTATTCCTTTGTTGCCCGTAATAAGCGTTTTTCCCGTGCTTGCGCAGGTAATGCCTGTCCAGCAGCTCGCCGGGCATCGGCGGCATCGCGCCGCCCATGATGCTTTCGCCCACAAACGCCATCATCGCCACCTCGTCGAGCACAACCGCTTTTTCCACCGATTTGGCGGCGTCCTCCGCCCAGACGAACGGCCCATGGCTTTTGACGAGCACCGCGTTCATCATCGCCGGATCGATCCCAGCCCCCCGGAACGTCTCCACGATGACCATTCCCGTGTTCCGCTCATATTCGCCCTGGATTTCCTCTGCGGTCAATGCGCGCGTACACGGCACCTCGCCATATAAATAATCCGCATGCGTCGTGCCATACGCGGGCAGGCCCCTGCCCGTCTGCGCCCATGCCGTCGCCCAGCGCGAATGCGTATGCGTGATCCCGCCGATGCTTTCAAAATTTCTGTAGAGCGCGATGTGCGTATCCGTATCGGAGGACGGATTCAAGGTTCCTTCCACGACCGTTCCCTCCAGATCCACAACCACCATATCCTCGGCGCGTAATTTTCCATATTCCACACCGGACGGCTTGATCACCAATAAGCCCTTTTCCCTGTCGATACCGGACACATTGCCCCATGTAAAAGTGACCAGTCCGTATTTCGGGAGGAGCATATTCGCTTCATATACTTCCCTCTTTAATCCTTCAAGCATTTTGGGCGCCTTTCTTGATCTCTTTCAAGCGTTTCATCACATCGTTGCCGCCCCTGCCAAAATAATCGTGCAGCACGTCATATTCCGCGTAAAGCTTGTCGTATGTCTTTGTGTTTTCCTCATTCGGCGTATAGACGGCGTCCTTCAATTTACCCATCGCGCGCGCCGCATCGTAGACGCTGTCATACCCGCCGTTTTCTTTTCCTGCCGCCACTGCGCCAAAGATCGCGGCTCCCAGTGCCGGCCCTTGCGCGCTGCCCGATATCCTGATCGGTTTTTTGATGATATCCGCATAAATCTGCATCGCAAACGCGCTCTTTTCCGCGATCCCGCCGGATGCATAGAATTCATCCACAGGCACGCCGTTCTCCTCGAAATTCTCGATGATCTTGCGCGTTCCATATGCCGTCGCCTCCACCAACGCACGGTACATCTCCTCCGGCTTGGTCGTCAGCGTCATGCCGAGCATCATCCCCGTCAGGTCGACGTCCACCAGCACGCTGCGGTTGCCGTTCCACCAGTCAAGCGCCAGCAGCCCGCTTTCGCCCGGTTTCTGCTCGCCCGCCTTCTTTTGCAGGTACGCATGGATATCCAGCCCTTCCTTTTCCGCTTCTTCAAAATAACGCGGCGGCACACAGTTTTTTACCAGCCATGCAAAATGGTCGCCCACGCAAGACTGTCCCGCCTCATAGCCGACGAGCCCCGGCATCACGCCGTCTTCCACATAACCGCATATTCCCGGCACGCTGCATTCTTTTTCACACATCAGGATATGGCATGTCGATGTGCCCATGATCGCGAGCATCTTGCCCGGGCCGTCGATCCCTACCGCAGGCACGCACACATGCGCATCCACATTGCCCACAGCCACAGGCGTTCCTGCGCGCAGGCCCGTCTTAGCCGCCATTTCTTCCGTGATACCGCCCGCGCGGCTTCCCAGCGGCAAAATATCCGTGCCCAGCTTTTCCTCCACCACGTTTTCCAGCCGCGGGTCAAGCGCCGCAAAAAATTCTTTGGACGGGTACCCGTCCTGTTTATGCCAGATCGCCTTATAACCCGCGCAGCACGAGTTTCGCGTTTCCTTTCCCGTCAGCTGCCACACCAGCCAGTCCGCCGCTTCAATGAAGCGATCCATCTCCTCGTATACCTCCGGCGCGTCGGAGAGTATCTGCCATATTTTGGGGATCACCCATTCCGAAGATATTTTGTTCCCATAGCGCGCCAGCCACTTTTCCCCACGCGCAGCGGCGATTTCGTTCAATTTGTTCGCCTTGTCCTGCGCGGCGTGGTGTTTCCACAGCTTCACATACGCGTGCGGGTTGTCCTCAAATCCGGGAAGGAAGCATACGGGCGTACCGTCCGCCTTGACCGGCATCACCGTGCAAGATGTAAAATCCACGCCCACGCCGATGATGTCGTCTGCCGAAACGCCGCTTTCACGAAGGACAGCCGGCACAGTCTTTTCGATCACATCGAGGTAATCGCGCGGGTGCTCCAGCGCGAAATCCACGCCCAGCCTTTTCCCGCTGGGAAGCGCTTCGTCCATCACCTTGTGCGGATAGTCGTATACGCTCGTCGCGATCTCTTCGCCCGTTTCCACATTGACCAGCAGCGCGCGCCCGGAAAGCGTGCCATAATCGATACCAATAGAATACTTTGCCATATTGTTCTCCTTACCTTATTTTAATCCCTACGATCTGCGAGCCGCGCGTACCGACCACGATCGTGTTTTCAAATACCGCGGGCGACGCTTCCACGTTCGCACCGACGTTGATCTTGTCGTATACCTTACCTGTGAGGCCGTCTATCAGGTATACATTGCCCTTGCTGTCGCACTGCACGATATACGCCGTACCGTCCTGTGCGTAAACCGCTACAGGCGAGCTCCACGCGTACGCCTTCATATCGAATACCCAGCGCTCCTCGCCCGTCTTCTTATCGAGGGCGACCAGCACCCCGTTCGGTTTATACGGCATGCGCGCCACCGGCACGACCAGCAAATCCGAAATGCTGCCCTTGCCCAGCACGGGTGTTGCCTGCACGCCGCCGGATACGCCATATACGGTGTGCACGTCGTACGGTTTTTCCCATACGACCTCGCCGTTGATCGCATTCAGTTTGAAGATCGATATCTTTCCCGTATTGCTGGAAGCGTTTTTCTGCCAATGCAGCGACGGCGCCACATACAGGTACTTGCTCCCGTCCGCTTCCTCCTCGAACACGGGAGAGGCGTTGGTATCGTCGAGCGTATCCTGCGTCCACACGAGCTGCATGGTATTTAAATCCATGCACATCATGTTGCCGCCGTTGTCCGCGATGTACATATACTGCTTCCAGATGACGGCGGAATCCTCCATGCCCCACCAGAAGCTTTCCTCGCAGGTACGGTTTGTGTTGTACGTCCACTTGACCATCTCCGACGGATCGATCGTGAGCTTGCCCGTTTCGTTGTCGAATTTGGTATTCAGCTTCATCGAATAGATGACCGCGTTCTCGCCCGGGTAAAAAAGCGTGTCCGTCTGCGCGTGCACCAGCGCGGAGCTGTCATACCCATGGAAGATGCGCGGCGAGAAGGGGTCTTTTGCCCCCAGCTCGTACATCGTATCAAAATTCGTCAGGCTGCAGAAAAAGGCGCGCGCATATCCCGCCTCGCCGTAAGAATCGGGCAACGAATCCCCCGCGCCCGCGAACAGCATGGGGATGCCGCGCGGGTCGATCGCCCCGGCGCCTTTAAAGGGCAAGCCGAGCGTAAGCGTGTCGCGCGTAGGCGTCCCGTCCTCGATGTCGATAAAATAAACGTTCCCGTCCATCGTCGCGTAGATCGCCTCGACAAGCCCGTCCTTTTCCTTTTTTTCAGGGTAAAGGTTCATGACCCTGCGCGTCTTTTCGTCCCAGCGCACGATCAGCGGCTGTCCTGTCCATCCGCTGCCCGACCAAACGGCCGAACCCTTGCCCTTGCTTAGGTCGCTTTTTTCCAGGAAGCCTGTCTTGATGTGCCAATAATCGGGATCGAGCTTTCTTTCCCTGATCACCGCTCTGCCATAGCTGGCCGTGTCCCTGTAGTTATTGCCGCGGAAGGTAACGATACCCTCGAGCTGTGTGTATTCGTCCCCTTCGCCAAAGTTTATGGGCACTGCGCGCCTGTAAGAATCCACCGGGACTTCCTTGCCGTCCACACAAAGCCGCGTCACAAAGCCCATGTTTTCCGGCTTCGTCCCCTGCGTCGCGTACGGTTTTTCGCCGTCCGCATCCTTTTGCGCTTTCGGGCAGTAGGTTCCCTGCATGCTCCCGCGCGTCTTTTTCCCATAACGGCGGTTCTTCACATAGGCCCCGCCCGCTATAATAAGTATTGCCAATACAACCAAAACGATGATCCACGCCATATCCTTATCCTGCCTTTTTTCGTATTACGATCACTGGTTTTCATTATATAATGATCCCCCAAAAAGTTCAAATAAAGCGCCCGTTTCTTCGGGTGATTTTTTCTTCCTATTTAATTGCAACTTTAATTGACATCGCAAGTATTGTGCAGTAGTATTAATATGGTTTTCGCAAAAACCATCGATGAGCCGCAGCGGCCTGGCGCTCTTTTCAGGCGGGCGGCTTGATATTATATTATAGTAAAATCAGATAAGTATGCGGCATTTTCCAGTAAAATCGCAAGGACCGTTACACTGATTTTGAGGGGGCAATCTTTTGACGATTATTGCATTTTTGATTTTATTTCCTTTTGCGGCGGCGCTCGTGCTGGCCTTCATGCGCAGGGGGACTCCCGTGCGCAGGAATACGTTGTTCGTATTCTGCGGTATCATCGTGGCTGCGGTCATCTATTTCGTGGCGCAAAGCCTTTCCATTGGCCATACCGTGTCCTATTTGCCGGAAACCCACTCCCTCGATACGCTGATATTGGTCATCGAGTGGCTGCTCATGGCGCTCATCTGCTATTATAGCTTCAAATACCGCAAATATTACTGCGCGATCCTTTCCGTTGTCCAGACGCTGCTCATCACATGGCTGGAGCTCGGCGGCCAGGGCGACGTGCAGCCCGCAGCGCACATTTTTTCAGATAACCTGACCATCATCATGTGCCTCATTATCGGCGTGGTCGGCTGCCTGATCTGCGTCTATGCCATGGGCTACATGAAAGATTACAAGGCGCACCACTCCGAATATAAGGACAGGCGTTCGTTTTTCTTCGCCATGCTTTTCGTATTCCTGGGCGCCATGTTCGGCCTCGTGTTTTCCAACAACCTCACATGGATGTACTTTTTCTGGGAGATCACGAGCCTGTGCTCCTTCCTGCTCATCGGCTACAACCAGACGGAAGAAGCGGTCAAAAATTCCTTCAAGGCCCTGTGGATGAACCTTCTCGGCGGCCTCGGCTTTGCCATCGCCATCGTATACTGCGCGCTGCAGCTGCACATCGCTGATTTGCAAAGCCTCGTTCTTTTGGGCTCCAATGTCACATATGCCATCATACCGGTCATCCTCCTGGCGTTTGCAGGGCTCACCAAAAGTGCGCAGCTGCCCTTTTCGGGCTGGCTTTTGGGCGCGATGGTCGCGCCTACGCCTACGAGCGCGCTGCTGCATTCCGCAACGATGGTAAAGGCCGGCGTCTTTTTATTGCTGCGGTTATCCCCCGCCCTCTACGGGAACCTTGGGGGGCTGATGGTGACGACGATCGGCGGCTTTACGTTTTTTGCCACCTCGCTGCTGGCCATCTCGCAAAGCGACGGCAAAAAGGTACTTGCCTATTCCACGGTGTCCAACCTCGGCCTCATTACGGCCTGCGCAGGCGTGGGTATGTATGAAGCCGTGTGGGCGGGCGTCCTGCTGATGATCTTCCATGCCGTTTCCAAATCGCTGATGTTCTTATCTGTCGGCGCGGTGGAAAACAGCCTTGGAAGCCGCAACATCGAAGATATGCACGGGCTGATCGTCAAGCTCCCGCGGCTCGCTTATGTGATGATCATCGGTATCGCGGGTATGTTCTTAGCCCCGTTCGGCATGCTGATCTCCAAATGGGCGGCCCTCAAAGCCTTTGTCGATTCCAACAGTATCCTGCTGGTGATCTTCCTGATCTTTGGCAGCGCGACCACGTTCTTTTATTGGACGAAGTGGCTGGGCACGCTCGTTTCGATGCACCACAATTCCAAACCGATCAAAAACATCACCAAGAAAAGCGAATGGTTTTCGCTTTTGTGCCACAGCGTGATCATGGTCGTATTGTGTGTCACCTTTCCGCTGTTGTCCACGTATTTTATCGAACCGTTCCTCTCCGGGATGTTCCACATCACCATGCCCGCCATTATCGGGCCGGGCAACCTGACCATCATGGTCATGATGCTCATATTGATGGCCTTGCTGCCCATTGCGGTGCGCTTTTTGCCCATCAGCAAAAACAACACCTACGTCCATTCCTACATGGGCGGCGTCAATACGGGCGACGACCGCAGCTTTACCGATTCGTTCGGCAAACCAAAGCAAATGTACCTTACCAACTGGTATATGACCGACCTCTTCGGCGAGCGTAAAATCCTCAACCTTTCGCTCATCCTTTCCACAGCGGCGATGGTCATATTAATGATCCTGACGATCGGAGGTGCGGCGTAATGAACTGGCAGGTTGTAACGATGCTGTTGTACATCATACTCGCGCCCTTCTTAGGGGCTTTTTTGCAGGGCGCCGACCGCAAGATCACCGCGCGCATGCAGGGAAGGCAGGGCCCCCCGCTGATGCAGCCCATCTACGACGTAGCCAAGCTGTTCAAAAAGCAGGCCCTTGTCGTCAACCGCGTACAGGATTTCCTGGTCGTCGGGTTTTTGCTGTTTGTCGTGTTCACAGGCGCGCTCTTTTTCTGGGGCGGCGACCTTTTGCTCGTGTTCTTTGCCCTGACGCTGGCCGAGATATTCTTTATCATGTCGGCCTGCTCCACCAATTCCCCGTTCAGCGCCATGGCCGCGCAGCGTGAGCTTTTGCAGGTCATGACGTACGAACCCATGGTTCTTTTGGTGGCCATCGGCTTTTACGTCGCCACCGGGAGCTTCGGCGTTTCCACGATCGCCGCCGGCGATACGCCCGCGATCATGTACCTGCCGGGCATCTTCGGCGGTTTCCTGTATATCCTGACGATCAAATTCCGTAAATCGCCCTTTGACCTAAGCACGTCGCACCATGCGCACCAGGAAATGGTCAAGGGGATCACGACAGAGCTGTCGGGCAACATCCTCGGCTTAGTGGAGATCGCCCACTGGTACGAAAACATCTTCCTTTTGGGCGTTGTCGGCCTGTTCGTCGTCTACAGCCCGTGGCAGAGCGTACTCATCGCCGTCGGCGTGTGCGCCGTCGCCTATTTCCTGGAAATCCTGGTCGACAACGTATTCCCGCGCGTCAAGTGGCAGAGCATGTTAAAATCCGCATGGCTCGTGACGCTGGTCGCCGGGTGCACCAACCTGCTGATCCTCGCGCTTGTGAAATAGCGCGATACATAATAAAGAGGTATATCAAATGTTCAATGTTTCCAAATCGCCGTGGCTGCTGCATTATGACGGTTCCAGCTGTAACGGCTGCGATATCGAAGTGCTCGCCTGCCTGACCCCCGTCTACGACGTGGAGCGGTTCGGCGTCATCAACACGGGGAATCCCAAGCATGCGGATATCTTCCTCATCACCGGCGGGATCAACGACCAAAACAAGCCCGTGGTCGAGCAGATCTATTCCCAGATGCCCTCGCCGAAGGTCGTCGTGGCGGTCGGCATCTGCGCGTGCAACGGCGGGATCTTCAAAGAATGTTATAATATCATCGGCGGAGTGGATACCACCATTCCCGTCGATATCTACGTCCCCGGGTGCGCCGCACGGCCGGAGGCCATCATCGACGGCGTCGTCAAGGCGGTCGCCCTGCTCGATGAAAAGCGCAAGGCCATGCAGGACGAAGAAGAAAGGGAGGCGTGATATGGAAAACAAGGTAGTAAAGATCGGGCCGGGCAGCCTCGTGTCCGACGTGCTGAATCTGAAATACGGCGGATACCGCCTGGTGCAGATCTGCGCCACAAAGGTAGAAGGCGGGTACGAGCTCACCTATTCCTTTGCCAAGGGGTACGACTTAAAGAATTTGCGCATGCACATCAGCCCGGGCACAGAGGTCATGAGCATCAGCAACATCTACGAACCCGCGTTTTTATACGAAAACGAAATCCACGACCTGTTCGGGATCCACATCAAGATGATCACCCTGGATTACGAGGGCAATCTCTACCGGATCAAGGACAAATCGCCTTTTAAATAGCAGGAGGAACAGCACAATGCCTAAACGCAGCATCGTACCTTTCGGTCCCCAGCACCCAGTCCTGCCGGAACCGATCCACCTGGATCTTGTGCTTGAGGACGAAAAGGTCATAGAAGCGATCCCTTCCATCGGTTTTGTCCACAGGGGCCTTGAAAAGCTGGTGGAGAAAAAAGATTTCCAGGAATATGTATATGTAGCGGAGCGTATCTGCGGTATTTGCAGCTTTATGCACGGCATGGGCTACTGCGAATCCATCGAGCGCATCATGGAGCTGGAGCTCCCGCCCCGCGCAAAGTACCTGCGAACCATCTGGTGCGAAATGTCCCGCATACACAGCCACCTTTTGTGGCTGGGACTGCTGGCGGACGCCTTCGGTTACGAGAGCCTGTTCATGCAGTCGTGGCGCGTGCGCGAGAAGATTCTCGATATGTTTGAATATTCGACGGGCGGCCGCGTCATCTTTTCCGTCAATAAGATCGGCGGGCAGCGCAAGGATATGGACGCAGGTATGCTAAAACAGTTCCTTGTCGTCTTTGACGATATCGAAGCAGAGCTAAAGCCTGTATGCCGCGCGTTTTTAGACGACTACGCCGTGGCCAGCCGCTTAAAGGGCGTGGGCTTCCTCACAAAGGAGCAGGCGCACGACTTAGGCGCCGTCGGCCCGTTCATGCGCGCGAGCGGCATTGCCCTCGATACGCGTAAGATGGGTTATGCGGCATACCCGGACATCGATTTTGAGCCTATCACCAGCGACGTGGGCGACAGCTATGCGCGCTGCGACGTGCGCATCCGCGAGATATACCAGTCCATAGACATCATCCGCCAGGCAGCGGCAAAGATCCCGGACGGCGAGGTCGCCATCCCGATCAAAGGCATGCCGGACGGCGAATTCATGATGCGCGTCGAGCAGCCGCGCGGCGAGGCGATCTATTATTCCAAAGCCAACGGCACCAAGTTTTTGGAGCGCGTGCGCGTGCGCACCCCCACCTTCGCCAACCTGCCGGGGATGTTGGAAACACTGAAGGGCTGCCAGCTGGCGGACGTGCCTATCCTCATCCTGACGATCGACCCGTGCATCAGCTGCACCGAGAGGTAACGCAATATGAATATCATGAACTTCACAAAAACCGTGATGCGCAATTTGTTCAGCAAGCCGGCAACGCGCAACTATCCCGCCGTGCCCCGCGTCTATCCGGAGCGTACGCGCGGCCAAATCAGCATCGATATCGGCGACTGTATCTTCTGCGGGCTGTGCGCGAGGAAGTGTCCTACAGATGCTATTACAGTTGACCGGGCCCAGAAAAACTGGGCGATCGAGCGGTTTGGATGCATCCAGTGCGCAAGCTGCGTAGAGAGCTGCCCCAAAAAGTGCCTGCACATGCTGACGGCCTATCCGCAGCCCGCAGGCGAAAAATATGAAGACAATTTCGCGCAGGGCGTTTCTGGAGCCGAGGAAGCAGCGCCGCAAAAAGAGCAAACGGAGGAAAAATAAATATGCACGAATACCATGAAGCGATCCATATCATAGAACATGCCGTAGACGAGGCAAAAGCAAAAGGATATCAAAAAGTAACGAAGATCAACCTGGTAATCGGCGAGAGCTCCGGGTTTTCCGGCGACAGCATCGCCATGCACTTTGAAGAGGCCGCGCAGGGCTCGATCTGCGAGGGCGCGGAAATTTCCGTCCGTCCCGTCAAGGCCATGCTGCGCTGCCCCAACTGCCACGAGCTTTTTGTGCGCAAACCCTTCCATTTCGAGTGCCCGCACTGCAACACACAGGGCGAGCCCAGTGAGATCGGCAAGGAAATGGCGATCGACAGCATTGAAGGAGAATAGTATATGACGCTTGGGATCACGGTGCTCGGTATGGTACAGGGCATCGGGTTTCGCCCGTTCGTTGCGCGGCTGGCAAAGCAGCTCCATATCACAGGCAGCGTGCGCAACAGCGGCGGTATCGTAAAAATCATTGCAACGGCGCAAAAGGAGGCGATGGACAGCTTTGTCCATCGCCTCCAGTCACAAGCGCCGTCCTTTGCACAGGTGATCAGCGTCACATGCATCCCCCTGCCCGAGCAGGCTTTCGATACGTTCCGTATCGTCAAAAGCGATGCGGATGCGGCGCAAACGCCGCTTGTCCCCGCAGACCTGCCCATGTGCGAAAAATGCCATGCAGAGCTTAGCGACCCGCAAAACCGGCGCTACCGTTATCCGTTCACCAGCTGTACCGCCTGCGGCCCGCGCTACAGCATCATCAAAGACCTGCCGTACGACCGCGAAACGACCACGATGGCGGATTTCCCCATGTGTCCTGCCTGCGCGGAGGAATATACCGGCGATACGCGCAGGAAACACGCCCAGACGATCTCCTGCCACGACTGCGGCCCGCAGCTTATCTTGCGCGATGAAACAGGCGCATACGAAAAAGAGGCCGCCCTTACGCGCGCGGCCGATCTCTTAAACAGCGGCGCGTTGCTTGCCGTAAAGGGGATCGGCGGCTACCAGTTTGCCTGCCTGCCCACAAGCGAAAAGGCGGTCAGGCGCCTGCGCCGGTTAAAGCAGCGCGATCAAAAGCCCTTTGCCGTGATGTTTGCGGATATCGGCTCCATCCGCGGCATGTGCCATGTAAGCGCGGACGAGCAGGCGCTTCTTTTGTCCCCTGCCCGCCCCATCGTACTGCTTGACAAGACAAAGGAAATGTTTTGTGATCCGGTCAGCGGCGACAGCCGCAAGCTCGGCGCTTTTTTGCCGTACACGCCTTTGCACCAGCTCCTAACCGATGCCTGCGGCCCGCTCGTCATGACGAGCGGCAACATCTCTTCGCTGCCCATTATCACGCGGGATAAGGATATGTTGTCGCTGTCCTCGCCTTACCTGGATGGCGTACTTTACAACACCCGCGAAATACGCGTCCCGCTGGACGATTCCGTGGCGCGCGTCGCCTGCGGAAAGGCGCAGCTGGTGCGGCGCAGCCGGGGCTATGTCCCCCTTCCTGTTTTATTGCCGGATGCGCTGCCGTCCCCTGTTTTTGCGGCGGGCGGAGACCTAAAGGCTTGCTTTTGCCTCGCAGCGGGCGAGCGGGCGTACCTCAGCCAATACCTGGGCGATATGGAACAATACGGCGTGCAGCAAAACTACCGCGACAGCTTTGCGCACATGGAGGATTTGTTTTCCATACGGCCGCAGAAAATCGTGTGCGACCTGCATCCCGCCTACCATTCCGCCGCCATCGCGCAAAAAATGGCGGAAGAGCGGAATATCCCGCTTGTATATGTACAGCACCACCATGCGCATATCCTGTCTGTCATGGCGGAGCACAGCCTTTCCTCGTGCATCGGCGTAGCCTTCGACGGCACGGGCTGCGGTACGGACGGCAGCGTGTGGGGCGGCGAATTCCTGCTTTGCCGGGCGGATACCATGCATCGTGCGGGATATCTTGCGCCCATTGCGCTCACAGGCGGCGATCCAATCGCGCAGGACGCCGGGCTCAACGCCCTCTGCCACCTGCACGCCTGCGGCCTTTCCAGCGCGGACAGCCGCTTTGGAACGGTCGGCAGCGCGCTCCGCTCCCAGGCCAATCTTTCCCAAAGCTCCAGTATGGGGCGCTTGTTCGATGCAGTGAGCGCGCTCCTTGACCTCAAATGTTATAATAGTTATGAAGGCGAATGTGCCATTGCCCTTGAAAATTGCGCGCATGCGGCACAGCAGCAAGGCATTGCGCCCTACCCGCTTCCCTTGGGCTTTGTGGAAAAAGGCGGCGCATTTATCATAGACCGCCTGCCGCTCATCCGCGCGCTGGCGCTCGCCCGTCCCAATGCAGACGTCCGCGCGCTTGCGCTCGGCTTCCATCAGGCCGTGGCCGCTGTGACGCTCGATGTCTGCCGCGCGATCCGTGCCGGTACGCGCGAAAACCGCGTCGCGCTTTCGGGCGGCGTGTTCGCAAACGAGCTTCTTTTAAAGCAGTGCGTTTCCCTGCTCGGGCAGGACGGCTTTTCAGTATACATCAATTCCGCCGTTCCATGTAACGACGGTGGGATATCGCTTGGGCAGGCATATTTTGCCGCCCTGAACAAAGAACAGTAAGGGGAGATTTTTATGTGCGTTGCCACCTCCGGCAAGGTCGTTTCCGTAGAAGGGACGACCGCCACAGTGGATTTTCACGGTAACCTGGTCAAAGCGCGCGCCGGGCTTGTCGAAGCAAAGCCGGGCGACTATGTGTTGGTGCATGCGGGCTGTATCCTGCAAAAGCTGAAGCAGGAGGAGCACCAATCCCTGGAGGAATTGTTTGCGGAGATCGAAAACCTATGACCAGCCTAGACGAGATCAAACGCTTTTTAAAAGAATACGACGGGCCGCCTATGCGCCTGATGGAGGTGTGCGGCACGCATACCGCCCAGATCGCAAGGAACGGCATCCCGGGCATGCTGTCTGAAAAGATCCGCCTGGTCTCCGGCCCGGGCTGCCCTGTGTGCGTCACCGTCACAGACTACATCGACCGTTTGGTTTCATTGACGCGAAAACCGGGATATGCGGTCGTTTCCTTTGGGGATATGCTGCGCGTGCCCGGAACGCGCGAAAGCCTCAGCGACGCGCGCGCGGACGGCGGGGACGTCCGTATGGTCTACGCTCCCGCCGATATGCTCGTCCTTGCACAAAGCGAACCGGATACCACCTTCGTGTTCGCCGCCGTCGGTTTTGAAACGACGACACCTGCTTACGCCCTGCTCCTTGAGGAAGCGGAAAAGCGGGGCATATCCAACATCCGCCTGCTCACTGCCCTCAAGACGATGCCCGCGGCGGTCGGTTGGGTGTGCCGCCAGTCCGGCTCCATCGACGGCTTTTTGGCGCCCGGCCACGTCAGTGTCATCACAGGCAGCGACGCATTCAACGCCCTGTCACAGGCATACCGCATCCCCTTTGCCGTCGCGGGGTTTGAGGGCGCAAGCCTGCTCGCGTCGATCTATGCGTTGGTCATCCGCCGCGGCAGGCCCGGCGTTTTGAACCTCTACCCTTCCGTCGTCACGGCGCACGGCAACCGGAAGGCACAGGAGGTCACTGCAAAATATTTTGCGCCATGCGACGCTGCGTGGCGCGGCATGGGCCTCATACCCGCTTCCGGCATGAAGCTCAGGGAAGCATATATGCACTACGACGCGGGCAGCGCAGGCCTTACCCTCGACCATACCAATGCGCAGTGCCATTGCGCACAGGTACTGACGGGGAAGATCCTTCCCTCCCAGTGCCCTTCGTTCGCCGCCACGTGCAGCCCGCAGGCCCCATTGGGCGCTTGTATGGTTTCTTCCGAAGGCAGCTGTTACCAATACTTTATCAACCACAGGGGATAGATACTTATGAAGATCACAATGGCTCACGGCAGCGGAGGGCAGGCGACTTCCCGGCTGATCGATGAGGTTTTCGCAAAAACATTTGACGATCCGGTGCTTTCGCGCATGGAAGATTCCGCCGTCGTACCCGGCGCGGGGCGCCTCGCGCTCACCACGGACAGCTTTGTCGTTGACCCGCTCTTTTTTCCCGGCGGCGATATCGGCAGGCTGTGTATATGCGGCACGGTGAACGACCTGCTGATGAGCGGCGCACAGCCAAAATACCTGACCTGCGGCTTCATCTTAGAGCAGGGCCTGGAAACCGGGGACCTGCAAAAAATCGTATGCTCCATGGCGGATACCGCGCGGGAAGCCGGCGTTGGGATCGTCGCGGGGGATACCAAGGTCGTCGAAGGCAAAGGCGGCCTGTATATTAACACCGCGGGCGTCGGCTTTGTACGCGACGGCGTGGATATCAGCGCGGCAAATTGCCGTGAAGGCGATGTAATCCTGCTGTCCGGCAACTTAGGCGACCATCACGCGGCCATTTTCAGCGTGCGGATGAATATCGAAAACTCCATCGCCAGCGACTGCGCCCCCCTGGGCGGCATGGTAGCGGGGCTGCTGGAGCAAGATATCCGGGTAAGGGCCATGCGCGACGTGACGCGCGGCGGGCTTGCCACCGTGCTCAATGAATTTGCCCGCGCTTCGCGCTGCTGCATCGAGCTCAACGAAACGGACATCCCCATTTCGGACGAGGTGCTCGCGTTTTGCGGCATACTGGGCCTTGATCCTTACACCATGGGCAACGAAGGAAAGATGGTCGCCGTGGTAGCAAAAGAAGACGCGGCACAGGCGCTTGCAGTGATGCGCAGCAGCAAATACGGCGAAAATGCCCAAATCATCGGCACTGTGACACGCGAAAAGGACGCGCCCGTCCTGCTGCATACTTCGCTTGGCGGCACGCGCGTGCTTTACGGGCTGGCCGGCGAAGGCTTGCCGCGCATTTGCTAAAATGAACGATTGTTCATTTAAAACGGACATGGGAGGCATACATGCAGACTAGGACGCAAATACAGAATTTTTTTGACAGGCTTGCCGATACGTGGGACGAGTATAACTGCGCCAACAGCGAGAAACTCCGCTCCATGCTCGCCGTAGCCGGACTGCCCCGCCACGCGCGCATCTTAGACGTCGGCTGCGGCACGGGCATCCTGTTCCCCTATTTGCTGGAGCATTGCCCAAAGCGAGTCGATGCGATCGACCTCTCGGCGCGCATGGCGGAAATTGCCCAAAGAAAAAACATGGATGAACGGATCCATGTCCGCCACGCAGATTTTTATGACCTTAACGAAGGTTCACGCTACGATGCGGCGGTCATCTATAACGCCTACCCTCATTTCCTTGAAAAGGCCCTGTTCGCCGAAAAACTGTTCCGCCTGCTTGTCCCCGGCGGGCGCTTTATCCTCATGCACGGCAGCGGGCGCAAAAAAATCAACAGCGTACACCACGGCCGCGATGCATCTGTTGTTTCGGTTCCCCTGCGCTCCTGCGCGGAGGAAGCCCGGCACTTAAGCCGCTATTTTGAAATTGATATCCGTGTCGATACCGACGATTGTTATATCCTGTCCGGCCTCTCTAAGGAAAGCGCTTCCGTCCTGCACTTAGGCGTGCTGGAGGGCAACGCTTAGGCGTGATCCCGCCTATTTTTCTTCCTTGACATCGCCGTCCGGCCATACATATATTATTTTATTGCATTTAGGACAAATATATACTTTGGTGGCATTGATTGATTTCTTTGATGCCCGCTCATACATTGTCGTTCCACATTTACTGCACTTCACGCCATACTTCCTCCAAACAGTATTATACCATATTTCATGTTGAAAAAAAGGTCAAGCGGAATAAAAAAATCGCCGTATCAGGGCATTTTTTTTGTTATATATTAAATATTGGCCGAAATCTGCCGCATAACCTTGATACAATTTAATCTTAGTCATATAATGGATATAACAAATTGCAAAGCACTTTAGAATATCTGCAGAAAGAAAGGACATTTATTATGAGAAAAATATTCAGGGTCGGTATCGTCGGGACAGGTTTTATCGGCAAAGTCCATATCGAAACGCTGCGCCGTTTAGGCAACATCGACGTGGTAGCGCTGGCCGATAAATTCATGGCGCAGGAAACTGCGGAAGAGCTGAATGTGCCTGCCTATTTTGAAGATTACAAAACCATGATCGACGAAATGCAGCTGGACGCAGTCCACATCTGCACGCCCAACAACACCCATTTCGATATCGCCATGTACGCTCTTGATCACGGCGTGAACGTATTGAGCGAAAAACCCATGACCACGAGCATTGAAGACGCGCGCAAGATGGTTGCCAAGGTAAAGGAGACCGGGCTTGTCGGCGCGATCAACTTCCACAACCGTTTTTATCCCATGACCAACCACCTCAAAAACCTGGTGGAGGACGGTTACATCGGCGACGTATTCTCCATCAGCGGTTCCTACACGCAGGACTGGCTGCTGTACGAAACCGACTACAGCTGGCGTTTGAGCTCCAAGGATTCAGGCAATACCCGCGTCATTGCCGATATCGGTTCGCACTGGATGGATCTCGTGGAATTCATGAGCGGCCAGAAGATCACCGCCGTATGCGCAGATTTTTCCACCATCCATAAGACGAGGAAAAAGCCCAAGAAAACGGTGCTCGCTTTCTCAACGGAAAAATTTTCCCCGGAAGATTACGAGGATGTTCCCATCGATACCGAAGATAACGCCAGCGTCATGTTCCGTTTTTCAAACGGCGCCAAAGGCAGCGCTTTCTTCTCGCAGGTCATCGCCGGCAAGTCCGTTGCGATCGACGTACTGCTGGGCGGCTATAAAAAATCGGCCGAATGGCACAGTGAAGAGTGCAACAACCTGTGGATCGGCAACCGTGACGGCGCCAAGGAATTTTTGGAAAAAGGCCCGGCTACCATCCACCCCAGGAGCGCAGACAAGGTCGCTTATCCTTTGGGACACCTGGAAGGCTTTACCGACGCGTTCAAGCAGTGCTTCAAGGAAGTCTACCACAGCATGGAAGACAAGAACTTCCAGGGGCAATACGCCACCTTTGAGGACGGCCTGCACGAAATGATCCTGTGCGAAAAGATTTTTGAAAGCAACCAGAAACAGCAATGGGTCGGGATCGAAGAGTAAGGCCAAACGACAAAAGGGCTGTTCATGCAGCCCTTTTATATTGCGTTCGTCTCCGTTACCCAGCCTCGGCCTGCTGCTTGACCATTTCCGCTTTCCGCTGGCGGTTATAACGGGCAAGATATCGCCATGGTCTTTGCTGCCCGCCCCTATTTCCATATCCATGGGTTCCCGGAATTTCGATCAGTTGGACGAAAAACGTTCGGCGACCAACGGGATGTTGATCGGTATTATAAAGGATATAAAATCGTAAAAAAGCCTTTGATGAAAATCATAGGCTTTTTTAAATAGAATCCGGCCATTTCGGTGTGCGCTCTATCCTGCCGCCGCGCCCGTTACGCGCCCATGCCGGGCTGTCTTTTGCGGCGTTTCCTGTAAACGAGGATCAGCACGCATACAATACATCCCGCGCACCCCGCGGCAAAAGCGGCGGTGTAAAGCTCCGTCAGAGAATCGTCGCCCGTTTTTGGCCCCGTTCCGTTGTCAATCGTTCCTCCCACCGGCGCGGTATACTGGTTGATAAAGCCGCAGGAGGTTACGGGCTTGTTCGCATCGTTGGTCACGGTGCGCGTCAAAACAAGCTGGCCGGCCACGTCCTGCACGTTATCCGTGATGGTATACACGCCCGTATCGTACGCATATCCGTCCTCCCCCACATTCACTTCGGAGATCGAATAGTAATATACGCCGGCCTCGGTATAGCTCCACGTGCCGAAATCCTCCGAGCCGCTCCCCACGATGGTCATGGTTTTCACGCCGTCCTTACTGCCTGCCGGCATGGGGTTGCTCTTATTGCCCGCCTCCAGCTTGAATACGAACGTGCCGTCCTTGGACGGCGTTCCCGCAACCGTCTTTTGCACCGGCGGATCCACCATCAGGCTCGGATCGCTGGCAAGCGGCTTGTATACGTTCGTAAATTTGGCGTCGCTGCTTTTGCTTCCGTCGCTCCGGTAGATGACCACATCCGCCCTCGTGGCGCTCGTCACATAGACCTGCACCGTATATACCTCGCCGTCGTACGTGTATCCCTGCAGCGACGCTGGCGCCTGCCTGAGCTCGTAGCCGTATGTTCCCGTGCTCGTGTAGCTCATCGGCCCGATCGACGCGCTGCCGTTCCCGGAAATGCTGAAGGTATACGTCCCTCCCGCGCTGCCCGCCGGCATGGGATTGCTCGCCGCAAGCGGCCGCAGCTCGTAGGTAAACGTATCCGCCGCCGAGGACGCCGCCGGCTGCGAAAACGCCTGGTCTACCGTGAACGTCACGTTGGCGCTCGCCGGCGCCGCATTCGCGGTTTGAAACAACCCCAGCGTCAAAAGGCATACCAGCAGCGCGAAAGCCGCCGCCCTCTTATTCCACACTTTTCGTAGGATGCCCATATATTCTCACTTCTCCTTTTTCATATTACCCTTAGCCCGCACGACCGGGTAATCGATCTTCCTGCTGATCTTTTCCGCCTTGCCCATATGGGACTCCCCCAGTTACCTTACTTTTGCGGGCCCGCCCCCGGCAGGCCCGCTTTCCTTACTTGTGTTCCAATGCTTCTGCTTTGCTTTTCTCAGTTCCTGGAATCCGCTTTCCTGCGCGATTTCACCGCTACGAAGGCAACCAGCGCGCCTGCCGCGATCGCGATCATCAGCATGAACGGAAGGTTGTTTACAGAGATCCCCGTGGGGGTAACCGTCTGGTAAGCGTTCGTGTAGTCCGCCTTGTTCGCGTTCTCTCCTACCAGGTTTGCCGTTACGCCAAGCGCCGTGTTCAGCGTTCCGGGCGTCGTAACCGGCGTTCCGCCGTTCGTCGTCACATCTACGCTCGGCGTATAGCCTGTCGATGCCGCCTCGGATATGTCGTAGTGCGAACCGACCAGCGCGTTGTGCACCGACAGCTTTTCCCCGTGTTTGAGGTGGATCGTCTCCGCCGTTCCGGACGTGACCTGGAAGTAGTCGTGCCCGCTGCCGTCCGTCATGATCGTGCTTGCGGTGTGATTGGTGGACGTGATTACGTTATTCGCGCTGTCCAGCACGTATACATCGTATACGGGCGTGCCCGCCTCTACCGCGGATTTGTTGACCGTCAGCGTGAAATCGAAGTACAGTGTCGTCGTGTTACCCATCGCGCCCGTTACCGTCTTGCTCACGAGGATCGCGCCGTCCTCCGGGTTCGTACCGCTGTTGTTTTTCGAGAATACGTTGGTGAACGAAAGTCCGCCCGTGCCCGGCGTCGGGTCTACCTTTGCGCCCGGCGCTACGCCGCCTGTGGTCGAGCCCGGCGTCGTCACGATCACGCTGAGGTCGGATACGTACGGGCTCGTCGTGCCGTTCGCTACGTATACGTGCAGCTCGTAATCCCCTGCGGAATACGTCATCGTTTCGCCTGTCGCCGTTGTATAAGTACCCGCCTGCTCTGTGATCTGGTACACATACTCTCCGGCGTTTCCTTGCTTACGGTCTTGAGCCCCGCCGCGCTCGTACCTGCGTCAGCCGCTGTAAAGCTGATCGTCTGCGTCGCTGTTGTCGCGCTTGCGACGGTTCCGAGCGCAGGCATCGTCGCCAGGTCTGCCGCAGCCGTGAGGCCGTCTACGCTCACCTTGGTTACGTCAAAGGTAAAGCTTGCCGTCGGCGTGGTCGTGCCGTCCGGCATTTCCAGCACCTTGGTGATCGCCGCCTGCAGGGGCGTTCCTTCCGTACCGCCTGTGACCGGCGCCGCCAGCGCCGAGGTCATGCTGCCCAGGCACAATACCACTGCCAGTGCCAGCGCCAGAACAACTTTTAATGTCTTTGTCCGTTTCATTTTCTTTTCTCCTTTTTTTAATTCGTTTTGAATGATTGGTATATGAACATGGAATAACACCATGTTATATATTCCTCCGCCGCGCCGCTCATATCAGCGCGCCTCCCCGCGGCGGCGCCGCCGCGCGATCAAAAGCCCTGCCGCGAGCGCCGCGATCCCAACGATCCCCACGGCCAGCAGGCCGGGCCCGCCCTGGCTGTCCTCCGTCACGCCGGTGGGCACAGCCCCCGTCCGCGTGTTTGTGAAATCAAACCGCCTGTCCGCGTCGGACATGGCCCGCGCGCCGGTATCGGCCGCGCTGGTCGGCCCCGCGTCCTCGTTATCGCGGAACGAAAAAGCGTATCCCGCAGCCGGCGTTTCCGCCACCCGCACGTGGTAGCCGAACGGCACGCCCGTTATGGTCACCGTTTGCCCGTGCCGCAGCTGGAAGGCCGCCTCGCCCGAGGAACCCAGCGTCAGCGTGCCGCCCGCCGGGGCCGAAGCCCCCGTCCCGGCAATCGTCCCGCCCGTATAGGCAAACGTTCCCGAAAGCGGCGTTCCCGTGTCGTCCGTGAGGTACACGGTGAAATCAAAATCCTTCGTCCGGTCGGCGTAAGGGCCTGCCGCCGAAGCGCTCACCGTCACATCGTGTGTCTTGCGCTCATATACCGCGTCCACCGTCGTATTGTAGTTGACGGTGAACGTATCGCCCGGCAGGACGCTCGCCGTGGTTCCCGTGACGGCCTCCGTAACCTCCCAGTGGTCGAACACCCAGCCGGTATCCACAGTGAACCCTGTCGCCGCGTAGGTGAGAACCGTCGCCGTGTCGCCCGACAGGTACGTCGCCGGATCGGCATACGTCGCGCCCGAGCTGTTGTTCGCCCGGTAGGTGACGACCGGGTGGAAAACGTAGTTGATATTGTAGTTATCCAGCAGCGTTCCGGGGAACGGCTTTGTGGCGCGCGTCGTGAAATCCGCCGCGTTGACCGGCGGCGTGATCGCCGGGCCCGCAAGCGCTGTATTCCCGCTCACCACCGCGCTTCCGGTAATGCTGATGTTCGAGTACTTGCTCGTGCTGGCGGGGTTTGCGTAATCGTAAAACGCTGTATAAATACCGCCGCCCTCGAGGTCCGCCGTATTATTCGTGATGCTGCCGCCCGTCATGGTGAATTCGCCGTTATTTAAGCCGGCGCTGTAATCGAGCTCCACAGCGCCGCCTTTCCCGCCTTGGCCCCACGCATCCAATTGCGCGTGGTTATTGGTAATGCTGCCGCCCGTCATGGTGAATCTCGCAGAGGCGGAGCCTGTTCCATCCATAACGAGTACGGTTCCGCTAGCTAGGGCCGTGTTGCCTGTGATGCTGCCCCCATTCATCGTGAAATTACATTCCACACTGACTAATATAACGCCTTCCCCCAGGCCGACATTGTTGCTGATCGTACCGCCGTTCATGGTAAATGCGGAACCTCTGCCCATGCTTACGGCGCCGCCCATGTTCGGGCCGTTGAGGCACTTTGTGATCTCCGCCCCGTGATTCATCGTCAGGCTGCCATCGGTGCTTACTACCACGCCGCCGTTAAAGTGGCTGTATCCTGTCGATACCGGCAGCCCTATGCCCGACAAGACGACGTCTTCCAGTGTCAGGGATGCGTTTGCGCTAACCAAGAAATGATTGTAGCGCGGCGACCCGCTTGCTGACTTCGCCTGCGTCAGGGTATACGGCCCGCCCGCATCGGATTTCAGCGTGATCTTCTGGTTTGGCTGGATGATCACTCTATCACCTGTCCCGCCAGCCATATCGTTCATGTCCGTGTCGTTTTCCGTGGCTACGATGGTGTATCCCACTCCCGTAGCAGGGCACGCCGCCACCGCGTCCGCCATCAAGTGGTACGAACCGATGGGCGTGGTGGGCGCGCTGTCCTTGTACACAATATAGCGCTCCTGCTTCCACTGCGCGTACAGCGTCAGGCTGCCGGAAATGGAAACCGTCTGCCCTTCCGTATACGACGTGCCGCTGCCGTCCGCCGCCGTGTTCCAGCCGGCAAAGCTGTAGGACGCGTCCTGCGGGGAAAAGCCCGCCACTGTCCGCGTCACGGTCGTAATGTTCACCGAACCCGTGAGGGTGCTGGTGCTTTGGATATATTCCGCCGCCTTCTTTCGCGCTATTTCCCGTGATCCGGCCGCCTGTCATCGTGAAAGAACTCGTTGTTCCACCAGCCACCAATACTCCGCCGCCAATACCGCTCGACTGATTATTTATAATGTTACCGCCTGTCATCGTGAAAGAACCGTCACAACTATACACAGCAGCCTGCCTGTTGCTCACGTTATTACTGATCGTACCGCCGTTCATCTTTAAAGAGGCCTTGCTTCCCACAAACACAGTAGCATCATCATTTGCGCCTGTATTACTATAGCATTTTGTAATTGTCGCGCCTGAGTTCATCACTAGAGAAGCATTCGAGGCGTCCACAGTTATTCCGCCATTATAACCACTTCCGCTCGTCAACCCCGCTCCTGATAGCGTAATGTTTTCGAGTGTTAGGTTACCGCCTAAACTAACATAAAAATGGAGGCCATCACGGTCACTGATAGAGGAGGCACGATTTGTCTGCGTCAAGGTATACGGCCCGCCCGAGCCGGATTTCAAGGTGATAGTCTTACTTGTTACGAGTATACCATTACCGATATTAGGATCGTTTGCCATGACCGTGATGGTGCAGGCCGATCCCGTCGGGCAGGCGTCCACCGCGTCCTGCAGCGTATTGAATGTGCCGGTCGCGCCGCCCGTGACGACATACGCGCCCGTCGCGGCCATGGGCGCAATCTGCTCTTTTCCGCGCATGCCCGCGTCGATCTGTTCTAAGGCGCTGCCCGCGCCCAGCGTGAGCGTATCGCTGTAGGCGGCCGCTTCTTCCGCGCTGAAATCCGCGTCGAATTTGTTGTCCGCGCCTGCCTGGATGCTCTTGACGGGAACGAGATACTCCGTGCCGCCTATCACGCTCGCCTTAACGCCCACGCGATACTGCTGCGTTCACGTCGTTCCACACCGTGCCGCTGATGGAGCTTTCCAGCGCCGCCGAAGGAGATGGCGAGGGGGAAGCCGAGGGCTGCGCCGTTTCCTCTTTGGGCGAAACCGAAGGCGAAGAAGATGCCCCGGGCTCGCTTGTCTGCGCGGCCGAGGGTGTTGCCGCCGGCTGCGGCGCTTCGCTCTCCGCCGGTTCGCCCGTCTCCGCCGCTCCGGCGACAGGACTGGCGGATTCTTCCCCGCCCGGCTCCTGCGCCGGCTCCGTTTCGCCCACGGGCGTTTCCGCTGCGGTTGCGGCAGCGGCGTTTTCCGCCAACGCGCCGATGGGCAGCGTTCCCGCAATGATCGCCACTGCCAGCAGCAGGGATAATACAACTTTCAGCTTCACTCGCTTTTTCATGTTTGCCTTTCTCCTTCGTGCGTTCTTTACTCAATAATTCCTGATCACGATCAGCGCCTTACCGTCGATCCGCTGCGTGCTTCGGCTGGTAAAATCACTCTTTATTCTTCCTATATTCCTTCTTGGGCCTGTCGTCACCGAGCGTGCCGATCACGTTTTCCTCCGCCCTGTTTTCGTCGCGCACATGCACGCCGTTCAGCCCGTCGATATCGTCCAGCTTCCGCCGCAGCCTGATTTTGAC
The DNA here is from genome assembly GCF_900087015.1 of Christensenella timonensis. Taxonomy (NCBI): domain Bacteria; kingdom Bacillati; phylum Bacillota; class Clostridia; order Christensenellales; family Christensenellaceae; genus Christensenella; species Christensenella timonensis. The sequence continues at coordinate 2,227,341 of NZ_FLKP01000002.1, forward strand.
CGCGACTCCTACCATGATCACCAGAATAAGAATCCCGATCCATATCCATCCCACGACAGTTACCTCCATATCTGCCCTTTATTACAGCTGTATAATGTACACTTGTTCCCTCGTCTTCCTTCGCAGATTTGCCTATTCATTAAATATCACTTTTCATATCCTTTTGTCTCGCCAGATGTTGTAACTACCTGTTTTGATGTTGTAACTACCTGTTTTTGATAAGCGGCAAGGATGGATGATGCTTCCCCCATTCACCGTTATCATGATGCAGGATGCCTCGAAATTTTCTTCGTACGGCACAAAAAAAGGCGTTCCCCTTTTTGGGCCACGCCTGCATGTTTCCAAATTCGCTTTTCTTATTGCCATGAAAGAGTTCATTAACAAAAAAAGCCTATGGATATGATCCATAGGCTTTTTAAATAGAATCCGGCAGCTACCAATCCTCCCACACCGTTGCCAGTGCAGTACTTTAGGCGTTTAAGGGCTTAACTTCTGTGTTCGGAATGGGAACAGGTGGATCCCCTTAGCTATCGCCACCGGAAATGGCTCCCCAGGTTGGGTTTGAACCAACGACCCTTCGGTTAACAGCCGAATGCTCTAGCATGCGAGCTACATTAAACCTTATAAACGCAACTCTATTACATCATGAAATACATATAATACTCTGTTGAAATATATAATATTTTCCAATTTCTAAGCAATGTGTACTATGACGAAATACCATTATTCTTCATCCTTTTCTTACACGATTTATTCAGTAAGTAGCATTTTACAATATATCCTATTTTAGAGCACAAGTTAACTGCTTTTCAGCAATTTTATATCATCACCCATATCTCGGCAAAACTGTTCATATTCTACATTAAATATGATTTTCACCTCATATCCCCTTTTCAATTCAATTCTTGCAACCAGCTCACATAGAACCGCTCTTTTCTGTTCTAAGGGTAGGCTTTCATATTCTTCAGCCCAGCCCTTGAACCTATCATAAGCAGGCAGAATAGATTGCATTGCCACCGCTTTATTTGCGATTTCTTTTTCCACTTCCCGTAAATTCTTATCATAATGACTGATACGTTCCTTTTGCTCACCAATCAATTTACTGAGGTCGTTGGAATCAAAAACGCTATCCCCGGATAAGCACTTAACTATTTCATATTGCAATTTCTCCAATTTATTTTTTTCTTCTATTATAATGTGTTGTAATTCTGTACCCTTAACTTTCAATCCTCTCATTTTTGATTCATATCTCATTTTGATGACACTCTCTTTAGGACGATCCTTTATTTTTGATAAAAGATCGCGTACCGCATTTTCTATCGCTTCGTCCACAATATTTGCCTTATATGTGGACTGACCATCACAATTACACTTTTTTTGAGTTTTATGATAGCACACATACCGTATTCTCGGTTCCGCGTTCTTACTGGAGCGGTCAAGATTTGATGATAATCTATGCCCACAGTGTCCGCAAAAAATATTACCGGATAATAAGGCGCTTGCCCGTGCCTGCATATTGATTTGTCGGGATTCGCTTTTTGCATCCGAACGTTGGTTCAGAATATCCTGTACCTTATCAAAGACTGCTTTCTCAATAATACTGCATCTATATTTTTTATTTCGCAAGATACGCTTGATAGAACTGACGGAGATTGGTTTTCCTTCCGGTCCGGTTATTCCTGCTTCCCGCAGCTCCCGCTCAATGATATATGCTCCATATCCCATTTTAAAAACACGATAGAATATCCTCGTTCTCACCACTTCTCCAAACTCTTTATCTGGAACCAAGTCTGGAATTGGATGTCCCTTCTTATTGATTCTCCCTTTGTGAACTGCTTTAAACCCAAGTGGAATCGGGCCACCAGTATACAATCCTTGTTCTTTCAGTTGCTCCATACGCTGTTTTATTCGGATGGCAGTATTTTTGCTCTCCGTGTCAGCCTGCCAAAAAGTAATATAGTTCACAAGCGTATCCGCACTCGTTTCAAAGACACGCTGCCCCTCTTTCACGCTCCACATCTGGATACCGGCTTCCACTACAAACCATCGCAATAATTGTGGCGTTTCACTTTCAATTCGACCAAGGCGATCAAATTTCCAGACTAATAACACATCAAATTCCTTATTCAGCGCACGTTCTTTCAGGCTTTGGATCGCATCACGATTGACAGCAGATATTTTGCTTCCAGATATGCCTTTTTCATACATCTCATCAATAAGCGTCCAGTTTGGCTTTGTTTTCAAAAATTTATGACAAGCTTCTTTTTGCATTGGAATCTCATCTTTGGACATATCAAAGGAATTTGTTTTATATAATTGCCCTTTGGTTGATACCCTGTACAAAATAATTACACGTAGTATTTTATCAAACCGTTCCATCCTCATTGGCTCCTTCTACTTTTTTCTAATAATGGCTACATATAAATTGTAATAGGCACAACCTAACTACTCAAAAAATCAGCATGAGGAATTTATTCTTTTCTCGTATCCATCGAATATAATTTTGAAAATATTTTGCTTGATATTATTTGTCTCTTTACTATTATCTGTAAATTGTATAATGACTTTATATTCTGCTTTCCTGGCTTTAGTCAGTTCTTTCCTTTCCATGCCCATTCACCACACTTCTATCATGAATAGAAAAGCAGCGGATTTATTCCGGCAAACCGTTTTGTTTCATAATCCGCTGCTTCTCCCATATATTTTAAACGCTATTATTTGACACTACTCCCCATAGCGAACGGGCAATAGCTTGAACTGATCCTGGCAAAGATCATCACTGGAATTCCACCATCCATTTCACCGAACCGCACTCTGGGACTGAACCTCGACTATGCGGGAGTATCATTATAGGCTGTATCAGTTATCGCGTTTCCCCATTGCCAAGTGGAGATTACAGAAGCAACATTTATCGCTCGTACCTTGGATGCGATCCTTATGACGCCGTATGGCGCAGGTAGTCCTGGCGTGTCCCCTGCTTCGCTCGTGATACAGCAACGTATTCAAGCTATTGGTTATGAGCCGTTCATTTTACTGAACGTCTATTTTTCAAGGTGCAGGGAGATAAAAAACTCCCTTCATAAACCAAGAGAAAAAACGGCTAAAACGTGGCACCTTGTATTAAAAATTTTTTCAAATTTTCAAGTGCTCTCTTGATTGAGTGTGAAACAGTGGTTCGGTCAACCCCTTCCTGTTTCGCAATTTGATTGATGCCGAGGCCCAAAAAGTAATGTGCATACAACCGATGCGCCTGTTTTTCCGGCAGCTTTAAAATTGCAGCGTACAGAAGATTGCGATCCAGTCTCTTTATAAGCTGTTCCTCCGCCGATGGAAATGAGAATAATGATGCGTTCTCAATTCCATCGGAATTACGCGAATACAGGCTCTCCTTACGCGAATTGTTATTTGAGCTAAATTTTTCTGGTTTTACTGTAAATCACTATGAGCAAGCCAAAGCTGCATTACAGTTTGCCGCTGCTTTCATCGCAATAGGATAGGGAATATAGAAGTTCATTGTTAAATCCCTGACGATGTCCGTCCGAACTCGGAATCACATAAAAAAAATCCAGTAGTAAATTATGGATAACATAAAAAGGCCATCCCGAAGAATGGCTTTTGCTTGCTATGAAATTAGTTCTATTATAAATATCTTACAAGTAATTATACCAATAAATTTGATATAGCGGTGAAAAACCACGCTATAGCAGTAATACCAAATACTGAGGAGCTTAACGCAATTACTGTCTTAATTTCTTTTTTAATACCATAGATAAATAAAAGAACTCCTAAAAATGATAATAATATACTAATAACTAAATAAACCATGGGTAAATTAACAATCTGCGATATCTCCTGATTATTATTATTAGGGCCTAAAAAAACAAAAATAGCTCCCATAAGAACAAAGCCAACCAATGCACCGATGATTGTCCACAAAGTGGTGTTGACTTTGGGAAATTGAGTCTTTTTTTTCGCTATTGTACGAATTATTCCGTTTGTAATTAAAACAAAAGCAATAATCAGTAAAATTGCTACAAATGTTGCGCCCATTTAAAGCACCTCCATTCACATTTCATAATAGCAATCAAATTTTTCGTTTCAGTATGATTCAGTATTTTGTTGAGAAATATGCAGCCATTTTTCGATACATTTACTTCCAATCTTAACTCCAAGTGAAACTGTTTACTATATCCAATGCAGAATCGAATATAATTTCCGGGTTATTATCAGTATAAGCACTTGCATTTACTAAGCAAACCTTCTTATCTCCTAAAATATAATACATTCTTGCTTCCATATCAGGCAAGGTAATAATATAAACAAATAAGTCATATCCTTTCTCAGTATCAGTACCTGATATTGATACTTCCGCTTTTTCATCCATCTTCTCTATTTGCGAATTTATTGATGCAGTAATACTATCCCGTAACAACAGGCTTTCATCTTGAGTATACTCATGTGGAACAATTTCAACAGAAATATTTGAAACCCTATTTCCGTCAGACTTTTCAACATCTTTATCAATATAATATCTTTTTTCTGCTAAAGATTTCCCTTCCATCTCCGATAGTTCAGGTGCAATACGTATTTCCGCGGGCTCGAAATAACGTCCATCTTCCATTGTAGTAAAGCCGTCATTATCAACAGAATAACTATTTGATTCGGCTGTCGTCATTTTGTTTTCCATATTATCGGCTCCAATATCCACATCTTCTTTTAATCTCTCATTTTTATATAGATAATGAGAACAAGAGCAGAAAACAACAAAACAGATAACCGAAATAGTAATGAAGATAATTTTTTTTAGATATTTCATGCCATTTTTCTCCTACTTTTCAAAGAAATTTTTCACTTTTGCTAATTTAATCCGTAAGGGTCGTAAGTATATGTCAAATCGTATTTTCCTGTATTTGAATTATATACCACGTTACCAAATTCCAAATTTCCTTGCGCAACCCCATCTGTGACACCATTTTTGAGTGCATTAAGAAAATCAAAGTCATCATGTGATATTGTAGTCACCGAATATGTTTCTCTGTACTGAACATGTCCATCGATCGTATAACCATATTGCCACTCAACAGGGACATTGCTATTTGCTTTTCTACTATCGACATTGATAATAGAATTACCATTTTTATCAAATAATGTCAAATTCATATCCATTTTGTCTTCCGGTTCAGCTCGTCCATATCCCCAAGTAGGCGTTCCTTCTCCATTTCTATATATTCCTGCTTCAATGCCTGTAACTACGCTGGTTCCTGAAATAACGCTCGGCAGATTTGCCATATAATTACCTTGCCAATGCTGAAATAAGTATTCTTGACCATTGTATTCAAACCTTGATTTACTAGTATTAATATCCACTACTGCTTTTCCCAATACTTCATATACATCACCATATCCTAAGGCCGTATTAATCTTCCCCGGTTGCGAATACCCCTTATTGGATGAAGAATCAAATATTGTGCCATTAAAGATATTAATATTGGGTTTGTCGCTTCCGCTGTAATCAATTTCTTTTCCATTAGGGCCAGAGACAACATCCGCTTTGTTTGCTGCAACGTCAGCCCGTGCCTTTTCAAGCTCCTGATTTTTCTTTTCTCTTTCTAAATCGTCCATGCAAGCCTTTATTGCCTGCGCCTGTTCAGGGCTTGTTATCTCAACAAAGGCGCCGTTATACATAATGCCAACCTTGTCCCCGTCATAGGCCACATCATATCCGGGGAAGGCATTCTTTACAACATTTGTCTTTCGCTGTTTTTCTTCCGCCTTTTTCTGTTGTATATAGGCATTGTAAGACGAGCGCGCCTTACTTGCAGCATATCCAACACTTTTGCCTTTGGATATATTGCGAGCAAAGGTACTGATCGCCTTATCCTTTGCCGCACCGGAATTTCGCAGCGTTGTTCTTGCAGATTTTCCGGCATCCGCTATCTGGTTGCCCAAAGCCCTGCTGCTGTTTTTAATATAATCCCCTGCATCCTTGTTAAATACGCCAACGGCGCTTCCCGCTACATAGCCCGCTCCCTCAACGATCTTTCCGCCAAGCCATGCCGCTCCTTCCGCGATTGCCCCGAAGAAATCCCCAATCTGCTCAAAGAACATCCCGCTTGGATCGCTGAAATTGACGGGGTTGTTCGCCGCATACGCATACCGGTTCATTGCTGCACTTCCTGCGCCCTGCATCTGGATGACGTCCTTCTGCGAGAACCGCATCATCTCCGGCTCGTAATACCGCATTTGCAGGTACTGCGCGCCCGTCTCCGCGCTGTAGTATTCACCGTTATATCCAAAGCCCGTGGCCTTGCCTGTCATCTGTTCCCCAAACGGCGTATAACGGCGGCTTTCCACCTGCGTATCCTGCGTGAACGGCAGCAGGTAGTTGTACCACGCATTGTTGTAGCTGACTTCCTGCGCCACGCTTCCGCGCCCATCGTACACGTACTGCGTCTTGCGTTCCGCAAGCCCCTCCTGTGCATACATCGAAAGGCGTTCCAGCCCGTATTCATACGAGACCGTCCTGCCGCCCGTGCGCTCCATCAGCACAAGCGCGTTCCCGGCGTTGATGTCGTTCACATATTCTGTTGTGATCCACTCGTCCGGGTTTTCAGCCTCACTCGTTTCCGTCTCCAGCTTTTCGCCCAGTTCCGCAAGCTCCTCCAGGGTCTTGCGCGCACTGGTTCCCCTGCTTTTCTTTTCAATCCGGTTCCCCGCTGCGTCGTACGTATACTTTTCTTCATATCCGTCGTAACCAAGGTAATCCGTCAGCTTCCCTGCCGCGTCGTAGGCATATGTGCTCGTTTTCCCATTCAGCGTTTTGGCGGTCAGGTTGCCGTTCGCGTCATAAGTATAGTTTACCGCGCCATTCGCGGATGTCAACTTTGTCAGTTGGTTCGCCGCATTGTATGCCATCTCGCTCTTCACGCCATTTGCGACCTTCTGTGTCATGTTCCCCGCCGCGTCGTACGTATACTTTTCGCTGTAGTCATTTTCTTTGAAGGAAGTGAGCTGTCCGAGCGGATCGTAGTCATAGTCCCGCGTATAAACAGTTTCGCCTTCTGTTCGCGTTTCTCCCGTTATATATCCGTTTTTGTCATATTCGTATGCAAAAGAAATATTCGTTTCGCCGCTCGTCCTTTGGGATACGACGCGGTTCAGCGCGTCATAGCCATATTCGGTTTGGATACCGCATATACTCAAACTATTTGTGATTTTTAGACTTCTTGCTTCGTAAATAGTCAACTAATTTAAATATAATTACAATGATTAGCAAACATATTGCTATCATGCGAAAAAGCATAAATAGAACTTCTTCGATCGGAGTTTTAAAAAACAATGTATTTTTTTCTACATCCTGTTTATATATCGAACTAAAAAAATTGTTTTGTGGATTTGCATAATAAGAAATTCCATTTTTCTCCACCCTGAAATTTGAAGGGATTACACTGTGTAAAAGCGATGTAAATTCACCCGTTTCAATTATCTTTTCATCAACTAAAAAACCTAATTTATTAAATTTAGCTATTTCTTTTGAGCGAACAATATAAACCTCGATTGAATCATCATCAAGTATTCTTACATATTTTGCTCCATAAACATTATGATCCAACTTTTCATTAAGGTCCAAAGAGTACAAATATTTACTATTTTTGTCAAAAATCTGTATAATTGGTGACGATTGAGAAGCAAAGTAAATATTTTCACGTGAATCAACATCAAAATTATTCGATAAAGCTATTGGTCTCCTAAAATCAACGAATCCTGTTTGCTCAATTTTCTTACCGTCAGAAATTATGTTGCTCCATAAAAACAGAGATAAAATAGTTGATATTATCAATAAGCATATTAGTATAGCAAATATTATCTTTTTGTTCTTCATTACTTACACCTCATAAACTATTTCACAGCAAAAAATTCAATCATATCAAGGGTATTCTTTACTCCTGGTATATCAGTAATATTAAATTTTGTTAATGTTTCAGTATTCGATATAAAAGCATGGCCTTCAGCTCCTCCACCAAGTCCAAACATTCCTTCGCCGCCTTCATAGATTTTATTATCTGGATCATTGGGATCATATCCATATATATATTCTCCGCCACCAGCTAAGCCTGCTCCACCACTGACACCAGCTTGAATCCCCGGACCTTCAAGAGCTTCATAACCATCGGCATTCGTACCACCAGCAAATATAAAAGCGGAACCGCTTGGAGTGGCTGCTATACCTAAACCACCTCCAACCGTTGTCTGTATGGCAACATTACCATAACCATCAAAAGTTAGTTGAATTGTTGCCTGACCACCTAGGCCACCAAAGGAACCGGAAACTCCTGCTCCAATATGGAATGTTCCTGCGCTGCCATTTTTCGAGATATATGCCTGAGCAACATCTGATAAAGAGTATGTTCCATCTGCATTTTGCGTTGCCCCATATTGCTTTCCAAGAGCGTCAAGTTTTTCGCGTGTCAAATCTTTGCTGTCTTTAGTATCTCCAAAAGTATAGCTCGGTGTAACTCCAACGCCATTCCCTGTACCTAATAGTAGTACGCCATCTGACACTAATGCCTTATTTCCAGACACACTTGCTCTTGCTTTTTCCAGCTCCTTATTTGCTTGTGCTTTTTCAAGATCATCCATGCAGGCCTTAATTGCCTGTGCCTGCGCCGGACTCGTTATCTCTATAAATTGTCCATTGTAGCGGATTCCCACTCGATCCCCATCATATTCTACCCCATATCCGGGGAAGATATCCCTTACAACGCTTGTCTTACGCTGTTTTTCTTCGGCCTTTTTCTGCTGTACATACGCATTATAAGACGAACGCGCCTGGCTTGCAGAATACCCAACGCTTTTGCCTTTAGATATATTTTTCGCAAATGTACTGATCGCCTTATCCTTTGCCGCACCGGAATTTCGCAGCGTTGCTCTTGCAGATTTTCCCGCATCCGCTATCTGGTTGCCCAAAGCCCTGCTGCCGTTTTTGATATAATCCCCTGCGTCCTTGTTGAATACGCCAACAACGCTTCCCGCTACATAGCCCGCTCCCTCAACGATCTTTCCGCCAAGCCATGCCGCTCCCTCAGCAATCGCGCCAAAAAAATCACCAATTTGTTCAAAGAACATTCCACTTGGATCGCTGAAATTGACAGGATTATTCGCCGCATAAGTGTATCGGTTCATTGCCGCCGAGCCTGCGCCCTGCATCTGGATGATATCTTTTTGACTGAACCGCATCATGTCCGGCTCGTAATACCTCATCCGCAGGTATTGCAGCCCTGTCTCCGCGCTGTAGTATTCGCCGTTATAGCCAAAGCCCGTGGCCTTGCCTGTCATCTGTTCCCCAAACGGCGTATAGCGGTGGCTTTCCACCTGCGTATCCTGCGTGAACGGCAGCAGGTAGTTATACCACGCATTGTTGTACGATATTTCCTGCGCCACGCTTCCGCGCCCATCATATACATAGTCTGTCTTGCGTTCCGCAAGCCCGTCCTGTGCGTACATCGAAAGGCGTTCCAGCCCGTATTCATACGAGACCGTCCTGCCGCCCGTGCGCTCCATCAGTACCTGCGCATTCTCTGTGTTGATGTCGTTCACATATTCTGTTGTGATCCACTCGTCCGGGTTTTCAGCCTCACTCGTTTCCGTCTCCAGCTTTTCGCCCAGTTCCGCAAGCTCCTCCAGAGTCTTGCGCGCGCTGGTTCCCTTGCTTTTCTTTTCGATCCGGTTCCCCGCTGCGTCGTACGTATACTTTTCTTCATATCCGTCGTAACCAAGGTAATCCGTCAGCTTCCCTGCCGCGTCGTAGGCATATGTGCTCGTTTTCCCATTCAGCGTTTTGGCGGTCAGGTTGCCGTTCGCGTCATAAGTATAGTTTACCGCGCCATTCGCGGATGTCAACTTTGTCAGTTGGTTCGCCGCATTGTATGCCATCTCGCTCTTCACGCCGTTTGCGACCTTCTGTGTCATGTTCCCCGCCGCGTCGTACGTATACTTTTCGCTGTAGTCATTTTCTTTGAAGGAAGTGAGCTGTCCGAGCGGATCGTAGCCATAGTCCCGCGTATAAACAGTTTCGCCTTCTGTGCGCGTTTCTCCCGTTATATATCCGTTTTTGTCATATTCGTATGCAAAAGAAATATTCGTTTCGCCGCTCGCCCTTTGAGATACGACGCGGTTCATCGCGTCATAGCCATATTCGGTTTGGATACCGCCTGCCTTTGTTTTGATCCGGTTTCCGTTTGCGTCGTATTCATAGGTGGTTTTCCCGCCGTCAAGCCCCCGCACCTCGACCAGCCGGTCCATATCGTCGTACCGGTAGGACACCTTGCGTCCGTCCGGGTAGGTGATTTCTGTCTTGCGCCCGTAATCGTCATACGAATATCCGACCACATCACCCGATGCGCCCGTAACAGAGATCAGTTGGGATTTATCGTCGTACTGGTATTTGCTCGTCCCCTCCGGCCCTGTCATTTCGGTCACCAAACCAAGCTCGTTATAGGTGTGCCTCACCTGTTTTTCGCCGTTATAATCCTCGCCCGTCATCTGTCCAAGATCGTCGTAGGTATACGTCGTGACCGTTCCGTCCGGGTTCGTTATTTTTGTAAGCCACCCCTCCGGCGTATACTCATATTTCTTCACGTTCCCCAGCGCGTCCGTTTCGCTCAAGAGGTTGCCCTGCGAATCGTATTCGTACCCCGTCGCATGGCTGAGTGCATCCGTTACCTTTGTGAGGCTCCCGAGCGCGTCGTACTCATACGAAACAGTATTTCCGAGCGCGTCTGTTGTTTTCGTCACGTTTCCGGCGGCGTCGTATTCAAAGGTCGTTTTTGCGTTTTCCGCATCAGTCTTCTGGATGACGTTCCCGCCAAGGTCATATTTGTTTTCATACGAAGAACCGTCCGCATAGGCAATCTTTTCCGCCCAGTCCATCGCATCGTAAGAAACCTGCGTGACATTGCCAAGCGCGTCTGTCTGCGATACCATATTTCCCGCCGCGTCATAGGCATACGATATTTTTGAACCGTCGGGGTTCACCCTTGCCGTCATATTGCCCATTGCGTCGTACTCATATGTTGCAATGCGGTTTCCGTTTTGTTCCGTCAGGATATTTCCTACTGCGTCATAGGTATATTGCGTGGGCATCCCCTGCCGCGGCAAAAGAGTTGAGACGCGACCAAGCTCGTCGTACTTATACCGATCCGAAGTCCCGTCGGGATAAATGATATGCGTCAGGCGGTTTGCCTTATCGTATTTCAGTTCCAGTTCATGCTCCTGCGCATCCGTTACCTGTCTCACATTGCCGTTTCCGTCATAGGCATATTCCGTCGTTTTGCCGTTCACCGTCTGCGCGGTCACGCGGTTCATGGAATCATACGTATATTCTGTGATCAATCCCTGTTCATTGGAGCTCTTTAAAAGCCTGCCCGTTTCGTCATATTCATTTTCAATCGATATGCCATTCGGCCCCGTGGTTTTGACCGTATTGCCGAGCGAATCGTACTCCATTGTAACAGAGTTCCCGCGCGCGTCCGTAACCTTGGTGGCCTGACCGTTCGCATTATACTCGTACTGCGTCGAATTACCAAGCGCATCCGTCTGCTTTGTGACACGCCCCGCCCCGTCGTATTCCGTGTGCGTTTTCCCGCCGTTTTTAAGTACAGCGCCCATCTGCTGACCGTTTTCGTTATATTCAAAGCGCATGGAATTTTTGCGGACATCTGTCGTCTTTATGAGGTTTGCCGCCTGATCGTATTCGTATTCTTCCGTGTTGCCAAGCGGGTCGATGGTTTTTGCAAGCTGCCCTGCCTGATCGTATTCGTAGCGGAACACGCCGCCGTTCTGGTTGGTGACAGAGATGATCTTCCCTGCCGCGTCGTATTTGGTCGATTTGCTGTTTCCAAGCGCGTCCGTTTCTTTTGTTACATTGCCGTTTGCGTCGTATGCAAAGGTCGTTTTCGCGCCCGTTGCGTCTATCGTCGCGGCAATGCTGCTGTCCGGGTTATATTCGATTGTGGAAACGCCGCCGTTTGCATCCGTTGTCTTCACGGGACGGTTCAAGCTGTCGTATTCCGTTGTAACCGTTGTGCCGTCCGGGTTTATTTGCTTTACCTGATTGCCGTTTGCGTCATACTGAAATTGCGTCTCATTCCCGTCCGCGTCCACCGTTTTTGCCAGCTTACCGGTCAATTCATCGTATACATAAACCGTCCTTGCGCCCGCAGCGTTTATCTGCGCGGTCATGCGGTTCATAGAATCATATTCAAATGTTGTCCGGTTCCCTGCCGCATCCGTCTGGGATATGGCGTTGCCGTTCGCGTCGTACTCATATGTGGCTGTTTCTCCAAGCGCATTGCTTACCTTCTTCACATTCCCGTTGAAGTCGTACTCTGCTTGCTGCACGCTCCCATCCGGCAGGATCGTCCTGACCAGTTGGTTCATGCCGTCGTATTCCATCCGCGTCGTTTCGCCCATCGGATTGACGGCGGCAATCTGGTTCCCCGCGCCGTCGTATTCGTAGGCCATAAACGTCCCGTCCGCAAAAACGATCTTCGTATTGTTCCCCGCCGCGTCGTATTCATATTTCGTTACCATACCGGATGCGTCGATTTTCGACGTCAGGTGCCCGGCAGGATCGTATGCAAGTTTTGTCACGCCGCCCTTTGCGTCAATGGTCTCTACAAGGTTTGCGCCCTCGTATTTATATTCTGTTTTATTTCCAACTGCGTCAATTTCGAGTATCTTCTGGCCATAGGCGTTATACTGGAATTGCACGACGCTCCCATCAGGATTTATTTGCTTTGACTGATTGCCGTTGGGGTCGTATTCATATTTTGTGACATTTCCCGCCTTATCCGTAAATTCTACCGGCAGGTTGTCCTCGTTATATACAAACGATACAAAGCTGCCATCCGGTGAGATTTCTTTTGTTTTGTTGCCGTTGCCATCATATTCGTAGGCAATCAATGTTCCATCGGCTTGTGTAATACCCGATACATTCCCATCTTCGTCATATGAAGTCAGGGTTTCGTTTCCATTCGCATCCACCTGCTTTATAACGCGTTTTTGATCGTCAAACCAAACCTCTGTCTTTTGCCCCTGCGCATCTGTCGTTATTGTATGATCAGGGGAATATTCCAGATGATACTCTCCGGCCTGCGCGTCTGTCTGGAATACCACACGGTCTTTTTCATCGTATTCATTAAATACCTGCTGTACGCCGTTGCCGTCGTACCACTCCGTCATCCGGTGCTGACCGTCGTAAACGTACCGCTTCGTATTCCCGTCCGCATCCGTGAAACTCACAAGGTCGGTTCCGCTGTATTCGTACTGCATAACCGCGCCGCCGGGCAGCGTGATTTCCGTAATATGGCCGCCCGTGTCCATCGTAACGCCAAGCCGCGCGCCTGATGGAGCAATTACAGCGGTCATAAGCCCCTTGCCATCGCGCTCAATTTTGGTGACGTTCGTTTCGTCGGTCACAATGGATTTCAAAAGCCCGGTTGTTGTGAAAACCATTGTCTTGCCCTGCGGTTCCTCTATTCTGATCTCGTGATTGATATTGTCAACTTCAAAACTAAGAAAATCATCATCGTTTCCTGTATATGTCCCGTCGCCGTTCGGCGTGAAGTATACCGTCGCGCCGTTTGCTTTTACATATCCGTAAGATCCATCCTGGAAAAGGATCAAATGCTGCGCGAAATCCGTGTCCCAGCCTCCGCCAAACGGGCCGTCCGTCATTTCAGACTGCGCGTTATATGTCCGCACAATATTCAGGTTCGCGCTTCCAAGGTCGGCATATACAAAATCTGCCTGTTCCATAAAGAAATTGCCGTTATTGAAGTTGATCGGTTCAAAACCAATCGCGCAGTATTTATTCTTACCGAGCAGCTTTTCGTTGAGGAGCCGTTCTCCTTTGGGCGGGGACGGTTCGGTAGAGAACGTATAGTTTCCGCCGTACAGGTCGTTCAGGTATTGGGATTGCTCATATTCGTTCGCCGTAAATTCAACCACGTCAAGTTTTTCCGGCGGTGGGATCCGTACCGTTTCGGCTGCTGTTTTAAGACTCTCGTGCGGATAAAGTGTGACCGTATTCCCATCCACCTCGCCATAAATATGCTTTACAGATACTTCGTAAGCCGCGCCTTCTGCATACTCCGGGTCCAGGCAGCTTGTTCCGTTCTCCTCAGGTATTTCGGCAACCAACTTGCCATTTTTGTATACGCTGAAGAATACCGCACACTGGACGGTTTCCGTTTTGGGATTCGTGTTTTCCCACGTCAGGATATAATTCCGCTGCGCCGGGTCTTCGTAATATTTTCCATAGTCTGCCGCAACGACGTTTACAGGCGGCTGCACCAGCCTGACCTCGACATTTTTCTCCGTGCCGGTGAATCCTTCCAGATGCCACGAAACAAGCCTTGCTCCATCCGGCACCTTTGCCCTCAAATATATTTCTTTTGCAGCCTTTGGGAGCGCAACATTATCATTCAGGTCGATGGAAGCCCACGACTTATTATCCAAAGAATATTCGTAGACGATACTGCCTGCATCCGTTTCATCAGCAAGCGCGTCAAGGCGGATCACATTTACGGGACTGGGCGCTATGATCTTACCGCTTGTAACTGTCCCCTGCGGAACCGGCATTGCCTTTGCATCGCCCGCGTCCGGTGCGCCGATTGGTTCGTACTCAACCGGAAGGTTTTCACGCAGTAAAAGCTGCGTATTTGCCGTTCCGCTTACGCATACAAACCCGTCCTTTGTCTCAGCAAATGCGGACAGTCCATGCTTGCTTCTTTCCTGCACCTTATATGCTTCATAGGTAAAGCTGTCCGCGTGAAGGCTCCCATCCTCATAAAGCCACTGATTAACACAATCCGTTCTTGAAAGGTCGGTAGATATCTCTTTAACCGGCAGCGTTACCGTTTCCGGTTCTGTAATATGAAAAGGCTTTGCTTCGCGCAGCAAATTAGAGAATACCCTTACAGGACTCATCTCTATCACACCTTCAAGCTGCCATGCGCGCAATACTGGCGACTGTGAGCCGTTACCGTGCAATACGGCTTTTACTGCCACTGATTTTGTCGGTATTTTAAGCGCGATATCGGTTTGTGTTGTGATCGGCTCCCATGTATGCCCGCCGTCAATAGAATACGAATATTCGATTGACGTTCCGTCCGGCGTTTCTTCCGTCGCCTTCAGGCGCAGCGCCATAATTTCTTTTGCAGTACCGGAAAGGACAGATACGATCTCGCCATCCTGCGACGGATCGGTGAGTTTTGCTTCGGACGGCGCATAGTCTATATTCGTTTTATCTGCGGTAAAATCTTCGTTATCAAAAGCATCGGCAAAGAGCATTGCCGCTCCAAGCCCTCCGCTGTAATGCAGCTGTCCGTTGGTATCTTCGGAAATGACCGTTAAGGTGTGCGACGATCCTTCCGGGTAAGTGATCGCATCAAAATCAAACGACGTCTCATCATCCTTTTCTTCGACAAACACACCGTCAATATAGTAAAGCGCCGTTTTCTGGCTCGCTCCCTGACTTTGTTCGTCTGATCCATCTGGCGTTTCCCCGCTGTCTATCGAATCGCCTGTTTTCGGAAGGTAGTCCGCGGTATATTCCACGCTGGTTCGCGGCACGGTTATTTTATCTCCCTTTTCAGGGGCAGTGATGGTTACGTCGGAAAAGAGCGGCTTCGCGCTTTTATCTACTT
Organism: Christensenella timonensis; assembly: GCF_900087015.1. Taxonomy (NCBI): domain Bacteria; kingdom Bacillati; phylum Bacillota; class Clostridia; order Christensenellales; family Christensenellaceae; genus Christensenella; species Christensenella timonensis. The sequence goes on from NZ_FLKP01000002.1 coordinate 2,243,051, forward strand.
CAAGGACAATCCCTTCGATCAGGCTTTCGTTTCCTGCCTGATCCCTGGCAAATAATGTTAGCTCAATCTTCTCATGATCCTCGAACGCACCCGTATTGAGCACACCAATGATCTGCTGATTCTGCTCCTCCGTACTGCGTGCAAGCTCCACGCTCTTGCCGCTGTCTCCCGTCGCGCTCAGCGTCCATTCGTCGAGGGACAGGTCGGAAACACTCCCCCATATTTCGACCATTCCATTTGCAATATCCCCGTCGACGGGTGCAAGAATTTCAATTTCTGGATTTGTCAGGTCGCGGTAAACCGTATTCGTGTAGGTGCGCTGATTTTCAAGTTGATCCGTCACCTTAAATGCGATTTCGTGTTCACCATCCGGCAAACCCGTAAGGTATGCCGTTATGTTGCCCGTTTCACCAAGAGTTGGCGGTGGATCACCGTCTGGATCGGCAAATAATGACAACAACCCTTGTGGATTCGTCATATCTATGAAGGGAATCGGTTGTTGCACGAATTGAAAGGGATCTGCTAAAAGTGAAAATCCATTTTGGTCATCTTCCCCACTCGAAACGTCTCCATGTTCGCCTTCTCCCGGCTCATTGGGATCCGATTCTGGTGGAACATAAGGTGTGAGGACATCATACCAATCCCCACCCGCAACGGAATATTCCGCACGGGCAAGGCCACTGTGTGGATCGCTCAATCCAGTCCATGCAACATCGATTGTATCTGATATTGTCCAGCTATCCGGGTCAACGGTAATGCTTTCCACGGTAGGAGCCGTGGTATCCTTATACAGCTTTACCGTTCCGGCTGCCCCGACGTTTCCGACCACATCCGTAGCGTGGATGCTGACCGTGTGCTCTCCATCTGTAAGGGACGTAATATCTACCGGCAGGCCATTGAATGCTTTATCTGTCTTTCCTGCAGACACCCAGCTTCCGTTATCCAAGCGGTATTCCACCGACTTGAGGTTGTTTAAATCGGTGATGCCACTCCATGAAAGGCCAATCGTATTGTTGTTGGTCCATGAGGCAGGGGTAACAGACAGCACGGGCGCGGTTGGCCCGGTTTTATCCAGATAGAAATATGCGTAGTTATGCACACCGTAATTCCCCGCCGCATCTTTCCCCCTGATGGCAATATAATGCCTGCCATCTTTAAGTCCTGCCGTACTGAATACATAACTGCCGCTGGCAGTATTTTTCCCCGTTGTTTTCCACGCGCCTGCCGGACTGTCGCTGTCGATCAGGTATTCGATCTGCCCGCCGCTGAGCGTTGTTTGTGCGCTGCCGGACGCGTTATTGTAGTCTGTGAGCCCTGACCAGGAAACCGTTATATTCGCCGCGTTTGTGTATGCTGACGGATTCACCGTGACCGCAGACGGTTTATTCGGCGGCATCGTATCCGGCAGTTTCCCGTATGCCTCGCTGAACAGGCCGGGATTTGGGGCCTGCCCCGTACCGTTATGCGGCACTACCTTAAAATAATAATTGAGGTCGTTTGCGTAACTGCTCCCGGGGTTGTTCTTTGCATATAGATGAGCGGGGATCATGGGCAGCTCTGCTCCGCCGCCGCCCAAATGCAATTTACATGAACCCGCGTTAATTTCCGCTGTGGTTGGCCAAATACCTTTTCCCCTCGTTGTAAAGGAAGTCGTATTGCCAACATTCAGGTATTCGTACTCTTTCCCATCCCATATGCCGATATAATACCCGCCCGCGCCTTCCACGCTGTTCCAGTTCACGTCAAAGTAACCGCTCCCGGAATTGACGCCGTTTGTATGCGGCGTAACACGTATTCCCGTATTCGGAATCCCTTCAAAATATGTCATGGAGAATGTCATGCGGTAGGAAGGCGTATCCGCCGAGACAAACTCACGGTAATCCCCATAATCATTTGCATCGCATACAAGGGCAAATCCGCAATTTTCGACCTGATTGAACGTATTAAAATATTCCCCAAACATTTCAGTCAGGTTCCAGCTATACCATCCGCTTCCGTTGACGTATTGCGTATCGTATGCTTTATCTAAAATATGGGGGGAATTGTTCCATGTGATTGTCCTTGAATTCCAACTGCTTTCTACCCGATGGACCGAGAATGGATCTATACTAAAAAAGTAGACATAAAAGTAAACAGTCTATTACAATAAAAGAGACACAAAAAGGAGGTTCTTTCATGGCTGCAAATAACTTCAAAAAATACGATGATGATTTTAAAAAGTCTCTCGTATCTCTTTTCCAAAATGGCAAAACACAGACCCAACTCTGTAAAGAGTACGGCGTTTCTCAATCCGCCCTTGGCAAGTGGATCAAGCAGTATTCTACCGTTCAGGTCGACGACGGTGAAGTCCTTACTGCCAAACAGGTTAAGGAACTCCAAAAACGGAATGCACAGCTCGAAGAAGAAAACCTTATCCTAAAAAAAGCGATTGCCATATTCACGCCTCACTCAAACAACGATTAGACGCTGTCCACAGGCTCCGTTTTCAGCACCGTATTCAAACGCTTTGCCGTGTCCTGAATGTCAATAGAAGCACTTACTACAAGCATTTTTATTCTCCTCCCGCTCCCCGTGTTTCTCTTAATCAGGATCTTCGACGCCTTATCCTTACTATTTATGCTGATTATGACAAACGCCTTGGCGCCTATAAAATCCACCATGTCCTCCAGCGTGACTATGGCGTCCGCATCAGCGTTGGACGAGTGTACCGCCTGATGCGCTCTATGCATTTACCAAAAATGTCTACTGCTCACCCCAGACATTATTTCTGTCGTTCCGATGACAGCCTTTGTCCCGACCGTCTCCGCCAAAGCTTTACTCAAAATGCCCCTAATCTTGTTTGGGTGAGTGATATTACTTATCTGCGGGCTGGCGGAAAATGGTATTATCTTTGCGTTGTCATTGACCTTTTTTCCCGCAAGGTCATTGCTTGGCACCTGTCTTCCAAACAGGATGTGGACCTTACGATCACTGCTTTCCGTAAAGCTTATGCCGCCCGCAGCGCTCCCAAGGGTCTGATGTTTCACTCTGACCGTGGAACTCAATATACCGCTTTTGCTTTCCGTAGTCTTTTGGACTCCCTTAATATTGTTCAGTCTTTTTCCAAGAAAGGATATCCGTTTGACAATGCTGTATGTGAATCTTTTTTCAAATATCTGAAAAAGGAAGAAGCTAACCGTAGAAGCTACTCTTCTTTTCACGATTTAAAGTTGGCTATTTTTTCCTATATTGAAGCCTTCTACAATGCCAAACGTCCCCATTCTTCTCTTGGTTATTTGACTCCCGATGAAGCTGATGCTCGTTTCCCCTAATTATCTTCACTTTTTTCTGTCCACTCTATTGACTATACTTCAAGAATGTGTTTCCGCTCGTTTTTCCAGATGTTTCATACATATTGACCTGTGCATGCTGAATCAGGATATTACTGCTTTTATTTACAATATCTTCGGGTATCACACATCGGATATATGCCTGGTTGATCGCAATCGTATCATTGCCGACACGAAAGTATTCCCGGTTATAGGTATTGACAGTATCCGGGCTTGTATTGCTGACATAATTGTCTTCTAACCCAAGAGATGCAGCGTCTACAGAATCATAATATACCGATGGATCAACGATCACAGGATATGCACGTTCCGGTGTAAGCCATGAATCGCTTAGCTCATAGCGAATGATATATGAACTCCCATCCTGCCGGATTGATACGGCAATATCTTCACTGTATGCGCCTGCCGCGTCTGTCATGAAAGGCGCTGCGATCCGTGCAATATTGACGCCATTGCTGTCACTTAAAAGGATTTCCTGCCCCTCTTGCCGGGGAACAAGGCCGCCGAGGTTTATCCGGTATTCAAATACATTATTTTCCGTGTATTCATTGATAATGATATCTTCTTTGATCCCATTTTCCCTGGCCTTTAAACGCAAGTCCGTCGAGGGATCAAAAACGCCTTCGTATGTTACGCTTTCAAATGCGCTCCCTGAATATCCTTCCTTACGCAGTTCCGGCTTACTATCTTCTTTCGAGACCGGGACGGCTGTTGGTTCCGATACTTCCGGGGTTGGCGCCGCAGCAGGCGCCTGTTCTGCGGTTGGTTCCGGCGTTGGATTTTCCGCTGCTTCAGCTTCTTGAACCGCTTCCGGCGCGGGAATCGCTTCAATTTCACCATTGGCGGTTGCTTCCGGCGACAGGCTGTTTCCCGCTTCTTCATTTGTTATGTCCGTTAACCCCGCTTCCTGCGTTTCCGGCTGCACGGGATCTTCCGATTCATTTACAGGCATTTCTGGATTCTGTGGCGCAGCACTTTCGGCTTCTTCGCTGCCTGCCAAATCATCGGGCGATTTCGGAATATTTTCTTGCTCAAAATTTGATTCGTCCACAATAGGCGCAATCGAAATACTTGTCCCATCCTTTGCAACGGTAACCAGTTCGTCGTTCTGCTTAAAATCATTGTTGATTTCCGCATCTACGGTTTCACTGGTGCTTATGATAGCGTCCCCCCGATCGACCAGAAGCGCATCACTGTCGTCCGGTTCCATTGCTTCCATCTGTTCGTCCGTGAGCTGCATGGTGAGGGTTTTGCTGCCGTTCCAGTTTTGCCGCACAGTAATCCCTTCGGCGACATTTTCTACCCGGCCCACGCCCGATTCGGCATATGCAACAGCAAACGGCTGCAGTATAGTCACGATACAAAAGACCAACGAGACTGAACCGATATAGAATTTAGCTCTCCAATTCTTTTTCATAACACCAACCCCACACTTTTCGCTACGATACTCAACGAATTTTTATGAATAAAAAAGGACACCCTTTAAGTCAGGTATCCTAAATGCAAACTTTCACCATATGCACTTTTATCTTTGCGTTTAACTTTGATTTTCCTAAATTTTTTCTGGACGGATAATGCTTCAGAAGCGAATCCAACCCACTCTTTGGACTCCCCTTGTTCATGACCATACCTACAATTCATTTGTCCTTAATGAAAGTATATCACTGTATCCCGTTTTTGTATAGGTCTCAAAATAAAAATTTGTCCATAGATCATAATCGGTATTTTCATCAATTCGCCGGTGCTAAATGGAAGCAATCTGATACATTCTGGTTTATGGCTTCAATCGATTCTTTCCTTTCCCATGACTATTCACCACACTTTCTCTTATGATAGAAAAGCAGCGGATTTATGTTGGAAAACCGTTTTGTTCGTCGATCCGCTGCTTCTCCCATGTATTTTAAACGCTATTATTCGACACTACTTCCCATAGCGAACGGGCAATAACTTGAACTGGTCACGGCTCATGACCATCACCGATATCCCAGCCGCCTCCCCTACGGGCAGATCTTTCTTTAGACGCCTGTTTTTCAAGGTGCCGGAGATAAAAGCCTTCACGTTCAAAAGAAAAACAGGACAGAATATGGTGCTCTACAATAAGAATTTTTTTAGATTTTTAATTGCCCTCCTTATTGAGTGTGAAACAGTAGTCCGGTCAACTCCTTCTTGTTCCGCAATCCGGCTTATGCTTAATCCTAGAAAAAAATGCGCATACACTCGATGCGCCTGTTTTTCCGGCAGCCTTAAAATTGCAGCGTACAAAAGGTTGCGGTCCAGCCTTTGTATAACCTGATCTTCCGGTGAGGGAAATAAGAATAATGCTGCGTTCTCAATTCCGTCTGCCCGATCAAGTGAATAATACGCTTTGTGATACCGTATCCTTGAATAATGGGATGCTTCTGCACGATACAATTCATCCAACACACATTCAACCGCATCAGGAACTTCAATCCACATATCCTGTTCATGGAAAAGTGGATAATACTTTTTCATATTTATCTTTTTCATGGTAACCTCCGTTTCGAGACTTGAAATAAGTTTCAAAACGGGGATGGTGGTGATCTGCACCTTTTAAAAGGCGCACAAAAAACACCTTTGCGGTTAACGGCTGCAAAGGTGCAAGTTACTAGATATATTTTTTTAAGAAACTATGTTCTTCATTTAAGATACAACAATGCAGTATTGTATCTATTTCACACCTCTTATTCTATCGAACGGATATATTACGGATATTGCATGTCCCACAATATTATCATAAGGTATCGGTCCAATCATCGGCTCCCTGCTGTCCGATGAATGATTCCTGTTATCTCCCATAACGAATATGTTATTTTCAGGCACTGTTATTGTTTCCATGTCTGGAAAGCGATTCTCATTCAAATAGGGTTCATCTATTGTTTCTCCATTGACACTAACCATATTATCATGTATCGAAATCGTATCGCCTTCCATGCCGATGATACGCTTCACACATTGCAGTCCGTCCGGATAAATAACGATCACAAGATCGCCATGCGATAGTCCTCCGGTATTTTTGGAGATCTTTTCGGTCAGTACAAGTTCACCGTCCTGTAATGTCGGCAGCATGGATTCGCCGCTGATCCATATCCAATCCAGCACGAAAACCCGCAGGCAAATGAGAGCAGCAATTACAAGCAGTAAAACGATCCAAAACCGTTTATCGCTTTTCTTTTTTTTCTCCTGCTGTACTGCCTTTTCCATCATTCACACCTAATTTCCGCTCCTCATGGCCTCGAGCGGACTCATCTTCGTGGCTTTACGCGCGGGGTAGATGCCTGATATGATCCCAACCAATACCGCAATCCCGATTGCGCCGAGGGCCACCCACGCGGGAATCTCCACCTTCATCCCTTCGGAGAAATACATCCCGAGAAAGCTTGTCTGCTCCGTTCCCGTATTGATGGCAAGCACCACGATATAACTGACCGCAAGACCAATCAACCCGCCAAGCAGACCTATGATCGCCGATTCCGTCAAAAAAAGCTGTCGTATCTTCTTGATCTTCATACCCACGACCTTCATAATGCCAATATCCCGCCGCCGCTCGAGGATCGAAGCATACATTGTGTTGGCAATGCCGATGGCGGAAACAAATAAAGAGATCAGCCCGATGGCAAAGAGCTGGCCCTGCTGCCTGCTTTGCTCCTCCTGCATCTGCGAGATGTATTCCGTCTCGCTGTACGTCTCGTAACCAAGTTTTTTGATTTCGTCCATCACGGCTTGCACGTTGTCCATATCGTCCACCCGCACGATCACCTGCTGATAGGAATTGACCGGCACTCCCATATAGTCCGCAAGTTCCCTGTTGTCCATCAGCATCCGTTTGGCAATAGACAAATCCATGTAAATACTGCTGCTGTCCTGTGAGTGTGTCTTTTCCGTCAGCCCGGATACCGTCGCGCGGTACATACTGCCCGCCGGGACTTCCGCATCTCCCATGTCCCCCATATCGTAGCCGAACTGCATTTCCATTTCCGTCCCCAGCCAATCGATCTCCGGCTCATATTTGCTGTATTCCTCATAATCCGCGTAATTGGGCGGGTTCTGAGGATCGACAAACTGCTGCACCGCATCCCCGCCTATCACAAGAACGGTCATTGAACCCCCGGGTTGGAACATACTGCCTTCCTCAAATTCAAGGCTCAATACAGCAGGATCGATACCAATCACTTGGGTATTCGCCTCGTATATCCCCGTCCTGATTGTTACTGGAAATTGTATTGTCGGTGATGCCGCCGTGACGTGTTCCATTGCCGCGATGGACTGCACCGTGCTGTCCGTGATGCCCCCACGCCCGGATGTTGACGATGAAGAATAGTCGTTTATTTGGATCTGTGTCAGGCGAGCATTGTCTGTCAGCATATCCGAAAACTGCTTATAGTTGGAATAGCCGATGGACAGCATCAAAACAATGCAAGCCGTCCCCACGATCCCGCCAAGCACGGTGAGAAAGGTGCGCGATTTACGCCTGCTTAAATTGATAAATGCCAGTTTGAATAAATCAGGCGTCCTCATGATCTTTCGCTTTCTGCTTTTTGCGTTTCAAGGCGTACCGGATGCCGAAGATTGCGCCAATCACCGCGCCGAGGATGATAACGGATATCCACCACTGGCTTTGCGTCTCCGGCTTTTCTTCTTCTTCCTCCTGCGGGGCGTTGATGATAGGCGGGTTGATATTGGTATTGAATTCAATTTCCTGCGTAGATACCTCACCGAACTCATCCTCATAGGAAAGAGCTATTTTACCTGTTGTCGGGCCATACTTTGCGTCAGAATTGCCGCTTTCTCCCGTATCGAGCGTGCCGACAAATACATACAGGTCGCTTTTTTTCGATGCTCCACTCTCTAAATTACCAAGAAATGCGCTACCCTCCGGCACAAGGCCGGGCGCTTCCAATTCTGCGCGCACGTTGTATACAGTCCCTTTCCCCATGTTCATCACATTCATGGAAATAGACATCGTATCTCCCGCATTGACTTCTTTGGGTATTTCCGGATCATCGTACTCAATACGCATGGGTTGTTTGACCTGAATTACAATGGATTCATCCGAGGTAAAAGCAGTTGCCTTATCTCCCTCGTATTCGATATGCAGCATGATCTTCTGCGGCTTTGGCTCTGCTGTCTGTTGCACCATTAGTTTTGTATTGATTGTCACCGTATCTTTTGTTCCGATCTTTTTGTAATAAAAGGAATTGGTTTCACCCATCGGGATCACATCTGCCGTTTCTCCAGAGATCGTTACCTTGACATTACGCATGGGCTGACTGTCGTTAGTGTTTTGCATGGTAACAGACAGATCAAATTCCTGTCCGGCGAGAACCGGGGAGGGAGTTACGGAATAGCTTGCGATCATTGCCTTGGGCTGCGGCGCGGGTTCTTCTTCGCCGCCCCCGCCGCCTGTTCCGCCCGCATCGCCTCCTGCGGGATCATCCGTAACAGGAGTATCTTGCGTTCCGCCCGTGTCCTGTGGCGCGTTTGGATCAACACCGTCCGTCACTGTCACATACAATGTAAACGCCTGCGTAAACTGCGCCCCACCTTTTACCTGCCCCTGCACATTGATAGTAATTGGATACCGTCCGTTTGTGCGTCCCTGCGTAAGCGGCAGGGAAAGGTCAACGAGATATGCGGATACCTTATCCTTTCCATTGTTGACACTATGCTCGGCTAACTTGATCGTCTGATCGTAATTCTGGAATACAAACGGAGAAGATACCGCATCTCCTAAATTAACCGTCATATTAATACTGTTTCCCTGTAATTCCTGCGAGGAAATAAGGGGAAGAATGATTGATGCTGCTCCGTTTGAGATAGATGGCATATACCCACTGCTGTAGGGCTTATCCATACCCGGGTACAGATTACTGTTATCAATCACAAGAACCGTATTGTCCGTACTTTTTTCCTCTACCACTGACGCCTGGCTTTCACCTGCGGCAAATGCGACTCCCGTGACAGAAAATATGATGATGACCGCAAGTAATCCGCTCAATATCTTTTTCATTTCCTACTCCCTCACTTCCAAGTTGATTTCAATAAAATCGTATTGGCTACTGTAGCAATGACATATGCCACCATCGCACCGAGAGCGATTCCCAATATAATGAGATCCTTATTTGTTTTTTTCTTCAATTCCGACAATCTCCCCGTCCGCAATATGCACGATCCGGTCCGCATACCGCGCTTTCTCCATATCATGCGTGACCATAAGAAGCGTGGTCCCGTTCTCTTTCACAATATCCTGTAAGATTCCCATGATCTGCTCCGCAGTCTCACTGTCAAGGTTTCCCGTTGGTTCATCCGCGAATAATATTTCCGGCTTCGTGATGATTGCCCGCGCTATGGATACTCTTTGCTGCTGTCCCCCTGAAAGCTCATCAGGATCGTGTGCAAGATGCCCTGAAAGCCCAAGCCGTGAAAGAAGTTCCTCCGCCTCTTTGTTCCTTTTTTGTGGCAATATTCCTCGAAGCATTAATGGGAATGCAGCATTTTCAATCGTGGTCAGTGTGTCCATCAGGTTAAAGCTCTGGAAGATAAAGCCGATATGGTTAAGCCTGAATTCCACCAAATCATCCTCCTTCATCTTGTGGATCGGTTTCTCCTTGACGAATATTTTTCCCGCTGTAGGCTTTTCCAGCCCGGCGATCAGATTCAAAAGTGTGGATTTTCCACTCCCGGACGTACCAACCACCGCCACAAATTCGCCGGGATAAATATCCAGATCAATACCGTTCAGGGCTTTAAAGCGCACCTTTTTTGTTTTATATATTTTGACAAGGTTCCTTACCGAAATAATGGGTTCTGTCATATCACCGCACCGCCGTCAATATCCCTGCATCCATCTCACACACCGTATCGCACAATTCATCAATATCTGTTGCATTATGGCTTGCCAGCAGGATTGTTTTTCCCTTATTTCTTAATCCCTTAATCAGTTCGCGCATATCCTTCACACCCTGCTTGTCAAGGCCATTAAACGGCTCGTCCAAAATGAGCAGGGAAGGATCTTCCATAATTGCCTGCGCGATTCCCAGCCGCTGCCGCATCCCCAGCGAATACTTAGCGACGTGCTTTTTCAAATCTGGATCCAGCCCCACCTTTTTGATCGTTTCGCGGATTTCCCGATCCCCGATCTTGCGTTTCAGCGATGCCAAAAGCTGCAAGTTCTTCATTCCTGTGAGCGTAGGCAAAAAGCCCGGCGTCTCAATGATGATCCCCATATCCTCCGGGAAATCCATATCCTTCCCCACTTGCTCATAGTCCACTAATATTTTACCTTTCGATGGAAATAGAAAACCGCAAATACACTTAAAAAGCACCGTCTTGCCTGAACCGTTGTTGCCAATGATACCGTGGATTTTTTCCGTCTCAAAATCATGGTGCACATCCCGCAGCACCTCTTCGCCGTTAAAGTCCTTATATACATGCTGTACGCTGATCGAGATATCCTTCATACGTCGCTCCCCGTAAAGTTAAAGTTATATTTCTTCATTCCACGCAGCGCCGTAACAAACAACGCCGCAATCGCCGCAACAAAAATGAGATATGTCTGCCATAATCGTGGCAACAGGTCGTATCCAAAATTGTGCATATGGTACGTCGCCTGGTTTAAAGGCGACAGCCACCCCACCGCCACATTCGCCTTGTACATCAATTCTTGTGGCAAATGAAACATCTGTCCGAATATCTGCGGATTTAACAAAATACCCACAAGACTGAACAAAAACACGCCGATCACGCCCCAAAACTGTCCCTTGCGGATGTTGACTGCCAACATGATAGATGCCATCAGCAGCGTGTACAGCAACATCAGCAGGAAAATCGTGCCCATACATTCGTATGGCGTACTCATTTCAAGCGTCTTTACAAACGCGGGCAGCGCGATTGCCTGCCCCGCTCCCGAATACCCTAGCATCGCCGCCGTCTCGCTCCATTGGTTGCCGATAAACGACAGATGCGCGCACAGCGCAGAGGTCGCAACAAGGATAAAGGTGATGTAGAGAAGTGTTGCAAGACAAATGTATATGATCTGCCCACAAAGCCACGCCGCGCGCGTCGTGCGCATCAGGTAAAATGGCGTCCCCTCGCAGATAAACGGCATGTCTGCAAACAGAAGCACGAGCAGCAATGATGAAATGAGGATATTGTTCGCGTCCCCGAACGTCCACACGAACGCCTCCACAAGCTGCAATATCGTTCCCTGCTCCTGCGCGAACTGCACCGCCTTGTTAGATAGCAAAAAACACAGTATGAATGCCAACGAAAAGGTCACGATGATACGCGGATTCTTTTTCCATTGCCGGAAATTATATACTGCAACGGACCATGACTGCCCTATCTTACGCATCTCGTATCCTCCTTTGCATCAAAAAGCCGTAGCAAAGTCCGACAAGAATCACCAGTTCCCCCACAAGCAGTGCTGCTCCCCATATTCCTGCATTCCACAACTCGGACGGATTCAGCCACTCCTGCGGGTTCAGCACATACGCATCTGTGAAGTATCGCTGCGAAAGGATCACGAGGACATAATAAAAGATGAATGGAGAGGCGTATGCCATATACTTGCTCATCGTTAGCGTGGCGAACAGCCCTCCCACGAGCGACCAAAATGCCCCTGACAAAAAGAACAGAAACGCACGGCCCATGAGATCGGTAAATGTAAGCTGCGCGACTACGTCAATCAATTCGCCTGCCGTATCAGTCGCCACGACATTTTCAATTCCCTGTGGGATGAGTTCCAGCGGCGTAAACAGCAGAGCGAATACAAAGCAAACTACAAGTACGCCCAAAAAGAGCACCAGCCCACCTGAAAGCAAAGTTGTCACCACCCGCGAAACAAGATATAGCCGCTTGCCTGCGCGCGGAAGATATTCGCGCAGATAGCGGCTCTTTTGATCGTCCACAAAAGCGGTAGTAAAAGGCAAAGCAGCGAGGATCGGTAACACCAACAGCATCATATCTGTTTGAAGTGACGATATTGAAAGTTGGATAGAATATCCATCTGCAAGACCATCTACCATTTGTCCTTGAAATATCGGCAAAATTTGGTCGAAAACCCCCAAAAATGCTGCGACTGCAATACCAATAATCCCCACTATAAAGCCCCAAGATGTTAAGGAACGTTTTAAATCTGTCTTGAAAGTATCCACATTAGCATATCCTATTCCTTTTTAATATAAGCAATAATATACTTAATATCCTACATTTCGATCAATCCGGCTTCCGTTAATAGCATTGAGTGTAACGGGCCCCCATACTTCAGTGAATCCGCTGTTAAGACGAATAGGGGTTCCATCATCGTCATAAGCTTTTTGTTCACCAAAGGTTTCAACTCCTTCACCCGGCAATGCGGCAGCGGTAATTTTTGAGAAAATATTCCAAACTGGGGAATAATAATACGCTCCGCTATTAGGTTGCTTGATTCGCATGAGACCTAATTCGATTCGTGTGACATCCACTGTAAAATCATCATACATCTCATTTTGTGTCATATAGTCAGTGTTAATTGCATCTAATGCAAGTTTTTCAATTTCATTAAAAGGCACTAGATTGGCCGATTCATTTTCAATAGAATTTATTGTCATTGGACTTTCCCATTTAAAAGAAACAATCCCATTATCATTAACCACAACCATTATTTTCTCATATTTGACAGGAGCAGCATTTGTATCTTCCATATCTTCTCCTATTTCGTTGGATGCGTAAGCCGTGGGAACACCGTTTATACTACGCATAAAAACACAAGCCCATCCCCAATTATCGGTTGAATACTTTGCTTGTCTTGCAGCACAACCAACATAACATAATTCGTAGTCCTGTGTAATTTTTGAAACCAATTCAGATGCCTGCTTTGCGGCATCTTCTTTAGTCGTATTAATGTTATATGGTTCACCTGATGTTGGGGTAAAAGCCCAATCTCCATCATTGATACTCATATAGGTAAGGTATCCAAGCCACCCATTTGCGACCTCGAATATATATCTTTTTCCATCCTTGTTTGTGCTAACAGAAAAGCCTTCGCATTCTCCACCTTCAGAACCGGGAACTACAAAACCATTCTGGAGAATTGGTTCTGCCTCTTTTAAGTTGCTTTCGCTTGGCGCAGATATATATTCGCTCTCAAGCTCATTTATTCTACTATTTAGTTGGTCACGATAAGAGGAGTTTTCAGGAGAATTATCGAGTGTGCTCAATTCCTTTTTTATCGACAGAATATGTGCCTCAATATTTTCTTTTGTTTCGGTACTATATTCATTATACTTGGCATTTTCACCAAAAAATATATTCTTAACAACATCAATATCATCTTGCGTAAAATTTCTCAAATCAGCAGATACAACAGGAATCTCTGTAGTTTCCGGTAAAACAACTTCGGCATTGATGTTAAGAGTCATATGCGAATTATTTGATGTACTTGGTTTATCTAATACCCAACGATCAGGTGCGCCAAGTATTTGAAATAATTGACTATCTGATCCTGTATCTTCATGGGTTGCATTTGAAGAATTATCATTTGTATTCTGCAACTTTCCAACAACTGCTGCTTGCTCTGGTGTAGCCTGACAAGCAGTTGCTAAAAAAACGATACATAGAATGAATATCCCAAAAATCGTATGGCGTTTTGTTTTTAAAGTAATTTTCATGTGGTCATCTCGCTTTCATATACTTGTTTCGGGTTTCTTAAACGCGCAAATTTATTATATACTAGCTAAATATTGGTTAGTTACCCTTGGTTCAACATAGCTTCCATCAATAGCATTTAAAACAATAGAAGATTGTGATTTATATTCTGAATTTGGATAGCCATAATCAAAATAAACTGTCCATGTAGGAATATATTCGCCATCGTCATCCTGTTTATCAGGTGAAAGCAAATCAATCCCTAATTCAAATTTCGTAATATTGATTTCGAGTGCTTCGTCGTCAGGGCTACTTGCTGCAAATATTTTTTGTAAAGAATCTATAGCCCGATCCTTTATTGTATCAACACCCTCAATTTTTTCGGGGTTTTTTTCTTCATCATTTATTTTGCACGCACCCTCATACCATAGCAAACATAAGCCGTTTTCGTTTATGGCAATCTTTAGAAATTCAGGTTCCCAAGGTGCTCCATAATTTGGAGGAACGTCAGGATTCAAATAATATGAACCAGGATAATATATTTTCTGCAATCCATCTATACTCCTAGTAAATGTGAACATCCACCCGAACGAATCAATCTCCCCTCCCAAGACGATAGTGCAAGGTTCTTCGGTAAAGAGAGATAAATCATTTGCTCCAATATCATTTGCATATTCAGAAGCCTGTTCATATGCTGACTCTTTTGAAATTAAAGGTGATTTAGGAGTATAAGCCGAAATTTCTTCATTGATTGAACTTTGAGGATACACTTCTGCATTCATATTTTTTTTATATGCAAAGTTATTATGATTACGCGCAAACGTACATTGTGCTATTGAACCATCGTCTTGTCTTATATAAGCATCGTGATAAACATTCGGCTCAAGTTTTGATATGATTAGGCGTGAATCCGAACTATCATTTGCCGACTTACCTATTGTTGCCCAATCAGAATACATTTCCGTGCTATTAGTAAATTTTTCTACATAAGAAAGAATCTGTTCATCTGTAAAGATTGTTTTTTCTACCTTTGTAATAGAATATGTTTCTATATCAGAGGCTATCATATCTGCGGTTACAGTGATTTTATTTGTTGGGACGATATCTGGATTGCTACAAGCTGCAACAACAAGCGTAAAACTTACAATCAAAATTACAATTATAAAAATATATTTGTTTTTTTTACCCATAATCGCTCATCCTTATCAAATATAGAAAGCAAGTAAAAAAATTCTTAATTATTTTCTATTTAATTTGTTGTTAGCGGCTTTTCAGCCGCTAACAACAAATCGGTCTAATAGATTAGCAATATGTTACTCCGCTACTGAAAATAAGATAATCACTCGAACTGGAACTAGCAATACTCATTTTGATATTTACACCAGACGGATAAGATGTAAAATCAGCCAGCCAATTTCCGGTGCGTACTATTTCTGGAGAAAGTACAGTGCAAGCCGTGCCAGAACTTGTGCTATATCCACGCATTCTCCAATTACTTTGGCTCCGCTTTACCCATGAATCAACACGCGCTTCAATATTGACAGATCTATCCCTTGTTGCCCACATAACCGACTGAGAGGGACCGCCATATATCTTTCGATTTGAATGAGTTTGCGAACTTGCTAATGCTGTCGAAGCTACAGCAAGAACCATAACAACTACCAGTACCATTACGATTATTCTCGTTGATTTTTTCATTTTGATCTCCTTCCTTGATTCACAAACATACGAAATGTTTATGAATAAACAGAGTAAAATGTTGAAATCCATTGGATTCCTGAGTATACTTGGTCGTATAGTCCTTACGAAGCTGGCTATCGCTTACGCGATAGGGTTGCCAACCATCAGTTTTGTAAGGACTTTTTATTACCCATTGGACTCCCTCCCTTCTGTTTCGTCACTTGTCTTACAAGTGGTTTGTATTTGGAAATATATGCAACTTGTTTGCGAATATTAAAAAAACAATAATTTTCCCTTTAAAATATTAGATACATCAAGAGCCAAAAACCTTGCAATTTTTATTAAAAAAGATCAGCAAATTTTTTGCTGATCTTTTTGGGGGATATGTGATTGTGCTAAACCGTTATACTAGTCGTAGTCCGAGTTATCTGATTAAAAATCGAACTCCCATTGTATGATCTATGGTAAGCAACAAGGCGGTATGTTCCTGAACCTACCGAGAATGAAAGGCGAGCATTATAACCTGCGCAGTTCTTACCATAATCTGATCCAGTCTTATATGTTGTCCAACTGCTCCCATTCCACTTTTGAAGCACCATGTAGGCTCCCAGTTTATCACATAGCGCATTCGCATCAGTATCGGCTTTACAAAGCAAATACCCATTGCCTCTGGAGATTGCTGCATAAGCATATGTAATTGAGCCTGCTGAATAGGGTGTCGGTCCGGTAAATATTTCGCTTTCCGCATAATTGGGATTTGGTGATGGATTGATGCCACTATCATCCGCTGCAAATGCTATACCACATACTGAGAGAACTAATAAAATACAGATAATTAAAGATACTACTTTTCGCATAATATATGCCTCCTTATTATTTTGGTTTCATAATATAGGAGGCATATACGTTCAATTTCCTTGCACTTTTTTATTGAATTCCATCAACGATCTTTAATATTTCTTCACGACTAATATTTGTGGATAACCTTATTTCATACATTTTCATAAAAACAACTGCTGTATACGGAGGGCTTTGTGATAATGCAATTATTTTATCCTCTTTATCAATTCGCTCAAAATCGTTAAAAGAGAATTGCTCTGACCGCGCTTCATCACCATTATATGTTTCAATCATAACCGATATATACTCATCTTCTTTTGTCAACGTATAATTGACAACATAGGTGTCTCCAAAATCTTTATATGAAACATCGCCCATTTCACACCCAACAGGCAAATATGAAAAAGCGGGGAATACAATTCCTTCTTTTTCGGCTAACTGATCCAATTCTAGAAATTCATAATTATCCTTTGGTGTAAAGAACGAGTTTACTTTTTCGCTGATATCATATCTAAAGGCTTTTATTTCAGGTATATCGGACATTATGAAGGATACAACAAATATAACGCAAACCAAAGCTGCTACAAAACCAATTTTTGATAGGATGCCATTTCGCTTTTTCTTTTTTTTCGGTCCGCTTTCCTTCAAAAAATTCTGCTTTATTTGTTCAAATTCATCTTTATGTGCCTCCACATCTTCTTGATACATCTCTTCAAAACTGTCCTCAAGCATTTTCTTTGTTGCTTTTCTTTCGTCTGTGGGTTCCATAATCGCCCTCCTTCCTCCTTAATTTTCCCTTTATCCGCGAATGCAGAGAATAAAGGGTGCCAGGTTTTGTACTTAATATTCCTGCTATTTCTTCAATGTTTTTTTCTAATTCATAGTAATAATATACAAATACCCTTTCTCTATATGATAATTGCCCAATCTTTTCCCTTGCATCTTTTTTATTTTGATTTCTTAAAATTATTTCCTCAACGTTGCTTTCTTCGTCCCTGAAAACAGTTTGATTTGGATTCGCTTCATATACTTCCTCCAATGAAATTTCGGTATATTTATTTTTTTGAAACTTTTTTCGGATCAAATTCATTGCAATCGCGGCAACCCAAGATTTAAACTTTTTCTCATCGCGTAATTGGTTAAAGGATTTAAAAGCATTATGAAGACACTCCTGATAGATATCTTTCGTATCTTCAGTATTACGAACGTGGGAATATATAAATCGTTTCAGATATTCTTCATGTTCCTCAAAGAGTTCCATAAATTTTTTGGCTTTGTTTGTATCTTTCATATTTACAAACTCCCCTCATAACTATGATAAGCCAATCTTATTTAGTCTGCAATGTTTATGTTTCAGATACTAAAAAAAACAAGATGTGATTTTCTTTTTACCCATAAATCAAATTAGGCATTTTCATAAATTCACCGGGGCTGTCAACTGGAATTTTAGTGTCCTTTATCAGCAGGGCTGGTAAAACCGCGCGTTTGCCAAACCGCTTTTTGATCGTCTCCAACGATCACCAAGCCATCGCAACTTGATGCGCTTCCCAAAGTGCCTGTTCTGTTTCACATCAGCCTTTTTTACTAAGTCGTTTTTGGCATAGATAATACCGTGACGTTCAGAAGTCGAACCGCCGACAGCCATTGGAACTTTTCGTAATCGTATCGAGGTGCAAAACAAATTATGTTCGTTTTATTTAATATTCCTATTGATATTGTAGCTACATCGTGGTAACATATAATTGTAAGACAAATCAAACGGAGGATTGAAAAATGAAGTACAGAGTAGAATATTTGGTAGATAACAGGGAACAGGCAAAAGGGTACCAACCGCATAATGATATTAGCGAAGTAATGGACGATGACATTGAGGCCGAATCGGAACAGGAAGCGATCATTTTCGCAATGGATCATATTGTTGAATGGATTAGTCCGGATTCCTTCACAGCTGAAATTGATGATAATAATTTGAGAATTAACGTCTACGATGAAGCCGGAGAATTGTACGAACAATATTATAGGTTCATCGCAAAAAAGGTGAAATAAGGTATTTATGAAGGAAACAACCAAAACAGCAGTGATCCGGCTGCGGGTCACGCCAGAATTTAAGTTGGCAGTTGAAAAGGCTGCTGCCGAGGAAAATCGCACGTTATCAAATTGGATTGAAACCGTTCTCCGGGAGAAAATAAAACAAGAGGAAGTGTAATTATAGAAGGTGTACGGTGAGGTCAGGAGTTCTTTTGCCGCCATCGTCTGACCATGAACCCGGAGCGCGCGGAATCCATAGTAAAAAGAAAACTCCTTTTATCTTGGCCTGATTTTCTCTTATCCATAAATCATATTTGGCATTTTCATCAATTCACCGGGGCTGTCAACCGGAATTTTAGTGTCCTTTATCAGCAGGGCCGGTAAAACCGCGCGTTTGCCAAACCGCTTTTTGATTGATTCTATCGTCTTTTCAAGTATTTCGTTTTTGGCACGCTTTTGCTGGTCATGAAGCAAGGAAAGCTGCTCCGGCTGCGCGGAAGGAACCAAACTAATTGCACGAACCGTCAGAGAACGTATAGGGCTGCTCCACCGATACCGTTTGCAAAAAAGGATAAACGCCTGTTCTGCTATATCGTGCCATGCCTGGGTGACGTATGGAATTTGACCTTGAAACGTCCATGAGTGCAAGTTAATATCCCGTACACTGATCTCAACGCCGCAGGCCGCAAGTCCGTGTTTTCGTAAAGAGTGTGAAATGTTCAGCGAACGGTCAAAAATTACCTTTTTGGCTTCTTCCTGATTGAGCAGATCAGACGTACAAGTGATTCCACTGCTTACGGATTTAACGGGAGGCACATACCCATAAGGAGAAATCGGCTTTTCATCAAGGCCACAAGCCGAATCCCATAATTCACCGCCCACTTTTCCAAACCATGACACAAGGTGTTCCCGCCCGTACTTCGCGATATCCCCTATCTTGTAAAGCCCCTTCCGGTTGAAAGATTTCTTGCGGCGCCTGCCGATACCAAAGAGATCCTCGATGGGGCAAGGCCATACGATATCCCTGAAATTTTCGCGCGTGATTTCCGTGATCGCGGCAGGCTTTTTGTAGTCGCTGCCAAACTTAGCGAATATTTTATTGAAGCTGACGCCGATGCTGACGGTCATCCCTATTTCCCGTTTTACCGTATCCATGATTTGTTGTGCAATATTGACGCCGCTCCCAAAGAGTTTCGTACTTCCGGTGCAATCGATCCAACACTCGTCAATTCCGTATGGCTCAATAATGCAGGAAAACCGATTATAGATTTCCCGCACACGTTCTGAAATAGCAATATATTCTTCCATATGCGGAGGGACGATCACAAGGCCATCACATTTCTGTCGAGCTTGCCATAGTGCTTCTCCAGTCGATACACCGGCCTTTTTTGCCAAGTCGTTTTTGGCATAGATAATACCGTGACGTTCCGAAGTCGAACCGCCGACAGCCATTGGGACATTTCGCAATTCAGGATTTTTCAGGCACTCCACGCTTGCATAAAAACTATTGATATCGCTGTGCAAAATAATTCTGTCCATTACTTCTCTCCAGATATTCTTGGTTTGAGGGTGTATTGGACATTATATATTCCGCAGCTGCTACATAGCGTTAAAAATGACGAATTTTAATATTAAATTATGGAGAACATGAAAAGGCCATTCCGAAGAATGGCCTTGCTATCTATCAGTCGGTTTTGATTTGCCGTTATTTTACAGCCTTGAATGAGTGATCCTCACGATAAGACTTTTCAAGGTTATCCACCCGCATTTCCAAATCTGGGATCACTTCTACGGCTTTTTGCATATCCTCCAGCTTTTTGATCTGGAGCGTTTGGTTCTCCGCTATTGTTTGAATGGCAGGCTTAATCACATTCTCGTTATCCAGCTTCAGGGCAAGAACGTCATTTTCTAATGAAGCCAGTCTTTCATCTGCTTTACTAAGGCTTTCATCTACTTTATCAAAACGTTTATCAATACTATCAAACCTTTGGTTCATGCCAACTAAAACATCCATAATATCCTGCATATTCGGTTCGCTCATATCTGTTTCCCCTTCTTACTTTTTATCTACATTTTTGGATTGATGGTAATCGGCATAAGATGACAACAATACTTTTACCGTCGCTTTATCCAAAGAATCAAGGAGATCATATAACTTATTTATGACATCGGCATCATACTTGTCGTTTAACAACTTCACGAGTGACGATGTTGATTTATCTCCGCTATAATCTTCCTTAAAAAATTCTGACAACGTGATTCCAAAATAGTTGCAGAGATCGTACACAATAAGGATTGAGGGAGTATGTTTCTTGGTAAGGAGACGGGTAAGCTGATTTTCGCCATGTCCAATTAAACCGCTCACTGTTTTCTGCGTTGGCGATCCTTTCGCTTTCAGAAGTTCCTTTACCCTATTGGAAATAAACTCTCTTAATTTTTCCTCGCTGTTACTCATATAAATAGTGTAATCTTTATAATCCCCAAGCGATTGACGTGTTTGTTTATTAATTGTATTGTTTTATAATCAAATTTGATGATATAATGAAATTGCGCTCCATTGGGCGCCTGAGTAAACTGGGGTGCGGACGGTGCCGGTCAGCGTAATGAGTTACCCACCTCTTGCTGATCTGCGCCGGTTCGTACCGGTAAACAGGGTTGTCAGATAGAAGGACGAATTACTCTTTTAGAAATATACGGAGCTTGAATACTTTGTAGCCAGGCTCGAATTGGAAACGACCGCATAGATCCGGTACGAGTAACCCCTTGGCGGCGAAACGTATTTTGCGATCAGGCAATCCCCTGTCCCCTGGGCCGTATAAGAAGAATAATTCTGCCACGATCCGTTGCGGTATCGTTGCAGGTAAACGGTTAGGTAGATTCGCTCGTCAGTATTATTACAGATCACCGACGTATAAAGTTTAAGCTGCGAACCGCTTTTACTCAGGGAAACGGATATGTTTGTCAGCAATCGCGGTTGGATCTCCGGCCCTGCCGACGGCGCTTCATTTCCAGCCTGCGCAGCATAGGCAGGTATCGAGCAAACAATGAGCATCAAAGCGATTAGGAACGATATTACTCTTTTTTTCATAACATACTCCTTTATAATAGTGTTTTTTTTGACAGCCCTATATATAAAGACGTATGAAAGGATGGAAATGGGGACACGTATAACCAGGAAATTTGTATGGATTGGGAGCTTTGGCAAAAATATGAGCAATATATCAAACGGTTCATACTTACGATTTCGGATTCCGACGATGACGCAGAGGATATCTTGCAGGAGACGATGCAAAAGGCATGGCGTAGTTACGAAACCCTTGATAATATCGCCGCCTTTGGAAAATGGCTGAAACGGATCGCGCGGAATTGCGCCGCAGACTATTACCGCAGGCCGGATAACGCGGCCTTTCAGTATTACATAAATACGGAGCAGCTTGGAAATGTGACCGGCGACCTCGTTGACGGGAATCTCGAGGATAAAATGATTATCAGGGACATTCTTCGTGAATATATTGCGGAATTGCCGAATGAACGTGGAAAGGCGTTATATCTCAATATCATTGGCGGGTATGGGGCAACGAAAATATCGAGGGCATTAGGACTGAAATATGAAACTGTCAAAAAGTGGCTGTACCGCGATAAGCGGAAGATAAGCGAATTGTTAAGGGTGCATTTGGATGAAACCGGCCGATAAAAAGAGATTAGAACAAAATATCACACCTGACCTCTTTCCAGAAGAAATACGACAGGAAATGGATTCCCTGCTCGAGCAGGAAGCAAGGCAAAAAAAGCGTTTCCGTAATAAATGGCTGGTGGGCGCTGCCTGCTGCGCTGTATCCGCGGCGATGCTCTTTTCAGTTTTTATAACTCCAAGAGTCAACGCTGAAGAACAGGTTATGCAGCGTGTGGCTGAAATGCAGGAAGTCATCCAGAGCGGGGACCTGCCCTGCTATATTATTTCCTCCCCCGATGTACGTTTTGAAGGACGCGAAAGCGTTGCTGATTTCGGCTATGACAAATCCATTTACGATTACAATGGCGAAAGTATTTTCCTTTTTGAACAGGACGATATCCCCACCGGGTATATGGAAAGTGACAGCAAGCCTCGAGCGGAGGGGATCGCGCAAACAATGGATCGGAAGAACGTTGAATACTTTATCGATCAGGACGGATCAACAGGAATCTTCAAATCGGAATACGGCGGCCAGGCTAAAGTGTTTACGATAACGGGACCGCCCATGAATGAGGATATTTTTATCGGGATAGTCAACAGTATTACTTTTATCGGGACGAAATAAGGGAGAAAATGATGGAAGAAACACAATCATGCGGATTTCTAGATGTACGGTCTGATTCGTTCAGGGAACTTGGCGGTGAAACGGATGATTTCCCCTATTACAGCAAACGCATACGCGCCGCGCTTCGCTGCGATATAGAATACCTGTATCAAAAGAATGTCGGCAGCTTCTGCGTTTCTGAGAACAATGATTCGGATATCACGTTTATGTCTTTGGTAGCGGATATACGCGATGATATGAAAAATGATGATATCGGCTCCCTTGTGTATTGTTCGCTCGATCAGGACGATTTCAAAACTTTCATGGGGAAACTGGCCCCATATTCAGGTCTCTTTATGTCTATGAATTCAGACGCTCCGCAAAAGGCTATGCTGCAAAACATAGACTATCTTATTTATATCGATGGGAATAATCGGCGAAGAATGGTCCCTTACGAATATAGAAAGCTGCTGAAAGGCAATTCTGTTATTCATTATTTTGACGGTCTCCTTCTAAATTTTAAGATTGATTATTCCGCACAATGGGGTTGCTTATCTGATTTACCTTTCATAATAAAAACGAAAGATTTATCGCTTATGAAGATATATTTAGAATCTGAAATAGAATGCCGAAAGGATCGGATCCATTCCGCAAAGATCAATACGATTCTTAAAGCGAAGCCAGATGAATTCCCTGAAAAATTTATTGAAGATCAAAAACATAGAATTGACAAACTCTCCCAAGAAGCAGAAGCAGTTCATTTTATGTTGAGTAATAATAAAAACAGCCGCCTTAAACGTCTTTACTGGAAGTGGCAAAGAAAATCCATTCAAGGTATAAATGACTCATCTGATCTTAGAACTGCCTTCTTTGACGCCTTTTTTGAAAAGTGAATATGAAATGTAAAAATCCACCGGCATTTGCTTAGTGGATTTTTACATTTTGAGACCAGATATCCCCATTTGTTGTTGACGTACCACCATAATGGTGGTATTATTAAGATGCAAGATAAAGAAAAGGTCAACTAATCGGCCCGTAAGATAATTGGCGGGAGAAGGAGTTGCAAAATGCCAAGAATTTATAAAACTTTTTATAGCGTAGAATACAGAATATGGGGCAATGATTTCCCATCGACGCAATGGTTTGACAATAAGGAAGATGCCAAAGCCTTTAGTAATCAGGACTATCATGACGATCCCATTCCCCATAGAGCAAGCAAAACGGAGAGAGTCGCGGATTATGAGAATAAATGTGCGGAGACAAGATTCTTCTTGGAAAATGAAAGTGCTCGCCAGTGAAAGGAAGAAGATATGAAATTTCAGTTGTATAGCAAGCTGTATCAGGAAGCACTCACTTATGACGACGTTGATATGTATATCGGCGAAAGAGGGTGGCAGGAGTGGATGGATGACTATGGAGAGGATAACGTACAGCAAATAACAAGCATCCTGAAATCAATATTTAATTTAGCGCACAGCACCATCAAAGAAATGCGAGAGACTCATAAACTTGGAAGGGCGGAGTTTTGTCGCAGATACTTCAAAAAGCTGCGTACAGTTGAGAATTGGGATGCTGGAATAGTGGACACGCCCGAAGATCAAAAAATGATGATTGGGTACAGCTTTTTTATTGAGGATATGCAGAGAAATATATAGACTGATATGATATACGGAGCAATCTATTATGGCGGTGTTTACATCATATGCTCTCGGAATTTTATGGGCGACGTGCAGTAATACAGGCGAAAAATATTTATTAACTAATCAAGATCCTTATTTCGCCAACTTCATACAAAAAATCAATGGTGGTAAAATTTACACACTAACGCACTGTCGCAACGGAACAAAATTATATTGCCTGAGAATAAAAAAATCACTGGAGTCGGAAATAGAGGAAAGCGGATATACCGGCAGAAAGAATACTGACAGGGCAATTCCGCGTGTAGATAATAATGCGGATTTTGTTCGAGCCTATATCCAGTGCCATTCTTCCCTTGGACTAAGGCCATGCAAGACACGCCGTGGTGAGAAAATCAAAACTCCACGATTGCGCCTACATGGTGCATGGATGCTTATGGAATGGATGAGTGAAGTTATCGCCAAAACGGTTGGCGTCGGCGTTAAAAAAGTACAGAAGCACAGCAACAGCGAAATGGGCATATTGCACTACCAATCCTGTGTGGAAATTATAAAAATTTGCGAATGGGTTCTGTCTGAATCACATTCGCAAGCGTTTGAGGCAGCCGTATATTTAACTTTTCAAAATAAAAAAGGGCCGTCCAAAAAGGGACAGCCCTCTTGACGTTAAATAACAATTTTTTTGCTTGATCCCATATTCTGAAATTTAATTGCCTGCTTTTCCTTCGGCTCGCTTGGAATAAATTCATCTGGCTAACTCGTCTGCTATTTGGATCGTCTCATCCGCGTGTTCGCCAGTCCTTTCCAGTTTATCTAATTTATCCTTCACCGATGTTTTCTCTTTGATGATGCCGGACAGATCCGAAATATAATACTGACCAATATCCCAATCAAAATTCGCATGACATTGTACGCCATTGTATTCAGCCAAATAGTCGTTTTCCCCTATTATCCTGATGAGCTTCGCATTTCCCATTTTACCATGCAATGATTGGATACATGCTCGTGTTTCACATATAAATGAATCACTCTTTTCTTCCATATTTTCCTGCCTTTCCATTTTGTTTATCCTTTGCATATGCTGAACTATGTTTTTCACGATCAGTTTTTCAGAATCCCGTGAATAGGTTCCGTAATATAGCCTATTGCCTTTCAGCAGATTTATGATCTCCCTGTCTTTTTCCAGACTCTCTTTTTCGGTGTGGATCCTGCCTGCCTGCTCGAACTGCCTATCCTTTGGGCGCTCAATAAACAGGTTAAAATTGCAATAGGAGTTATACGCCTTGAATGCTTCCCGTTTTAAATCCTCGCTCGGATATTTTTGGTAAATCAATCCAAGGATCACCGGCGAATCTGTGACTGCTACATCCACCTTCCCCTGAACGCATTTAAGCCGCCTGTTTTGTTCTTCCAATATCCGCAGTTGATGTGCAAAGCTGCCGTCCAAGAGGTCAAAGCGTTCAGCCCAAACAAGCTCTTTCGCGTATTCTGGAATATATTCGGTCAGAATACCGCCTGTTTTCAGGAGCTTTGCGATCTCCCAGGCTGCGGCGGTTTTTCCCGCGCCAGGACCGCCGAAAAGATTTACAACCAATGTTTTCATTTCCTGATTATCTCCTTCTTACACATACGGCCTGCCGTACATAAACGGCGTTCCCTGTACGGATACTTCTCGGTATACGACGCCGCCTGCCGAGGGTGCGGCTTCTATCATCATTCCGTCACCAACGTAAATAGCGACGTGTCCAATCGCCATAAACCGCTTTTTTACCCTGCTGCTGTTTGGATAAGACCAGAAAATAAGGTCGCCTGCCTGTAACTGGCTCTCGTCGATCACCTTCTCATTATCCACGCAATATTTTGCCTGGTCTGCCGCAGTTGCGGGAAGCTCGATCCCAGCTTGCGCATATGCCCATTGCGTTAAACCGGAACAGTCAATATAGTTTCCCTGTCCGCGCAATTCCATGCTGTAAGGATCCCCTATCCTCGTAAACGCGGCTTCCACAATATCCCCGCCAAGCGTTCCTTTTGGGAGGTTCTTCACAATATCAGATATATTCCCAATTTCGGCGTCCGTCATTCCAAAGTAATCCACTCCCAATTTGCGCCACAAAGGGGCATTCTCGCTGCTCACAAGAAATTTGACCATTTCCTTTTGTTCTTCTGTCAGGTCATACTCATCAAGCATCTGTATATACCGCAGGTTCGTCACATTGAGTTCAGCGTGCATACCTGCCTGCACCGTAGGCGAAGTGGAAGCAAGAACACGGGTACTGCGCTGTGCGTCTGTTGTAGCAGTAGCTTCCGGTTCTTCTGTCCAAATATTTACTGTGATTGGGTTCATTTTGAAATACAAGTCCCGTATCTCCTGAATATCCGCATCGCTGAACCCAATCGGCGCGTTGCTGCTGTCATTTGAGATGACAGCGTAGAGCGCAAGGCAATCCACCCAATTATCTACCCTGCCCCCTTCATCGCCAATATCCGCGCCATAGCTGACGTCAACGGTATACCCCTGAGCCTCATATTCCTGCCGTTTTGCCGCAAGCTCTCCAAACCATTCGTTCCCTACCTGTTCCACAATACTTTTTACCTTATTCGGATTTTCCTCATTATCCGAGAAAAATATCCCCGGTGGAGATGATGAGACCGCGATCATGATGTTCGCAACGATAAATACCAAAAGTACGGCGATCAAGATTGGCAACCCGATAAAGGGTATCTTTGCCACAAAGGATATCCCGCCGCGCACGGTGTTCGCACCGCTTTTCGCAATTTTCTTCGCCGTCTTTTTCGCTGTGTTCTTTGCAGTCTTGACCGCCGCTTTTTGCGTTTCCCTCCTGACAGCCCTTTTTGCCTGCTCCCTACGAACGATTGCTGCGGTTTTTCCTGTGTTCGGCGTATGGGAAGGTGTTTTTGGAGACACAGCAACAGTTTCTTTACTGCTGCCATGTGCTTTGCCAATTTGCCGGGACAATATATCCCGCGCCATTCCGCCTACAGTATTTGCCGCTGCTTTTGTATCTTCCGAAAGCTCTTTCCCCACTGCCTGCTCGGGCGCCAAATCGTAATGCTCCATCGCCATTTTTTTCTTCACAAGGCCGAGGGCGGCCTGCGTATTACGCAAGCCGCCCTTTACCATGCCTTGGGGCCGCATCTTTTGTAGTTCTTCTTCGCGGTTCATGACACTTGGGGAAAGCTGTATATTCCGCGCATGTTTCGCATGGATACCGCGCACGATACGTTTTGCCTGTTCCTGCTTATCCTGCAAATGTATCCACCTCCTCGATCTTGGTTGTCATTGCCTGGTAGAGCTTCGTATCCTTGTCAAACCTGCCGTCAAAGGGTACGACAACCGAGCCGCACCGCATCAACCCGCAGCCTGCTTCCGCGTTTGATAGATAGTCCATTTGCCGTTCGGACAGGTTCAGTAATTCGCCAAGGGCGTTCCGGTCTGATTCGGCTTGCTTGAACAGCATAAGGAATTCCGAATTGGAAATCATATCCCTGCCATATTCAGATTGGATCAGCGATGAAATATTTTGGCTGATCGAACAAATACCGCATCCATATTTTCGCATCCTGCGATACAGGGCGTCCGCCGCTTTTCCTGTATATTCCTGGCGGTACATCCACCAAAATTCGTCAATGTATACCCATGTACGTTTACCGAGCGAACGGTTTAGCGCCACGCGGTTTTGGATCGCGTCCAGTACGATCAGCATTGCAAGCGGTTTCAGCTTTTCCCCAAGGTCGCGGATATCGTAGCAAAGAAGCCGGGATTTCGTATCTACATTGGTCTGCTGCGCAAACATATTGAGCGAACCCAAGACGTACAGTTCCAGACAGGCAGCGAGATCCTGCGCCTCATCCTCCGGCTGCTTTTTAATCAGTTCATACAGGTCCTTTAGCGTAACCTGCTTTTTCCTGCGCCCATTTGCTACGTTTGTCAGCAATCGGCGCGAACACCTGTCTATGATCGTCTGCTGTTTTGGGCTGATGTAGTCTTTGCCAATCGCCATTTCGATCAGCGTCAAAATGAACTCGCACTTGATCGCTACCGGATCATCGCCCTTTTCCACATACTGCATCATATCCAGTGCGTTTATGCGCATTTTTGAACCTGCCGAGAGGTGGATAAACTCTCCTTTCAGCAGTCTCACAAGCGGAAACGCTTCACGTTCCGGATCCAAAATAATCACATCGTCCTCTGTCGTTTTCAGGATCAGGTTAATCACTTCGTTCTTGTAACACATGGATTTTCCGCTCCCCGTGCTGCCAAGATACACGGAATGGGGCGAATTGTTCTTTCTTTTGTCCGCAACAATCAAGTGCTTGGTCATCATGTTCTGCCCGTAGCATATTCCGCCTTTGTCCCATATTTCCTGCGATACGAAGGGCATCAGGGTTGCCGCATTTTCTGTCGTAAGGGTACGCAGCGAATCCATATACCAAAGTCCATAGGGAAGAACCGTATTAAGCCCCTGCTCCTGTCGGTACATGGCGGTCTGGAACCGGCACATATATCCCTGTCCAACCGCAATGAGGGCTTCCGTGTCGTTATCCAGTTCACGCAGCGAATCAGCCATATGGAAAAGGTTGACCTGCGCCCATACGATCCGTTGGTCGTATTCCCGGATCAGCCTGATGATCTCCGTAAGCCCGTTGCGCTTTTCCTCCAGACGGGGCGGGACCGTGGCGTTGTAGTTGCCCTGCTCGTTCGCTTTTTTCGTGGAGCTGCCAATTTCCGTTTCCACGGAAAGCAATTTCCTTTGTACCTGCTGCAAGGAATCCTCCCGGGATTTCGAGATCATATCGATGGAAAGCATCATTTCTTTCGGCAGGTTCATGAGTTCGGTAATAAGCGTATCCCGCAAATACGCGGGGTATTCGCCCAAAAACAGGACGCGTCCGTACCGTTTCCCGATTTTAAAATAGTTGCTGTGAAATTCCATACCGTCCGGCGCAATATAATCCCTCACATTATGTCCCCGTTTTTCGATCAACTCCCGGTCTATATGGAATTGCATTTCCTCTCCCGCGCGGAAAAAATCATAAAAGATTTTCAGGCGGTCCTCTGTACCCACGCGTTCAAAGTTGCTGCCCACCTTGGAAAGCGCGCCTTTGAGGGTGCTTTCCATACGTGTGAACCACGGCTGCGCATCCTCGGCTTTCTTCCTTTGCGTCGTGACCGTGATATATTTCTCCTGCACAATATTGTTTGTTCCTTCCGTCGCGCGCCGCCGGTTTATGCTGTTTATTTCCTCGCGGTATTCATCGAACCCATCGCTTTTGAGCGGCAAAAACATATCCCCATGCAGCGTCGCCTCATTGACCTTTTTGTTTACGAGCGTTATCTTCATCAGCTCGTCGATATCAAAGGACTTTAGAAGCTCCTGGTATCCCGCAAAGATGTATTTCTGTTCCTCCGGTGACGCCGCCTGGTAGTTTACATCCAGAAACCGTCCGGTCATCGAAAAAGTGCCGTTGTGTTCAAAAATACCGTTCTT
The DNA here is from genome assembly GCF_900087015.1 of Christensenella timonensis. Taxonomy (NCBI): domain Bacteria; kingdom Bacillati; phylum Bacillota; class Clostridia; order Christensenellales; family Christensenellaceae; genus Christensenella; species Christensenella timonensis. The sequence continues at coordinate 2,272,996 of NZ_FLKP01000002.1, forward strand.
ATGAACGGCCTTGATCGGAATACTTTTTTGTACGGATTTCGGTCTTTTATATACGGGCTTACTCTGCTTTGGTTTCCACTGTGCCATGTGTTTTCTTCTCCTTCTTTTGAGTGTCGTTTTCCGAGATTGCTTCATACAACCTGTTCTCCGAGATGTACCACCGCTTCCTGAAGGACAGCAGTTCGCTCTCCAGCCAGATCATAAGAAATTGTTCAAGCCGCATTTTATGTGGCCGCGCAAAGGCAAACAGGAAGCACGGGAGGCCAAGCCCTATCGCCAAATAGCTTGCGGCCTGCAAAGGCAGGTATTTTGTCACTGTCGTATAGGACAGAATGATAATAATGATCCCTATGATGCTGAGGGCAAGCTGCCTCCCGTTCATCCCCGCAAGTATGTTTTCCTTATATTCGGATATATCTGTAATCACTGTAGTTTCCATATTTTCCTCCTCATACGCCGAGCATTTCCCTGATGAACCTGTTTGCCGACATGACAACAACCACCAGCATCACCGATTGCAGCATGATCTGGAACAGGTAGTTGATAAGGGTATTCCAATAGGTAAAGTTTGGGTTGACGTTTCCTGCTTCCCATGATGGGAAAATGAAAGCGCTGTTTGACGCCATTGCTGTAAATATGACGATGGCAAGCGCGATCACACAGATTTCAAGGCAAACCGCCGCATAAGCCTTGAGGAAATGCTTTCCGGTCTGGCTCGTTTCGGGGCTGCCGAGCGTCGAGAGCGGAACCGGGGCAAGGCAGCTATAGATGAACAAACGGAAAAACCGCAGGTAGGTACAGACCACAAGGCATATACCCGCTGCCCACATGATGACGTTGCCTACAACCGCAAGCAGTCCCATTGGAATACTTTGGAATATTGCTCCTAACCGTTCCCACCAACTCGCGTTTATCATCTGCTGCGCCGCTTCGACTACCTCCGGGGATATTCTCGCAAACTCAAAATCTGTTGCGTTTTGGAAAATGGTATCGTTGATTCCCATTGACACATTGATCGAAAAATTCAAAACCTGTATTCCGTAGTCGATCACGAATTTCACGATCAAAAAGCGCGCGATCCAGCCAATCACCTGTTGGATGGAAAGGTCTTTGAAATTGCTTGTGGTCTTGAAAAAGGTCATCAGGAAAAACAGGACAAGAAGCCCATAGCCAATTCCCTGTATTCCCGTATTGATCTTTACCACCACATCCCATATCGCCCCGCCTGCGTAATCGGCGGGGGCCATCATAAGCAGGTCCTTCACATCCCCAAAACAGTTGTTCAGGAAAGTAAGTCCCATTTGGATCGTCCAAAGTACGCTATACTCCAATTACCCCGCCCCCTTTCTTTGTTGGCGCGGTCATACCGATACTCCAATCGCCTGCAGCACGAACTTGATTCCGACCATAATTGCGCCGCCCGCTAGGAACAGGATCGCATTGGTACGCTGTGAAGCGTCCTGTGATTTCAGCGCAAGCGCGAGCTGCACACCGCCCCATATAAGGGCAATGACGCCCACGACGGTCACGATTGAAAGGATGAAATCCACAAGGTTGTTCATCGCTTCAAGTGGGTCCATCCCCTGTTGAATATCTACTGCAAACGCTGTTTGGGCAAAAAAAATGATGGTCAGCATAACGACCACCATAACAACAATCTTTAAGTTTTTTCTTCTTTTCATGCCGTTTTCTCCTATTCAGTTTTCAAGGTGCGACTGCCATCAGGCAGCTTTGTTTCGATCCCGCCTGTAATAATACGGCGGGGCGCCGCCCTGCTGTGCAAGGCGGATGTTCGGGTGCTTCATCAGGTCGTATTTCCTGTCGATTATGGGTTTTTCATTTGCGATCAGGACGATACAATCTCTGCGGTCAAGCTCCCTTATCTCACCGGGCGTCATAAGCTCGCGCCCCGTGATATTGATATTGGTATTCAGGTTGTTCGCGGATTTCCCAAATGTGTCGTAGCGGATCGTAGCCTTTGATAGTTCCTCGGCTACATACTTATGGGTGCTCTGTTCGTTTCCTCCAAGGTAGAGCATCACGTCACAACATCCTGTGATGTTCTCCCATGTGTCCTTGAACAATCCTTTGAGCTGCGCTATGTTTTGAATCACGATATTCATACTGAAATTCCTGCTGCGGCACGTTGAAAGTACCTTTTGTCCGCCGTCGTTCGACTGCCCGGAGGAAATCGAGATATTGGCGTACTCATCTAAAATGAACCGCACATGGCGGGCAAGCCGTCCGTCCGGCCTGCTGTCCGCAATGTACTCAAGCTCCTGAAACATCTGTGTATAGAGCATACTGGCAAGCCAGTCAAAGGACGGATCGCAGTCTGAGGTAATGCAGAATAGCGCAATCTTTTTTTCCGCGAGGTCACTGAAATGCAGTTCATCCTCCGAAGTCAGGTCAATAACTTCCTCGATCCCAAAGAGGGAAAGCGACACACCCGCCATGACAAGGATCGATTTCGCCGTTTTTCCCGCCGCAAGCTTGTACATATCATATTGACGGCAGGCAATGTGGTTTGGGTTCTTGTGCTTCAATTCCTCAAACAGCATATCCAACGGGCTTTTATGGTTCTCATCCTTTTCACGTACCTCCGCATACCGCAGCATTTCAGCCATCATCGCAAAATTCTGTTCGTTGCTCGGCGCTTCGTACCATAGGTAGAACATAAGGGCTTGAAGCAGCGCGATTTGTGCTTTTTCCCAAAAGGGATCAGAACTGTGCGCATCCTTCGGTGTGGTGTTCTGTATGAAATTCGTTATAAGGGAAATAACGTCGCTGTCCTTTCGTAAGTACCGGAATGGATTGTACCGCATGGAGTTTTTCATATCTATGAGGTTTAACACCCTAACCTCATATCCCATTTTTTCAAGGGCATGGCCCGTACTCCGCAGCGCTTCCCCCTTCGGATCGGAGCAAACGTAGCTTAAATTGGGGGTGCTCGAGACCAATCCCGGTATACAAAATCCCCGTCCTTTCCCGTTTCCGCTCCCGCCCACCACTAAAATATTGAGATTGTGTTGGTGGCGGTACATATCCAATCCAATAGAAAGGTTTTGTGACAGGATGATATTTTCATCCTGAACATATTTGCGCTGCAATTCCCTGAGATTGGCAAACCCCGCGCTGCCATGCTCTTTGCCGTGCATATACAGACCGGCGCGAAAAAGGTAGTTTGACAGCAATACAAGCCATATAACGACCACCACAACTACAAAAGCCGCCGTATGCCCGGCGGCTTTGAAGTAGAATATATTTGCGGCGTTCACCATGAAATTTTGTTTGAACTGTTCAAATGTGATCCCTATCTCATAGCTCATAGCGAGCTTCACGGCGAACCACAACATCCCGCCGAGCAGCACGCCCCACATGATGACCGACGATTTCAGCGTCTTTTTGTCCATCACAGTGTCATCACGTCCATCTCTTTTGTGATCGGAATCATTTCCTTGAGTTCTTTTTTCTTCTCCGCAATATCTTTCAGGACGCTCAACCTGTCTGAGAACAGCTTGCCCGTTTTCTCCACTGGTATTTCATCAAGCTGCGGAAAATCCATGTTCGCGGTATCAAGGCCATACTTGACGGACAGGGCATAGGTAACGCTGTCCGCGCGGAACGAATTATCTTCCCGCGAGTATTTCACCCCCTGCTCCTTAAAACACCGCCCATAGATCGCTTCACGCTGCAACGCCTGGAATTCCTGCTCCGGCGTAAGCCCTTCTTTCAGCAATATCTTTTTTGATTCCGGTGAAAACAAAGCGTCCTGCCCTAGTGTTTCGGAAACCTCCACCGGATATTTTTTCTTGAACCGTTCGTTTACTTCGATAAGCGTTTCCGGCGAGAGTTTTTCAAAATATGCCCCAAATCCTACAGCCTTACCGGACGTGTCCTGTACGTCGTAAACAACCGCATCCACAAATTCCGTTTTCCCATTTTTCTTTTCCGGTCTCTTGATAACGATCTCATCCGCATTTTCCACGATTTCCCGGCCAATCGCCCGCCAACGGGTTTTGGACATGACCATCGTGGCGTCAGGCTTTGTTTCGTAGATGATGTTTTTGTTTTTGCTTGAAAAATCGTATAACACAGCCTGCATCTCAAGATATGCTTTCCAGTTGTCCGGCGTATACGCATCACTGTTGTTTCGGTTGATCTCTCCAATGGTTTCCTGAATCGTCTCGATATCCATATCGCTGATCTTGCAGTTTGATGGGGCAGGCTCCGGCGCATCGAGGATTGCCGCATTGCGCTCCAGCTTTTCCTTCGTGCTGTCGCGCACCTCCGTTACCGTTGCTTCCGCCATTTGATTACTGTCTACGGTGACGCCGATACGTTTAGCGATCTGGTTGAATTTTGCTAAATCCCTTGTGGGGAACATGATATCCACCGCATTCTGCTCCGGGTTATCTACGGCTGCATAGATAAGGCTATACTCCTTGATATGGCTCAAAAATTCTTCCATCCGTTCCTTTGGTATGCTGCCGATCATCACGGGTTCGCCCATACGCAGTATCTTTTTCAGGGATGTTTCCCCCCTGTATATTTTGCGCTTTTTTAACGCTGCGGCAAGGAACACCATAATCTTTCCCGCGCCGCGCCCCATTTGCATGACGATTTCCGTTCCCTGGAATATAAATCTGGCCGCTTCTCCTTCCATTTTCAAACCTCCTTTTAGCGTTCCGGCTCAATGTCCCGCTCTTTTTCGCGATTTTCCAACTCTTGTATCTTTTCTTTCGCCCACTCCGGCATCTTTTCAGGATCGATGATTCCCTCAAAGTCATACCGTTCAAATCGTTCTGTCTGACCGTCAAGTAGGTTCTCTCCATATACTGCCGTCCCCCTGGCATTTGGGGAACATCCAAAGCCGCTTGTTGCTTTGATGATCTGATATTGGGCCGCGCGGTATTCCGGCAAAAGGCTGTCCGCTTTCAAAAGTACATACTCCCCTTTATAATCCAAATCCTGACTTTCAGGAATACATATATCTGCGCTTAGAGAACCTTCTTCAATACCATTTTCTTTACGGAACGCAAGTATATCCGCGATTCTCTCTTTGATTCTATCCGCAAATTTTTGATATGCTTCAAGATATGTCGCATAGCTTTCCATATTTCCATATTCCGGTAAATCCGAAATGTGCCTGCGTTCCAATACCATAAACGGTTCTGCTTTCCCCGGCAATTCTGCAAGCAGGATATGCCTGTCACCAACAGCTACAGTTTCATGCGTGGTGTATTTATTTTTATCCTCAATTTTTATTTCAAACTTCATAATATTCTCCTTTGCAATTTTTTCTTGGCTTAATTGCGTTTTTAAATGTCAAAGTATAATTGACCGTGGGGAGTTCTCGGAATTTTTCCAAGCCACCAAAGATAAACCCCTTCCGGTGACGACCAATTCTCCTTTGTCAAGTCATCCTTTCCGTTTTGCTTTCTCGCCTTGAGCATACGTTCAAAGGCTTTCAGGTAAAGTTCTTTGTATTTTGGATATTGCTCCAGTTCCTGTTCCTGCCTGGTTGACATAGGGCAGCCGATACAGCCGAGCCGCTTATATCCTTCGTCGTATAGTCCACAATACGGAATATTCTCTGCACGAATGAACTCCCATACGTCGGCGTCCGTCCAATCGACGATGGGGTTCAAAATCGTCTTTGAGGTTCGGTAGCACATCTCAACCATGCGCCGTGCTTCGTCGTTATCATCATTCAGCACCAGCCCACGGTTCTTCTTGCTGCCCGTCATTTCTGTGATAACGCCATGCCCCTTTTTTCGGTTCAGGCTTTCATCCCACCTGACGCCGGTAACTGTAAGCCGTCCTTGCCCGCCTGATTCTTTCAATTTCTCGCAGCAATACCGGACTAAACGGGTAGGCGGTATCATCTTTCTCGGTATCAGGTTCCACATGGTAATGGGGCCGCTTCCGTCCTTATAGTGCGGGATATCCATTCTGACCTCCGGTATCGCTTTGATGAATCGTACCAACTCCGGAGGATCGACAGATGTAACATTGTAATGAACCTCATGCTTTACCCTCGCCATCTCCGCAAGACGTTTGATGACGCAGGAATCCTTCCCGCCCGAAAACGCGAGCCAGTATCCTTCCTCCGGCTCGAACGCCTGATACCTTTTGATCGCTTCTTTAACCTTGTTTTTTTCCCAAATAACGTATTTTCGATCAGCATATATACCTCCAAAAAGCCAAAAAAAAAGGCGGCAGACTGTTCCGGTTCACCGATCCGGTTCGTCTGCCGCTAATTGTTCTTTATCCTGCTTTACAGGCAGGATATGTTTATTGTTATCCTTGGGTGGAATCCTTTTCAGTTTTCTGTATCACCTCATCTCTATTATTTGTGAAGAATGCCTTGGTTCCACAACGATACTTGTTCTGTTTCTTCCCTGATCCTCTTATTCGCCAATTTCACGCTTTGGGGGTTCAGTTCAATCCCCAAATAATTGCGTCCATGATTGAATGCCACAAACGCGGTTGTTCCAGATCCTAAGAATGGATCGAGAACCGTTCCACCAACCGGGCAGGACGCTAATATACATTGCCTGGCTAGTTCAGGCGGGAAGGTAGCAAAATGCTCACCGCCAAACGGTTGAGTCGCAATAGTCCACACGGAACGCTTATTGCGCAGCATGTTTGGTTCGCCGCTTTCAGATTGGATACAATATTTTGGAGCAGATGCCTTCATGTTGCCGTTGGTTTTTCCGGGGACTCTCATACTCCCTGTTTGTCGGTCAATGTCTTGGCGTAACCGCATATACGAACTGTTTGCTATAGGTTCGGCAATCGCTTCCGCATCAAAGTAATATCTTCGTGATTTTGATAGCAGGAATACCGTTTCATGGGCTTTAGTGCACCTGTCCCTGACGCTCTCCGGCATCGGATTTACCTTATACCATATGATTTCTTGCCGCAAGTAAAAGCCAGCGTCACGCAAAGCAAAAGCCAGCATCCACGGAATACCAATTAAATCCTTCGGTTTACAGCTTTCGACGCCGGTTGTGGGGGCGATATTCCCGATCACAGTACCCATATTGGTACCTTGCTTGTAGTTGTGGACAGTCTCGTTGCGCGTTCCATCCTTGTTCCTTCCCTGATGACTTCCCGCATAGCTATCTCCTATGACAATCCATAGCGTACCATCGTCACGAAGTGTTCTTTTCACCTCACTGAATACCTTAACAAGATTTTGGATATATTCTTTCGGCGTTCGCTCCTTTCCTATCTGGCCCTTTATCCCGTAATCGCGCAGGTTGTAATATGGCGGGGAAGTAACACAGGAATTGATGCAATTCGAGGGCAGAGATTTCAGTACCGTATATGCGTCTCCCTGTAATACTCTGTTCAGTTCAAGCATTTCAATCACAATTCTATTTCATCGTCTGACCGGGTTTGCTGATCTTGCCGCGCCATAATTCCGTCCGTTGCCTGCACTTTTAATTCATGTTCGCACGATCCCCGTTCAAGATTTCGTTCAAACTGCACAAATAGCCGTACCGCTTCTTCTCCCTTAATAACCAGTCGAAAATTTTTTGTTTTGGACAAGAGTTCTATATTTTCCCTGATATTTTCAAGCAATCCTTTTCGCAATTCAGGATCCAGCAGACTTTCGTGAATTGTGGATAATTCCACTTTTTTGATACAATCCGCTATCCCCGCTTCCGAAAGGCAATTCTCATAAAACTTTGTCACACTCTCGGACAACATATTAATATCCGGGTACTGAATTTTAAAGTCATTCAGTGTCCGGTATATGCGTATGCTTTCCACTTGTTCCTTTGGTATCGCTTTGTATATCTCCTTTTTGAGCGCTTCATCCGAATAATTCTTTCCTTTAAAAAATGTATATCCTTTCGGCAAAGAAGATTTAACCTCGACCTTGACATAACATGCGTCCGGGTACTTTTTAATGTCCTTCTTGAATTGCCTTTCATCCTCATAAAAATCATATAGATCGCCGATGAACCATTCATTCAATATCGGATCATGAAAATCACGGGTAGCGCAGCATTGATCGAAATTCTTTGAAATGAACCACTCCACATAAGGCGGTGCGCCCATTCCGGCCTCATGTACCTCGCATATCCGCTTTCCCTCGTAATATATACTGGCGTTATACCCTCCACCATCCGGTGTGTTAAAAGTTTTTACGCCCTTCATTGCATATCCGTTTATGTCCATATGTCATTCTCCCTTCTACTAAAGCCTAAAGTTCAGGTTCATCAGGTGTTTGAATGCCCTCATCCATGCTAAAATCCAGCGTTTTCAAATCCTGTAATAGTAAAAAACCTGTTGCCTGATACATATCGTCTAAATCTGACAGAAGCACTTCCATACTTTCGATCAGGTTTTTGCGTAGTACAGGATTTCTAATCTCTTTCTCTGTCTTGGCAATCAGATCATCCTCTGTTTCACCATATTCCTTTTCCGCCGCAACTTCATAGGGATCAACTTCATTGTAAAAATCAAATATGCGCTGCGCGAAACTCTCAATTTCCTGGTTAATATCACCCTGACCACCTTTTGATTTGTGATTATCATATTCCTCTTTTTCATTATCTATGTCCATATAAACCTCCCTAAAGCATTGATCGTTCCGATTTACCGTACCGGTCCGTCTGCCGTTTTATCCTGTTGCTTCTGCTGCTCCGCAGTCAGAAGATTCCTTTTCATTTCCTTTGCGCACCTGACCACTTCCTCAAGGCTCCGCTTTGCCCGTTTGAGCCGTGAGATTTCTTCCCTGTTTCGGGTAACTGCGCCTAGTATTATGATCCGCGTTTCCCTGATTGCGTTCAGGTTGTTTTCATACCCATTTTTCATAATCACCTCCTTTGCATTTTGCAGCATAACCCGCCGTTCTTCATCCAATTTGTCAGGGATCGCACTGTACCGCTCGTAGATACTGTGTGCGTCAAAAAGGAGTTTAAATTTTTTCTGTGCGCCCCGCAAGCGGTATTTTTCGGCCTGTAGCTGCTTTAGCTGTGCGTTGACTTGTTCCAGCGTGCTTACCACCTCAGATATTTTTGTGAAGTTATTTTGCGCAACAAAAAGAAATTGACGCTTATAGTAATAAAACTTCCTGTATTCGCTGACAGGAATACGGGCCTCGCGTGGATTCTGACGTATTTTCCCAAGTAAATACAGGTAATACAGATATAGTGCTTCAATGCCCGTAAGTTTCCTTCGCGGGAACCGTTTTCTGACATAATATTTCCGGGCAGCCTGCGGCGCTCTTTTTCGTTCCCGGTGGTATATTCGTGCGTTCAGTTCATCCGTCGAATATCCGAGGGTTTCAAGGCGCATAGCCTTTCGTGCGTCCGGTGCCTTGATCTTCGGGTGCATGACCGACGCATCGACCTCATATCCCAAATCCTCGAGCCGAATATATAATTCCTCCAAAGAAAAAGACTTGCCAATGCAAGTCTCGATATCGTCAATGACGATCCCGCGTAGAGTACGGCCCCCGGAATGCCGCCGCAGGTATTCCTCGTATGTCATATTTTTTCCGTCTGTATACTCGATCACCGACAAACCATTCTCGCGGCAAAGCTCGTCGCTGATTCCCCGCAGCTTGCGATAGAAATCCCCACGGCTGATATGGAATTTCTTTCCCGTCACGCAGGATACAGAATTTACGATGATGTGATTGTGCAAATGTTTGTGATCGAGATGTGTTCCAATTACTACTTCAAATTCGCCAAGCCAACGCTGCGCATATTGCTTGCCGATCTCATGCGCAAGCTCCGGTGTGACCTCGCCGGGTAAAAAAGATTGGATGATATGATAGGCAACGCGCCCGTCCTCTTTCCCAAATTTCTTTTTGGTTGCCGTCATAGCTTTGGCCGCTGTTTCGGGGCAGCAATTTATTGCACTGACATAACGCGCTCCATCTACCGTTTTTTCCTCATTGCCTGCATACTCCGTTAAAGTCTCAAGCGTCTTTGTCACATTCGCTGCATAGTTGATCGTGTCTGTCAGATGCCCCAAATTCCTGATATTGATTATTTTTGTATATGCCACCCATCTTGTCACTCCCTTCAAAAGCATACAAAAAAGAGCGCCTGTCATTGCGCCCTTAAAAACAATATGCCGAACGTCTATTCTTATACTTCGGTTTTTATATACTCATCGATGAATTCCATGATTTCCGGAACCCTGTTTTTTGCCACATTCCATATTGCGCCTATATCCAGAGCCTGATATATGAAGCAATATATCCTTACATCTGTTCATATATGATTTTTCCTTCCTCCAATACCGCCTTTGCAAAAGAATCATTTCTAAGGCTTTCGTAGGTAATGATATCTACCGGAATATGCAAGGCGTCCTCGATATCCTGTTTCAATCCGACCATATCCAGTAAATCATATTGCTTCCCAAAAGAAACGACTAAATCAAGGTCGCTGTTTTTTGTTTCTTCATTACGGGCAACCGAACCAAATACTGCCGCTTTTTTAATTCCATATTGGTGAAAGAATGGGATAATAGTTTTAATATCGATATTCGTCATTTTATCACCTTCCTGTGTTTATTATACCCTGAAACACTTGCGCTTATCAACCTGTTTGCTGTCATAGCTGTCTTAGCTTTTCATCATACAACCGCTTGATCTCGTCAAAATATTGTTCGATGCGCCTGATGCTGTGGGCAGGTATTTTCTTATCCGAGTTTGCAATGTGGGCGATCTGGTTCACATTCGAGCCAATTTTATTGAGTTCCGCATAGATACTGCCGATCACCTTCCTGTCGATCACCACAACACGTTCATCCGTCAAACAACATTTGCGGATATATGCCGCCATAGATAATCCCGTCCTTCGCGCGGCTCTTTTAAGCTGTAGGTATTCATTTGTAGTTAATCGTGTTTCTGCTTTTATCCTGCGCTTTAGCACTTTCTCACCACCTTGATTTAACGTAATTAAGCGGCGCAGCCGCTTGGGGTTTTAGGGGCGCAGCCCCTAACAAGCTGCAAAATGCCTGCATTTTGCGATGCTTGCGAGGGATGCGAGGGTAGGGCTTCGCGGGAATTCCATCTTGAAAAAGGTAACTTTCCCGCATCCGGCCTGCTACAGCATCAGCTCCCACCGCTGCTTATTGCATACTGGAGCCGTCGTTTGCCGCGGGCGGCTTGGACAATCCCATGAATGGAAGCATCACACCTGCCAATAGTCCGTTTGCCGTGCAAATGCTCACTTTTTGTCAGCTCCATATTTCAGCCGATAATCCTTTAGAAGCTGCTCCATGTAAGCAAGCGGCTTTTGTACGTCCCTTCGCGCCGTTTCCTCGATTGCTTCAAACACCTCATCGTAGCCGTAGCTTTCAATGAACCCATTCAGCCGGATGCGCTGCGCAAGATTCGGTTTATAAAAGAGATCCGCGAAGTGCTCATATACGTGCTTTGGTAAATAGTATTCGGAAATCTCCCGTGCGCGCGCTTCTTCATCTTCTTCAATATTCTCTTTCTCTTGATCTATCTCTAACTCTATCTCTGTGTCACTCACCGTTACATCTGCGTCACCTTGCGTCACAAGCGCGTCACTTTGTGACAAAAGCCTTTTTTGTGCCTGTATCTCACGGTGTTTTCTCATTCGTGCCGCCGACGCGCTTTCCGATCCGATCATGTGCTGCAATGCAGCCATGTAAAAGGTATCGTTGTCCCATTGCTCTACAAGCCCCATTTTGAGGAACGCCGTAATCGAAAGCGCAACTACCGCTTCCGGTTCGTCAAGGTATAAGGCGAGTTCTTCCGTTGCCGTCGGCAGGATTTTTTCATACTTTATCATCCCCTCATCCCGCAGGCTTTTCAGCAGCATTTTCAGGTAGACTATGACAATGCTGTCCCCCTGCGGGAGTTTCCGTAAATACCGGACGCTCTTTTCATCAAAAAAATCTTCTTTCAGCTTTAGCCAGAAAAAGCGTTTGGCTTCCGTTTTTGGATTCCCCATTTCCACCTCATTTTTCCGCAACAAAAAAGCGCCCATCTCTGAACGCTTCCTGTTGCTATCCACTTTAGTTTATCCGTATCACAACTCTAAATCCTCATGATCCCGATGGCTGCCGCCACCCGATTCTCCGCTATTTTTCTGCAATTTCCCTTTGACGGAAGATTTCACCGCCGCATGGTCGCGCTTCTTTTTCAAGCTGAGTTCCTTGACTTTCGCGGCTGATTCCTGCAATGCGTCGCAAATCAGGTAAATCATCAGGCTTTTATCGCCTTTCGTATCAAACTCTCGAAATGCCTGCCTGTATTTTGACGTATGGCTGATCGCTGCCGGAAGGATCTCATTGTTCATCAGCATTTGATTCAGGACGATACGCCCTGTCCTTCCGTTTCCGTCCATAAACGGATGAATTCGCTCAAACTCAATGTGGTACTCTGCCACCCGTTCGATCACTTCCGCAAAATCCCCGCTATGGCAATCTTCGATCTTCTTCATATGCGCCTGCATCAATTCCGGCACGTTTTCATATTTAGGCGGGTAATATACTGCGCGGGCAGGATTGCCGACAAATACATTTTCCTGCCTGTATTCCCCATATGTACCACAAATGATACCGTCGATCTTTTTGATCCATTCCTCGGAGATCCTGACGCCCTTCGGTGACATTTCTTTGATCGCCCTGAACAGGTTTTTGGCGTCCTGGTATTCGCTGAATTTATGTCCTGCCGATACCTCGTCAAAATCCACAACCGCTATGGTTTCGTCAAGGGAAAGCGTATTCCCTTCAATGCTGTTCGAGGACCAACAAAAACGGTATTGAAACCCTTTATAGAAGGCATCCCAAACAAGGAAATCCTTTTTGATCTCCCGCACCGAATCCAGTTTCTTTTTGGTCTCCGCTATTTTCTTTTGTATATCACCTATAATCGCCATTTCTTATTGCTCCCTTTGCATGGATTATACCACAACTGACGTTTACGTTTCTACTCCGCATTATTAACTTTGAATATTCGGAATATCTTTATTGTATTGGTTGATGGTTCCGTTGCCAAGCAGATACAAGCTTTTGGCATTCTTCCTTCGTGCGGCGGGAAAGCAACAATAGCCAAAAGCTCCCGTCCTCGCGTTTCCAGATTCGGCGGGAATACGCACGGTCATTTTTATAATACCGTTCATATTCACCTTCGTTCAGCACGCGCCAAAGCCTGTAGCTGCCATTTTTCGCTTTTGAAATTTTATATCCCATCGTAATATCCTCCAATCAGTCCTCAAAAAAATAACAGTGCTTTCTTTTGCACTGTTTTCTATACCGAGAATAAAACCGACACATCCGGCATCCACGTTCTTTTTCTGTTAATACGGCTATCCTGTAATGGCGCGGTATCTCTCCAGCGATCCGCTCGATTTCGCGTCCGCCTTTTATCGTAAAATACATTTCTGCCACCCCTAACGTTCCACAACATCATTGTTCTTATGTTTGGGGGCATATGTTACCGTTTTAGGGATTTTCGCTTTTTCCGCTTTGTCCTTGATATACCTGATCTGTTTCTGTGGTTTATCGCTGCTGTAACCATCCAGTTTATCCCTGATCGATATTTTTTGCGGTGCTTCGTTTTGGCTTATCATTTTCTCCATTTGGAATGTGACCGCTACAAATGGTTCATGCGTATCTTTATCCATTCCTGCCGCAATATTTAACAGATCTTTCATCTGCTGCGGTTTGAGTTTTGGATTGGCAATCTTTTCAAAAACCCACGGGCTTACGGCTTCCGAGTCTGCCGTAAGCATTGCCGCCCTTTGCTCAAAATCCAGTTTTTCAAAAATCCTGCATATCTCGCAGGCCCGGATCATTTGCTCCCTTGTGAGTTTTCCTTTCAGGTATTGTCCAACCGTGTAATGGATGAGGTCGCTGTCTACCCCTTCGACAAAATACCGATAGGTGCAGCAGGAATGGTAATCGTGCTTACCGGATTTTATCGCTTCATCAGCGCAGGTCTCCGCCAAATTCAAATTATATGTTTCCTCGATCCACCTTCCCATCAGCTCCATTTTCTCAACGCTGTATCCCATTTTTACATACTGTCCGACAGGCAGGTCCTTTGCTTCCCCATAGTTCACAAGCCTTACGATTCTGTTCATTTCATCCGCAGATAATTTCGGTCTTGCAATGATATGGACATATTGTGGCGGTACGCCGCCCGTAATCACATCTTCAACGACTTTTCGCTGCTCCCTGTTAAAGTTATTAAGGTCAATCATTTCCATCCCTCCAGTAAATTAGAAAAGCGGCGCATCTACTGAGCGCCGCTCCTTCAACCCATCTATTCAGTCCACAAGGGATACCCCGTAGACGATTCCGTATTCAATTTCCTTTTCATCCTCTATGCCCCATGCCGTACCATATTTTGCTTTTAAAAGCTGTGATGCCTCCTTTCCTGCATCAAGGCTTCCAATGATGTATGGCTGCGATGGGCAATACCAGCCGCTACTGTTTGCAAGGCTGTTCCATGCGGAAGTGTCCGGCGTTTCAAACCCAAACGCAATATATTTCTTTGTCTCCAGCCAATTCATATTCCTCCATTCATCATCCGTAAATTCTCTTTCATCCACTACCTCTGGAGCATTGCCTTTTTCAGTAATAGAATCAACGGAAAACATAAGCGGATATTTCCCCGTATTCCTGAATACAAGCGGCGCGGCTGAAAAAGCCTTATTTCCGCTTGTGTCGGATGTAAAGTTGACAGGCTGGTTCGGATTCAATGTAAAGGATACCTGCGCGGGAACAAGGGCTGATATGATCCGAGGGTTCACCGTCAGGGTAGCGGCAGCAGAAGTGACCTGTCCCGCAGCCGTAGATACGACGCAGCGGTATCTGGTTCCGCTGTCCGCATCCTTTACCGCCATTGCGGTATAGGTATTTCCTGTTGCCCCTGAAATATTTTCCCATGTTGTCCCATTTTTGGATTTTTGCCATTGGTAGGCTGATATACTACCATATGCCGAAACGCTAAATACTGCGTTTTCACCATAGTCGGCAGTTTGATTCTGCGGCTGCGTTCCGATCCCGCTGACGCTTAATGTTGCTTCCTGCGATGTAACTGACGCGCCTCCGTAATAACTGGCGTTTGACGCTACCAAACGGAACCGCGCCTGATGATCTGCTTTGCCTGCCGTGATCCGGTAGGTTGCCGCCGTCGCTCCGGCAATGTTTACCCACGTCGAACCATTAAATCGCTGCCACTGGTAGGTGCAGGCAGGATTGGATGACGCCGTGGCAGACAATGTGACTGCATTTCCGCTTATGGTATTCATATTTTGGGGATTTTTGGTTATGGTGGGTGGAATTGCTCGAACCGTTACCGTCGTAGGATTGGATACATTATATCCGTTGTTATTGCTTACAATACACCGCCATTGATAGATTCCCAAATCACTCGCGTCCGGCGTGAAAGTAGCTGTCGGGTTCCACGGTAAGCCGCCCCATGCTCTGTCAATCCACGTTCCGTTAATATTCTTTTGCCACCTGACGGATGTTGATGTCGGATCGCAATCAACAATACTTGCCGTGCGTCCCTGCCACTCAAGCGTCAATGCCTGCCCTATCGTGCCCGCTTTTGCTGTAGGCGTCAGTTTTTCATTTCCCAAATATGGGCCATATGCGATATATATCTTAAATCCTCCTACAAAACTCCCGTCTACATAGCAATCCGCGTACCAATCGCCATATACGTTCCCATAGTTAAAAGCATAAAGATTATAGCTGTAGATATGCCCATATTCGTTATATCCTTCATAATTTGCTTCTACCCAATTCGGCGATCCGCCAGCAGGCCATACAGCCCACTGCACCGTTGCCCCGTCTGAAACTGCCGTCCATAATGTTGCCCCACGCTGCACCCCGCCCGTTTCACTGATCGTATGGTTATTGTGCGGATAATAGTGGAGACCATTGACGGAAGCAGATAGCGGCATAATTCCTATTTCCAAAACCTCCGGTGATTCTGCCTCATCCTTTGGTTCCGGCATTTGAATTTGAGTTGATTCTGGCGTTTCTGTCGGTTCCGGCGTTTCTAACGTCTCCTGCGTAGGTTCGAGTATCGTTATCGGTTCATTCGTAGGCTCAGGTTCCGGCATTACCGTTGTTTCCGCCGTTTCTTTACTTATTGGTGCTTCACTTGATTCCGGCTCAGCCGCCATACCGGACATCAGAAGCAATGCACAAAAAAGCAGAATAACGGCAATGATTTTTCTTGCTATCTTCATCACTTTTTCCTCTCTCATCCGAAAGGGGCGTTAATACGCCCCTGGATCCTGTTACTCCGCTATGGAAACTCCATACGCCACTTCGTAGATAATTGTCGATGTTGATGGATATCCCCATGACATCCCATATTTTGCTTTAAGGCTTGCCTTTACTGTCGAATGCCCAACTGCATCCCCCAGCGGTAAAGCGGTTGCTGGCGAAAACCATGCGTCCTCGTTATCTACTGCCTGCCACTCGTCATAAGAAGGTAAGGTAAAACCAAAGGCAATATTACCATTAGTCTTTGTCCGGTTAAGGTCTTGCCACTCATCATCAGAAAAAGCGTCAGCTTCCACTATTTCCGGCGCATCACCGGATGCCGCCATTGACGAAACCGAAAAAGTAAGCGGGGCATTACATTCGTTTGTAAAGCTGAATTCTGCTGTTGTAAAGGCCTTATTTTCATCCTGTGATGTATTTGTTTCGTAGAACGCAGGTTTATTCGGATCAATCTCAAATACAACGATTGTCGGAACAACCGCAGAAATCATCAAGGGTTGTACCGTCCCTACAATCGTCGCACCTGTTGAAGCCGTTTTTTGTTCTCCTGCCGCGCCTTGCACGATCACTCCTTCATCCGCAGCAAAGGCCGTTCCCGTAAATGCGATACAAAAGGCCACAACCAATATGAATGTTGTCAAAATCCTATATTTTCTTTTCATGTATTTTCTCCTTCGTATTATCAGTCGGCATCGCCAACTGTGAGCGTGATGAATGCGTATCCTTTTCCAACATACTGCAGCTCGCCACCGGATGAATAACCCTTGAAAACAGCGACTGCTTTATGTGCGCCTGATCCAATATCTTTTGTAAGGTACCCGTACCCATCAAGAACCTCGCCATCCTCGTCTAAACATTCTATGTGCGAAGCAGGCGGCAATAGGGTTTCTGTAGAATAGACGAGGTTATCCGATTTCACGTCTTGCGCCTCATCGAAGCTGTCCATATTCACATCCTCGTCAAGCAAATATACCTCGACCAAAAGATTTTTGTCGCTGCCGGATGGATTTTCAATGCACAAGTTCACGGGCTGACCGCTCGCCGCACAGTGCGGTGAAGCGTTGATATTCACCGGAATGCTCATCTTCATCATCATCTGTTCCATTTCCTCTACCGTCTTTGAATCCTTCAGGATAAGATCGCCGTTCGACTTTTGGACGCCTAATATTTCTTTCACCGGCTCCTGCAGTCCACAGCAATGCAAAAGCAGGATCAGTATGATAACCGCCGCTATAAGAATTGCAAATAGTATTTTCTTTCGTTTTTTGTTATTCATAGATTTATCTCCTACAATTCAGGTTCATTTTCTTCCATCGGCATCTCACGGGGTATGGGAATTGCTACTGCATCATTTCTTATTACGCTAATTTTGCCGCCGATTTTTATAAATTGTTCAGGGCATTGAAAAAGCTTGCTGTATTTAGCTGCATATTCGCTGTTCAGTGAAATGAAATCTTCATCTCCAAGCCCTACCACAAGAAAATCCCCCGCAATAATATCTGCCATTTCTCCAACTTCGTTGTAGATCGCTCGATTCAGGGGCAAACCATTGATTTTTCCTTCTTCATTGCAGATAATCCCAACATAGTCATCAAAGGGATATGTCGCTTCTATATATCCCCCAACTTCATGCTGCAAGGATTCAAGGCTATCTTCGATTTCAATCATATGAGGGGTTTTCATCGGTTCGATCTTCAATACATTTATTTTTCCCATTGTTCTCTCCCTTCAAAAAAAGGGGCGCCATACTTCGCGCCCCTTACCGATTCATTTATTCCTCTTGCAACAATTCAACCAGTTCCGAATAAAAGTCACTGATTCGTTTTAAAGCCCCTTTTGCTTCATAGAACATTATTTCCGAATCGTGGTTCCTGATCCAATGAATCGCATCATAGGCAAGTAAGGGATTCAGGTCAAGCGCCCATGTGCCGCATTCCGGTTTTGGAAGCTGTACCCACACTTCCGACGCCCATTCCTTGATCTCGTCCGGATAAATAATCCCGTTCTCGATCTGGAGCCTCGCAGTGAGCGCGAGCATATCCCGCATATATCCAATTTCATGTTTTTGCGTAATGAGGTCAAGTATAAGCTCCAAATACCCCTTTTTCCACGCGTGCTCCAGATATGCCCCTTCCATCTCCCGCTTACATCTCCTGATTGCAGGTATATCCTGCTGTGATCCAGTTTGTATTTCCTGTTCTTGCAACTTTTTTCCAAACATACAATTTCTCCTTATCATCTCACGTATTCCGGTTCATAGTCCTGTTCCTCGCTCTGGCTTTCAACGTCCGGTTCTTCCGCAACCACAATCGGCTCATCTTTTTGATCCAGATTGAGTTCAATATTTAACTGCCCGACCTCCTTCATCATATTCTGAAGCTCCTGCTCCTTTTCAAATGGGCGCTCAATTTCAGCCTTTGCATCCTCGATCTGCCTGTTATATTCCTTGATTGCATCCTCACAGGCTTTTATACCGGCAGGAAGGTTCCCAACCAAAGCCGAAATCCGCTCAATATCCTTCACCTCATCTTTCTTAATTTCGCATCCATAGCTACCAGCGCCGTTCAAACTCACAAAATATGCTTTCTCGTATGGCTTGTACCCCATTTTCATATCCAACCCAAGGAATGCGCCTACCGTTATCGCCCCTTCCTCAAATGCAACATTTGGCATGACTTTATGTAGTGCTTTTCCTGCTTCCTTTTTTTCGATATATTCCTTTCCTTGAATGGTCATTTTGAATCCAGACGTAAGGTGTGGCTTGATTGTTTTTATATCTTGTTCATATTGCCGAATCCATTCCCGGTTTCTCGCAATATCGTTTTCAAGACCGGATATTCGGCTCTGGAGCCGAAACCGTTTCGCCTTGTATTGCCGTTTTAAAACCTGCACGCGCATGATTTCCGTATCCAGTTCGGATTTCCGAATTACACGCGGATCGCCGGTCGCAATCGCCTTGATCTGCTTGAGCATCTCACTGACAACATCAACGTCATCCATCCTTCGCGCCGGGGGCTTGTTGCTGATGATCTGGTTTGTGAACCTCTGCTTGTTTTCGAGAAGCTGATAGATGTATGCGTCGAATGAGCGTTCCGTTAAGTACCGCAAAATGCGTACCTCGGGGAACATATTACCCCAACGCAGGATGCGCCCTTCACGCTGCGTAAGGTCTGACGGACGCCAGGGTGCGTCAAGGTGGTGCAGGGCAACCAGCCTGTCCTGTACGTTGGTCCCGGCTCCCATCATAAAGGTTGAGCCGATCAATACGCGAACAGTACCCTTTCGCACTTTGGCAAACAACTTTGCTTTTTTTGCGTCTGAATTCGCTTCATGGATAAACGCGATTTCACGGGCAGGAATCCCTTTCGCAACCAATTTTTCCTTTAAATCCGCATAGATACTGAACGGGATTTCTCCTTTCTCGAACTCACCCTGTTCATTCTTTTTCATCACAATACTTTTCGGGGTGGATTGATCGCAGAAAACAAGCTGCGCCGCGCGGTCCCTTGTTGATTCTTCCCATATTTCAAAGACCTTTTCGGCACAGACGCTAACCTTATTTCCGTCCTCGTCCGGCAGGGAAGGATCATAGCACCTCACGTCCAGCGCGATCTTCCGTCCGTCGTTTGTGACAAGAAGCATATTATCCTCATCCGGCCGCACTAGCTTTTTGCGTATTCTCTCTGTACGCTCTACGCAGGAACCAATCAGCTTTTCACCAAGGACAGACGGCGAAATCACGACATTTTCCGGCTCCCCGCCGCGTATTTTTGGAACGGGAATCTGGATATCCTCCGCTGTCTTAATATCCGCAACGAGGGCAAACATATTGCTGAGTTCCTCAATGTTGTAGTAGGTTGAAAGCCGGGTTTTCAGCCGGAACCCCCGTCCTGACGGCGCCAGTTCCATTGTTGTCCTGACCTCCGCGAACACACTAACCCATGCGTCGAAATAGGTTAGCCCCCTTTCTTCCAGTTCCTCATATTGGAGATATCTTTGGAGCGTATACATCTCCGCTATCGTATTGCTGATCGGTGTTCCTGTTGCAAAGACGACGCCACGGTTCCCGGTGATTTTGTCAAGGTAACGGCATTTCATATACAGGTCGCTTGCGCGTTTCGAGTTCGCTTGCGACACTCCGGCTACGTTGCGCATTTTGGTGTTGAACATGAGGTTTTTGAATTCCTGAGATTCATCGACAACGAGCATATCCACGCCAAGTTCTTCAAAATCCAGAACATTGTCCCGTGGAATGGCGTTGAGCCGTTCAAGGCGTTCTTCAAGGTTTTTGCGCACCCCCTCCATTCGTTTTATACTCCAATGCTCATCATTCCGGGCCTTTGCTTCCGCGATCCCTTCCATGATCTCGTCAATCTGGTCGTTGATGTGTTCTTGTTCCCATTCCTTTGACATGGGAATCTTGGCAAGCTGCGAGTGCCCGATGATGACAGCATCGTATTCACCGGTTGCGATCCGCGCACAAAATTTGCGGCGCCGCTCTTTTTCAAAATCTTTCGCGGTTACAACGATGATGTTTGCGGCAGGATACAGACGCAGGTAGTCGCTCGCCCATTGCATCAGCAGGTGGTTGGGAACGCATATCATCGCCTTATGGCACAGCCCAAGATACTTCTTTTCCTGGACTGCCGCTATGATCTCGTAAGTTTTTCCCGAACCAACCACGTGACCGATCAAGGTGTTGCCGCCATACAGGATTCGCGCGTCCACATTCCTTTGGTAATCGCGCAAACTGATTTCAGGGTTCATCCCGTGGTACCGGATATATTTCCCGTCGTATTGACGCGGCACGATATTATTCATGGTGTCGTTGTATTTCCGCACAAGGCGTTCCCGCCGTTCCGTGTCCTCAAAAATCCACTCGCGGAATTTTTCCTGAAGCTCGGATTGTTTTGATTGTGCCGCTATCGTATCTTCGGCGTTCAGGACATAGTGTACTTTTCCTTCTTCTTCCTCAACCCTGTCGCGCACCTCGATCAGCCGCAAATTCAAAGCGGCTTCCATGATTTCATAGGCATTCTTGCGGTTTGTGCCAAACACCTCCGAAGAAAGCACTGTTTCAAGCGGCCTTTTCTGTATACGCCAACCGCCGGTCAGTTGTGAATAGTCTACCGACAGCCGCACTCTATCAACACCTTTAAGCTGTAGCGTTTCCAAAATGAATTGCTTATAGTCCTCTGGCGGCACCCAAATACTACCAATCTTCACGTCTATTTCTTCTGCCGGGATATCCTCCGGCTGCACTTGTAATAATGCTTCAATATTCTCCGTAAATTCGGGGTTATGGGCTACTGCTTCCTGCGCATCGGTCAATTTTTTCCGCACATTGCCGGACAGGTATTCGTCCTTCAATACCCAATCTTCCGAAGCCGGATCTTTAAAAATCTGGCCGCTCAATTCGGATATGATCTGCTTCCTGTCTTTGCCGTACAACTTTTCCATGTATGGAAAATCGACGCGCCCGCGCTCCGCCATGCTAGCAACAAGGGCGTCCTGCGCTGTCTGAACTGATGTGATCTCCTTTGGAGGACGAATGGTACGTTTGGAAAAGAACGCCGCCTTTTCCTTAAAATGATCTTCCTCGTCCAGTATCTCAAGAGAACATAGCAGGGGGTAATCCGTATCTCCACGGAACGCCAGGCTGTTTCCCCTGCTGTTGATTCTTCCGTGTTTTTTCACAAAGCTGTCGTAAAGGTAATTGAGTTGTTGCTGCCCTTCCTTGATTTTTTCGTCGCAATGACCGTTCATCTGTGCGTCGATCAATTCCCGAACAACCTCGCGTATTTTGCATAATCTCCTGACACGCGCATCTGTGTTTGCGGAAAAATACATGCGGTGCATTTCCGAATCCTCGCGGTAATATATCTTGCCCTCAAACACCGTATAACAGAAATTCTTTACCGCAGGATCGGCGGGTATCGTGTCTTGCGCCGTATCTTTTTCCTGTTTGACCGGCTCGGCAGGAACGATTTCTCCCTCGATGTTCTGGATCGCCTGTTCAAGCTGCCCTGCAAGATCGGCGTCCGGTATCGGCAGGCAGGCGGTATCTGTTTCTTTGCCGTACATATTCGCCCAAAATTCCATTTTGCCAAGCACCATTTGAGGATGGTCGGCAAAATATGAATTGACAGGTACGCCGTCCTCCGTTTCTGAGAGATGCACCCAATCCGGCTCAATGGAGATACGCCGCTCCCGTTTCTGCAAAAACAGAATATCTATCGTGACCTCTGTTCCAGCATTCGCTTTAAAAGCGTTGTTCGGAAGCCGGATCGCGCCTAGAAGCTCCGCGCGCTCCGCAAGGTATTTGCGCACGGAAGGATTGGCTTTGTCCAGTGTCCCTTTTGATGTAAGGAGCGCCACCACGCCGCCAGGTCGCACCTTGTCCAGTGCGCAGGCAAAAAAATAGTCGTGGATCAGGAAATTGTACTTTGCATACCGTTGATCCGCGACCTTGTATTCTCCAAATGGCACGTTCCCGACAAAAACATCGAAAAAATTATCCTCGAAGTCTGTTTTTTCAAACCCGCTTTGCCGGATATCTGCCTTTTGGTATAGCTGCTTTGCGATCCGCGCCGTGATGCTGTCCAGTTCAATCCCGTAAAACTTCGCTTGATTCATGCTTTCCGGCGCCGCGCCGAAAAAGTTTCCGATGCCGCAGGCCGGATCGCATATGTTTCCCCCTTCCAGCCCCATATTTTCCAGTGCCTTATATACGGCGCGGATGACAACGGGCGTCGTGTAATGGGCGTTCAGCACAGACGCCCGTGCGCTGTGGTATTCTTCCGGGGATAGCTCGTCCCTTAGCCGTTCGTATTCCTTACTCCACCTCTCGTTATTTTCGTCAAACGCCTGCGGGATCGCGCCCCATCCGGTATACCCTGCAAGGATTTCCTGTTCCTCCGGCGTAGCCAGGCGGTTTTCGTTTTCAACCTCCCGCAGTATAAAGATTGCGTCCATGTTTTTTTCAAACCGCATTTTTGCCGTGGCTTCGCCATAATGTTCATCCGTGATCCTGTAGTTGATCTTTTCCGGCTTTTGTTCCTTTTCGTCGGAAGATGCCAGGTCAATCATCACCTGCGTAACCTCTCCGCCCTCTATAGGCGTCCATATAGGCTCCTGCTGATTATCTGGCTGGGGCTGTTCAGGCTGCGGTTCTGGATTTGTAAGATTTTGCTCATCCCATTGCTGTTCTTCTACATACTGCCGGACAACTTCTATTCTCTCGTGCCGAATAGAAGAATATATATTTCTAAATTCGTGTGATATATCCTCCAAACCCACATCGTTTTGGGCAAAATCCACGGATTCTACAATGTATTCTTTGCCCTCGATATTGAGCTTCATACCTATCGGGATATATTCATCCGCTTTCAGGTGTTTCGTCAGGCTGCGTTCCTTTTCACCGCCATAATATCCATACAGCACAACGTCATTTCCCGCCGCCCACAGTTTTTTGCTTTGCAAAACCCATTGATCCACAGGAAAGCCCGCAGCATTTTCTCCATAGTTTTCTCCAACAATCCCGTGGACGATACATTTCGTCTTGAGAATTTGCGAAACCTTTTCAGCATCATCACCATAAAATGCGTAGTATGCGCCAACCTGAAACCCAAGCAGCGCATCAGGGTATTGATCTCGCAATGGATAATATGCCAATATATCCTCTTGGGAAAGCGTATATAGTTCAAACTCTTTTGCGTCCCTATGCTCCTTTGCTTTATCGTTGATCCTATTTTGCAACGGCTGTGGGAGTTCTTCATAAAAGTTTACGCTGCCGTCATCGCTAATGTGCGCGACTGTCTTATAATCCCCGTGTTCTTCTTCAAGGCGGTTCCAGACAGTAAGCCCATTGCCAAGATAGCCAA
The DNA here is from genome assembly GCF_900087015.1 of Christensenella timonensis. Lineage (NCBI taxonomy): Bacteria > Bacillati > Bacillota > Clostridia > Christensenellales > Christensenellaceae > Christensenella > Christensenella timonensis. The sequence goes on from NZ_FLKP01000002.1 coordinate 2,297,139, forward strand.
ATCCTAACTCGTACTTCTTTTCCGGCCTGATTTCTGCCGTTTCCTGTTGCTGTTGCTTTATGGCCTGCTTAAATTCTTCCTCGCTGATCTGCCCGTATTCTGCATCCGGCTTTGGCTCGTCCAGCCCAAGAAAATTCCGGGCGGCTTCTTCCGTCCGATATTCCGCAAGACGTGTATTGAGTTTCATTTGATCCTGCGCCGCCAGTTCTGTAAATTGCTCCAAATATGGAACAATTTGACTGAGAATGGATTCCTGCGCTTCTATTTCTTCAGATGTAAGATTGTTCCTCAAATGCGAATCATTCAACATCTGCTGCGCATCGGAGCGAAAAATTTCTGTCAGGCTTCCTTGCCCATCTCCAAAGCTATACCGCGTTTCAAGCGGTTCTTCCTGCCCGTCTATTTCAAGAACCACACTAAACCTTGTTTTGAAATACGGCCAGTTTACTCTCTCTCCGCGTTCTGCCGCGTCTTGTCTCGCCTTGATAACAAGGTTATCCAGTTCGCGGAACAGATACTCTGCTTCGGCTACGGATAGCTTTTCGCCATCCTCAAAAATAGGGTGTTCGCTCCAAACAATACGGACATACGGCGGTGCGGTCAGTTTCCCTTCTGCCAGAACCAAAGGGAATTTAACGATCTTGGTTTCCGGTTCCGGTTCTATTATTTTATTCTCTTGCTCCGGCGCGGCAGGGATAACCGGTATCCCATTTTCAAACTCGGTGATCTCAACATCCTCGCCGTCTCGCACGATTGTCGCGCGGACCGGCTCATATCCCTGGTCACTGATGTTTTTAAGCCATTGCTTCAAAAAGCTGTTAAGTTCCTTACGCAATCGCGGGATATATTTTCCTTCTTCCGGATAGACGTTTTGCCGCAATCCCAATCCGCTATTCTCGAACGACGCCGCTTCTATCGTTTTTGCTTTATGGTCAACGCGCAGTTCCATGCGCGGATCATACATCACATCTCCGTTTTGCTCATAGGTATGTGACAGCGTAATCATGCCATCGCCGTAATTCTCAACATGAAGCGGATCAAAGGCTTCACCCGCTCCATATTGCATATACCGGCTAGTCCCGTCCATAATAGCGGGAAATAGCTTTTGCATCTTACGGTAATTTATATGGGGCGCGTCCATTGGCAGCCTGCTTTTCGGTTTTTCTGTCTGTTCTGTCCGCATATCTGTCTGGTGCTGCCGTTCCTCAAAAGATGAATATGTTTGCTGAAATACATATTGTTCGAGACGTTCCCGAAAGCCTTCCATCTCATTGAACGCCTGCTGCAATTCTTTTTCACTGCCCAAAGTCGCAGCGATTCGTTTTACCGCCGCCCCACATTCTTCTCTTGCGGCTTCCGCGTCCCTGACCCCCTCGCGGATTGCCATATACTTCTCGTCAAACAGAATCTTGCTGACAAAGAGCGGCGAATATTCATCGAAAATATTATCCAGTTTTTCAGGAGATAAACCTGCGTAGGTGTGCTTTATTCCTTTTATCTCCAGCCACTTCTGAAAAGAGATTGCCGTCTCTGGGTTGATTCCCATCGCCTCAAAATCAGGGGTATCATTAAGATCAAGCAGGTAATCATTACGCTCATCTTCGGCCAAACGGCTTTTAAGTTCAGCCTGGTCAATAAATATATCTTCATCCTCTGCGGTCAAATGGCACTCTGCTCCAAATTCTGATATTTCAAATTCTGTTCCATTGATATATACCAGGCTGCCGGTTGACAGATTATAACGGTTCAGTGCTTTCGCAAACTCAATACTTTTTTCTTCTGTCATCGGTATTGTATGTTCAAAGGTGAGGTATAAGTTACTCGCCCTCGCCCATTCTTCATAATCGGGAATCAATGCTATTTCCGTTTCCGGTAAATAGTTCCCTTCGGATATGAGTTGGACAATCCGTTTTGCGGCGGAAGGCCATTTTAGAAGTGTTTCAGCTTCCGGCTCATATTTGCGGATTTCAATCCCTTTGGGATTGTACTCAATAAATCCGCTTGATCCGTCGCTGAAATCCCATGATTGGCCTGACCATCCATACTTTTCCTTTAGGAACCTTGCATTGTTTTTTGTATTTTTTTCATGGATAAAATGGCTGTAAATATCATATTGCTGAATGCCGGCTTTTGGGCCGCCGCGTAAAACATCATCAATATCCTCTTGCGTAATTTTTGTTTCCGGCTTCTTTCTGTTTTTTTCGTTGCTTCCGATAAGAGTTTCAAAATCCGGGCGTTCCATGATGCGGACAAGCAACGGGATTTCTACGTCTCCAACCGTTACTTTTTCTCCTGCAACCTCAAGCACTTTGAAAGCCCTGTCATCTTCAAGATAGACCTCATCGCCTGCCTTGTACTCAAAAGAACCGGAAATAGAAAAACCGGAGGATTTTTCTTCCTCCGGTTTTGCGCCGTTCTGCTCTATTCCTTCGTCATGGTGATCGTCGGTATCTCCTTGCTGTATACGATCTCCTTCAGCACCATTTCCTCCGCCTGGTGGTCGATCCCATTCTGATACGCCACCATCTCCATGAAGTCCTCCGTCTCCGGCGGTTTGCTTACCTCGCGCAGGTCTTTCTTGAGCCGCTCCTTCATATCCTGCGCCCTGGCCTCCACTTCCCTGCAATGCCTGTATAGGCTGTCCGTCACCTGTAGGGACAGGTAGACCGCGCTCATCTGTTCCTCCAGAAATTTCTTTCGCATCAATCCGTACTTCGTGAGCGGCAGAATGGTCTCCTTCACTTCGAGCAGGGGCCTCAATGTCCCGTCCGCTTCTTCCATGTAATCCAGTTCTATCATGCTTAACACTCCTTTCACTTTTTCTTGCTTCCTTCTCGATTTCGACCAATACATCCCGTGCGATCCCACAGGCAGCAATTCCTAAAACACTGATTGTCTGGAGCGTATCAAATTCGTGAATATGGTTAAATTCGATATGCCCCACATCAAATCCGCAGCGTTTGAGCACCATATATTCGGCGGTATCCTTGATACAGCTCCGCAGCCTGAGATTCACCACTTCTTCGGGTTCTTTCCCAATCCAGCTATCTTCGCAGATCGCCAGAAACTGTTCAAAAACTTCTTGGAACCGTTCGGCAGACAGCGATTCAACTGCCGCCTGCATCCCACCTTTCAATGTCATAGTATCAGTATACTCTGCGTCATGTCCAATTTTGAGCATATCGAAAATTTTTTTTTCGTTTTCTTCGGAAATATTCCAATCGGATGGAATCCGCTTGCCGTTGTCCTCCGTGTCGACAACATCATAAACGTAATCAATATTAAATTCTTTACCGTCTGCCCGCAGGGTTCCGATTTGCTTTGCGCCTTTTTTCAGGATACGCCCAAACCGTTCCCACTGTTCTTTCGTACCGCAGGCAGTCACATCCGGGTTTTGCTCGTAAATGATTATCTGATTGAGAAAATTATGTTTGTATATCCGCGCTGCCGTGTCGAGAAAATGCGCCCAGCGCGCACCGTCTTTTGTGATCGTGTCTATCGCTTCTCCGTACAATGCCATGATGTTCGTTGTTTCCATCACTTACCTCCGTCCATATGAAATTTTCGATATATAAAAAAACAGGCAACTTCCGTTTGCCTGCTTTCGCTTATATATTTTATTTACTTTAAGCGTTTTATTAAAACCGCTTTTGCATCCACCCGCATATGTAAAATGGCAAAAATCTGTACTTCCAGTGCCGTCTCCATAATTCGATAGAAAACAACATAATTCTTATAGTATTGCTTTCTTACACCCAGCTTTGCCAAAACCTTATTGTCAATAAATTCATGCCGCGCGGGTGTTTCTCGTAAAGCCTCTGCACTATCAAGGATTCCTTGGACAATTTCCCTTGAGGTTTCCGGTTCCTTTAAATCAAAATAAATATAATCGCCAATGCCACGAAGGTCTTTTCTTGCTGATTCAGTCAAACGAACCTTATAACCCATAGCGTTCTTTCATTTCTTCCGACACTTTATCCAAGCTGACCAGTTCGCCACGATCCGCTTCGGCAATACGGGCAAGCAGTAATTTTTCTAAATCTTTCTCGTTCTTTTCCCGTTCTTTCTTGTATTCCAATTCTTCTTTGCTCATTGCCATAACGTTCACCTCCCGTAAACATGAGAGTTCATACATTTCTTCTTACCCATATTATACCAAAACCCATAAAAAGTAAACTTAACTTTTTCTGTCATATTGCTCAAACTATGTAAGGGCGGTAATCCGCCCTTACACCTTTCAAATCTTAGCTTTCGCAAAGCACAATCCCTTGCATCACATTAACCGCGCAGGGAAGGGCGATCCCGTTTCCCCACATCTTATACTGTGCGCTGTCGCTCCCCTCTACTCCATCGCACCACCAATCGGGGAATCCCTGCAACCGGCAGCATTCGAACGGCGTCAGGCGGCGGACAGAATATTTATTGGTAATAAAATAATCTCCGCTGAAAGCCTCCTGATTTCCGAGCCACTGTTTTGTTGCGCAATTCGCCATCAACGTTCCCACAGCCTTTTTTCCGCTTGTCAATGAGCAAACAGCATGGCGGTCAACCGTATTGAGCGTATATCCTACATTCTCACTGTAGCCCGTACCATTGCCGCCGTTTTGGATTTGACGTTCAATGGTATTGCCGGAAATACAGATACACATATCCGTTTCATTCGCTTGTCCTGCAACCCTGTTTATCCCCGCTCCGCTTGCGTAGAGCGTCCCGGTCACTTCCGGATGCAGCAATACAGGCTTGTTCTTCCGGCACTCCATATATCCGGTACATCCACGATCCCTACAGTTATGGATATTGAGCATCACAATAAGATTTCTGCTTCTCTCTCCATTGCTGCCGCCGCGCGCCATGAGCGTAGCGCCCATATCTGCTTCAACGAACCTCGCAAAACCCATCTGCATAAAACATACAGCCGGAATCTGATTCGTTCCACTCGATGCTCCCCGCAGCGTTGGAGATTGTTCTGAATGCAATCCAAGACTTCCGGCCCTTGCGCTTTGTCCTGCTGAAAATCCTGCGCAAAGGATAGAATTTGGCATTGTTGCTTCCAATGACGGGGACAATTCCTCATTGTATGATATGCCTGCACGAGCACTTTTGTACCAGTGAAACCCCGCTACATATTCGGATTGCCTGTTGACTCCTTTTCCAGACATTCCCGTTTGGCCTGAGAGTTCAACGCTGCGATCAATATATCCGGTAACTTTTTTCCACGCCCCTCTGCCCGGCGCAGGATCCCACGACAAGCCTTCTCGCTCAAAAAGTATTTTTCCGGCACGCTGTCCTCCAAAATCTCCGACAAGGTAGATTCTTCTGCGACGCTGGGGTACTCCCCAAAATTGGGCGTCAAGGGTACGGTAGGCGATACTATAAGTTTCTGCCACAATCTCTCCCGCTCCATTCCACTTCGCCGCAGATCGAGGAATTGATACTTTGGGATCGGCAATTTGGGCGATTTCCTGCAAGACAATTCGGAAATCTTCTCCTTTGTTGCTGCTGAATGCTCCCGGCACGTTTTCCCATACGATGTATCTTGGATATTTCCCATGTGTTGCATACCTCATTTCTTTTATGATCCTGATCGCCTCCGCAAATAGGCCGGACCGCTCCCCTCTAAGTCCCGCTCGTTTCCCTGCAATACTGAGATCCTGACACGGGCTGCCAAACGTAATAATATCCACGGGCTTAATAGCGGCGCCGTCGATTTCGCGAATATCTCCTAAGTGTTCCATGTTCGGTAAACGTTTTGATGTGACAGCAATGGGGAACTTCTCAACCTCGCTCGCCCATACGGGCGTAATCCCGCAAATAGCTCCTGCAAGGGGAAATCCCCCCGAACCGTCAAACAAGCTGCCTAATTTCATGTGTTACCTCCTTTTGGGAGGCGGGAACCCTTTAAAACGTTACCTCACATGATTTTTAGTTATATATCATCGGCAATGATTGGATTTTGCCGGATATACCTTATTCTTTCTTCATGACCTCGATATAACAGGTCATCCCGCGGTTGCGGAACGCCGCTGCGTATTCCTTCGCAATGCTCCTGCCCGCGACGTCATCCCCAAAGCAAAATGCAATGGTCGTGATCTCTGGATGATTCCTCGTGAAATAATAGATCGGCTCGATACGGAAACCGCCAACCGCAAGGTGATGTTTTCCATCCCATGCGATGCCCGCGCCTTTTTCTTCGCTCATTTTCTGTAACGCGCCAATAGGGTGCTCGAATACCTGAAGCAATTCGCTTTCCCCATTTGCCGGACAAGGCCATGCGACAAACTTATGGCTGCCGGGAATTTCAACGAATACAGGAGCTTTATCATCTTCGTCCGTTCCGCATACTATGGCATATTTCGCGGTGTCCTCGTCGTAGCCGACGAAAACGCAGGCTCCGTCCTGAGCTTCAAAAATATAATGGGAATCTGCCATATGCTCGATGATACCCGCGTCAATCCCGTTTCCCTGTAAAAATGGCGTTATTTTATCTCTGCTCTTGCTCATCCCCGGCAGAACAAATCCTTTGGGTTTCGTTCTTCTTGCCCGAATATTTTGAACGGCTTCAAATCGTTCGATCTGCTCCGGCCTCATTCTTGGCATCCCCATATCCTGCGGCGCGGTGTAGCTGTTCAGCTTTGCTTTGATACTTGCTTTTTCTTCCATATTCAGATGCCTACCTTTCCAGTTCTTCTATCGCGTGATCCAGTTCATGCTCTTGCCATTTACCCATAGAACCGATTACCATTGCTTCTTCCTGCTCCCTGCTGATTCCCCTAACTTCGTTGCAATGGTCCGCAGTCCTGCGGTTTAACTTAGGATCGTTTGCGGACCATGAACAAGGATAATATCCGCTTTCTTTGCGCTTAACGCAAATCAATTCTCCCGAATCCGGCAGGGTAGTAAAACACAATTCCGGCAATGTTTCCTCCGGGTGGTCGATCATATAATTGATCCTCATAGGTTTTGCCACCTTCTCGATCTCCGGCGTATATCCTACGATATTGATGTCGTTGATCGTATCAAATGGTTGACAACGGATGTACGCAACAAAATCATCGTTCTTGGTTTTAAAACCAAATAGCCCGCAATCTTCGCCTGTAAGACATATTTGTGGATGCAAAGCGGCATAATCCCATATTGCCTGAGAACCTTTCAATATTGGCATATCCATTATGCTGTTGATGAATTCTTTTTCTTTTCCTTCCGGCAGCAAGATGTGTTTTTTTGTCCTCGCCAATATCGCATTGGAATCCTTTTTTGAGCAATGTCCCACCGCATCGAAAGCATAATATTCATATAGCTTTGATGTAATCTGTAAATATGTTAAATCCAGTTCGCCTACCAAAGGCGTTATTTCCAATTTCATAGGTCTCTCCTTTCTTTTCAATCAAAAAAGACTTGCAGACTGCAAGCCGTTATTGACTTTCATTAAGTTAACCAATACAATAAACATAGGGAATTTCCCTGAAAATTTAAAAACGCAGCAGGCTCGGGGTGGTGACACACCCCGAAGCCCTGTATCAGGTGCCGTGACACCCTCACAACCCCACTCGGGACACTGCGTTCAAGTATCATTATACAAGCGATTTGCTTGTTGTTCAATGACATTTTGACGCGCGAGGGTATTTGGCGTAAGCCAAGCACCCCGCGCGTTTTTATATTCCACGGGAAATTCCCAACCATTAAAAACAAGGTGGTTGGGAATTTTGGGAAGAATGAGCCACAAGAATATATTGTTGTACGGTCACGTTTTCTACGATCACAGTAGTAAGCGTGACCACATTTCCATCAAAGACGTCTTTGGAGAAATATCCCGTCTGCGCAATGAATTTACATCCGCACAAAACACGATTGACAACTATGTCAATCTCATTTTGTATGGCGCGAATTCCGGGTGGAGGGGTGCGGCTAGATCATCAGGCAAGACGTATTGCAACAAATATTTGGCGCATAATAAATCCATCATGATTGTTCCCGATGACAACGGGGAGTCGAAGGGCAAGGGGCAAGACGATATCCTCTCCGATTTATTGATCTTATCCGCAGCGGACCATTACTTCAAAAAAGCATGGGAAAGTTACGCAGGTTTTCTTGAAAAAAATCTTCCTGCTTATTTCGACCTTCCGGCCGCAGACAAATACCGTCATGAATTGATCGGCGTGGCGGGGGAAAAGGCCGCGAACAATTTGTTTCTGCAAATGTGGCACGGGTTTTATAGGCAATCGTTCCTGGAAGTTTTTCACGAGGGCTTTACGAGCGTTCTTCTCGATTTAGCCCTCGACATCGACTACGAAGCAGACAAGATCGTTTGGCAGATTCTTCTTGAAAACTTTAATCAATAACTGCCGTTACAACATACTTTTGCGGGGCGTGTCCTGAATAGTAAAACGGATAGCAGGTCACGAGAACGAGGGTGCTTTCCTCGGACGCAGCAAAGCGAAGGTCTGAATCGCTTTCCAGTATTTCAACCGACTCGACCTCATAGGCGTACTGCTCTTTATTCGGTGTTTCAAACATAAGCTGCTCCCCAATTTCAATGTCTTTCAGGATCCTGAATTGTGTGTTGCGGTGCCCCATCAGGACGCACGGCCCGACTTTCGGCGGCAGGGATGAATTATTAAGCCAGCCGATGCTGTTTTTCAAGGTCTGCGCTGTCACGTTATCCATGACAGTAAACGCCTTGTCCCGGATATAGAGTGTGCCGACCACATCCTGATCCGATTGGCCGGATGCGCGGGAACCATTGATTTCGGGCTGTACCGCTTCTCCGCCCTGTACGACTTCAATTTCTTCCTGTCCTATAGCGACGGTTGAACCCAATCTTGTAAAGCTGTGCGACCCTTCCTGTTGTCCTATGTCTATGTACTGATCGCCGCCTATGGCAATGAAAATCAGCCATGCGGCAAAGACGAGTACACTGATAATTATGAGGCCTCTTAAAATAGTTTTCATGGTAACTCTCATTTCTCAAACGCTCTGCAAAAGGCAGGAATAATTCCTGCCTTTTGTATTACTTCTCATTGTCCTCAGTCTTGATTTCCCGCTTTTTTCTCTGCCTGCGAATCATGAGCGTTACAAAGAACGTTGTTCCAGAGCCGAGCAGTATCAACGCAATAAGACCTGCGTATTGATCCGTATCCAGGCCGAGCTTCACAAAGGGCGCGTTCTCTATCCTGAGTTCAAGCGGCTTATCATATGCCGTTTCCTTCGTCACAGTGAACGCCACCGGTGCTGCGGGGAAGTAATTTTCCGGGATAACGGATTCCTCCAGCCAAAAATCGGCAAACGGCAGTTCCGTTATCAGCACCGTTCCATCATCCCCAACCATCGCCGCAGTTTCCGTCCCGGCAGGATCATATCGGTACAGTCCGTCTTTCACTTTGGTAAGCGGCAGGGCGTTTTGCAGGAAACCGGACGTCTTGACCGTAAAGCCTGCTCCTGTGAGCGGTTCGCCGTTTTCATCCACCTTTATAACCTTTACGGCTGTTGGTTGGTTGGAGATGCTTATTTCGACAATCTGATGTGTGCCGTCGATCACGATAGGATATTCCCGCTCGGACAGGATGAAACCGTCCTTTGTTTCCTTTTCCCGCAGCACATAGTTTGCATAAGGGAGCATCCCGCTTTCCCCATATCCCTGCTCGTCCGTATCGAAAATGCTGACCACATTTCCGTCTTTGTCTGCAACCTCAAATTCAATCCCTTGCAGTTTACGGTTTGTGTCCGCAGCGTCGCTCTTTATAACCGATACCTTCCCGCGATACATCGTATTCAGCAACGGTTCCTGCACCAAGGAATCGTCTGTAAAATCGCTGCTCGACTGGTCTGTAGCCGTAACGTCAACCGGATATGTCGCATCGAGGATTTCATACTGCGAATTTACCGCTTTGAGTTCCTTCAAATAAAACCCCGCAAGCGGAATATCCGCGCTCGTCTCGGCAAAGCCATCCGCATCCGTTACCAAAATATCTACAAGCCCGTCTTTGGGGATGATTCCCTGTATATCTTCCGCAGCGTACAGGCCGAATACAAAGCCTTCCCCTGCTCCCTTGTAGAACAACCCTCCGCTAAAGTGCTCCGCACGCTTTTTAAGTTGCACATGGCCTTTCTGCCTTTGGTTTTCAAGTTCAAGGGTTTCGTTTGTGACCGGCGTCACTTGGTCGGCATAAGATAAAACGACCTCATGCGGCGTCTGTTCCAGTACAAAATTCCCTTCGACGGATTCCTCGATCACAAGGTATTTTCCGAGATACAGGGGGACGCTCTCGCCGGTTCCGTTTTCTACAGTGATTTCATCGACCTTTTCCCCTTCTTCGTAGTAGACCGTTCCGTCGGGCGTACCGATGTTTTCCGCAGCATATACGCTGAATACCGCGTTAAGCCCTTCGTCGCTGAATTGGGGAATATATTTTGTGCCGTACTCGGTTTCTTCCGTTTCCGTGCCGGTCAGGATCTCGCCGTGCTTCTCAATGGTTATTTTTCCTTTGGCAACCTCATTTGCGAACTCTACCGTGATAACGCGGTTGACCGCCTGATCCTCAGAAACCGTGAAAGGCAGCGGCGCACCGTTGAGCAGGTAGGGTTCCCCCGCTTCCACCTCGTACAGCGTATAATCTCCTTCGGATAACTTACCGGGCAGGTACAGCGTGCCGGATTCGTCCGTGGTAAATTCGCTGATCGTATGCGGCTGCGGATAGAGCATTTCAAACGACACTTCATTTCCTTCGTCCTCGATACGGAATGTATTACCTGCAACCGGAATACGTTTCCCTGTAACGGAATCCACCTTTACGATCTGGAGCATCAGTTCGATTGCCTTATCTTCCAGTATATAGGAATAAGTCTTGGCATTCTCCGAAACAAATACGTCGAACGGCTCAACCTTCAGGTAGCCCCCGTTCGCACTCGTTGATTTTTCCGAAACGGTATATGTGCCGTATGGAAGCAATGGGGACGTTGCCTTGCCGTCCGCGTCTGTTTTCATCGTTGCGTAAAGTGCTCCACTGGATTTCAGCCTGATCTCAAACTCCACATTCGCAAGCGGCGGCTTGATGTCAGGATCGGGATCCGCGCCGCCTGTCAGCTCGTGCGAACCGAACTTCACGATACTGATGTACCCTTTCTTTACCTGATCCGTCACAACGACGTCCTTGATTTCCGCTACCATATCCGCATCGGTAAGAGTAACTGTCACAGGGTTCGGGTTAAGGATGTACCCCTCCGGCGCGGGAGATTTCTCATACACTTTATAGGTCCCAAGCGGAAGCTCCTTTGATGTGGCCGACTGGCTGCCTGCCGCAGACAATGTATCCGCAACATTCCCGCTTGAATCCCGTATTTCAAAGTGGGCGTTATACAGGGACGCATCGCCCTGCGGTGTGCCGCCTGTTTCCGCGTCGTGCTTGCTTACTCGTATTTTTGCAAACGCAGGCGTTGAGAAGCTGAACGTTCCCGATCCCGCCGGATGATAACCGCCGCTGCTGATCGAAATGAGGTTCTGCGTTGCGGAATCGTTTGTTACATACAGGAAGATATTCGGCGTGATCCGGTTGTCGATTCCATTCGCGGATAAGCTGATGCTCTTGTTCCCGTTGCCGGATGCGGGAATCTTGATTGTCAGGCGGTCCCCATCCATTCCCGTGAAGCCCTCTACCACCGTTCCGGCAGGCAGCAATTCGCGGTTCAAGGTATATCCTCCGTTGCAGTTTTCGAGGGAAACGCTTGTGCTTCCGACAAAGTACCCGCCTTGATAGTTAAATTCCATATTTGCGGGCGAAAAATGTACTTTATGCTGCATCAGTTCAAGGTTTCTTGCGTGCTCCAGCAATTCGTCGGCCCAATCAAGGACCGCCTCGCAGCCTGCCGCCGCCCTGAGATTACCCGGATTGTCCCTCCTGTTCGTAAATCCCCAAAAATCCGGATCACCCTGCTCGGATAGCCAAAACCGTATGGCGTTTGCGGTGGCGTATCGTGCTTCGTCATCGTTCAGATTATCCGGCTTGTCGCATGGGTATCCATATTCCAGGATGATCTGTAAACCAACAAGCGTCCGTGTATCATACCAAGCCGCAAGATCGGCTTCTTCAAAGTCGATCCCACTATGCGGCGATGACATTTTGTGTTGCAGGCAGTACGCGATCTCGCCTGTTTCCACAATGTAATGGCGGGGTGTTTTCAATCCCACCCAATCGCCGCTTCCATTGAGGTATTCAAAATATCTCGGCGTTGCGTCATCTGGATCAGACTCTATCGTAACTCGGTCCATTGCCGATGCTGTAAGTGGTATGAGCATCGACATCAGTATGATGGCCGCCAAAACCAGTGCATATATTCTTTTCTCTATCATATGTTCCTCCTACTACAAATATAAAACGCCCTGTATTTCAGGCGTTTAGAGTTCCTGTTCTTCTGTTTCCAGATCGGGCGGCGGTTCGACTGCGGCTTCCTTGCCAAAATCCCAGCTGTATACCTTCCCTATTTTGTCACCTATCCGTTCCGTATACCATGCGATTTCAGCCGTACAATCCTTTCCCATATATATATCACAGAGCAAGGATTTATACTGATATTCGGTTATACTATCCTTAACTGCACGGTAAAGATAATGGTTCGTACCGTCATGATGGTACGCGTCGCAGCGGAAATCTCCTTTGCTGTCCACATACCATTCGCACATATCGCTTTCATCGTTCAGGCAATCTTTGATCTTTCCACTTTCGATCTCCTTGTATCCCTGGTGCCGCCCATTCCATAGCCCCAAATCCGCTATGACGAGAATACAGGTGTTGAGATTGATATTCAAATTCATGCGCTCATCGTCAAGGTATTCTCTGTTGTTTTCATACATGATTTGTATTCGCTCGTCATCGCTCAAATCTGGATACTGTTCTTCTAAATCTGCCTTCCAATCCCTTTCATAATCCAGATTAACGTTGCTCCATATGATATACCGTTTTTCTGGATCGTCCTGCACTTGTACAGCTTCCGGCATACTATCCCACCTCCATTAAAGAAACATTCATTGTATACTAAGAATTATCTCTCCGGGACTATAATGTCTTTTTCATGATCTGGTTCCTTATGGAAAGCGCAGATTTTTCCGTTGCTGTCATAGATCGGTGTGTAGAGATTATCTGTCCGAAGATACATTCCATCCATTCCCGCCCCTCCGATATATCTTCCTTGTTCGTCTATCTCATCATCAAGTAAAACGGTCCCATCTTCCAGCAGATATCCCGGTATCTTACGTCGGTTCAAATATCCATAGGATATTTCCCGCGATACCACCTTTAAATCTTTTGCCATTGAATAATCCTCCGTATATCCAGACACTAAAAAACGCCCGAAATTTCAGGCGTTTCTATAAGTCTTAACTGTTACCCGACTTCTACGATGGTATATCTTTTTCCATCATACTTTACTGACGCAACATATACTGTGCTGTAATCCCCCTGTCCGATCTCGGAAGCGTGGGTTGCGGAGAATACTCCCATAGATTTTCCTCCGTCGTTTGATTTTGATACCGACCTTCGGCTGCTTGCCCCCCATATGCTTCCTGCACGCGCCATTTCCTGGGCCTCTCCTTCAAGGCCGCCGCTGCCACCGTATTCTAGCGGCGCCATGCCGTACATTTCGCGCACTTCATTTACCCCGCTGCAAACCGCTTGTCCGTAAGAACTCCCTGACCATTCCATTTCCGGTTCGGGTTCGGGTGTCGGTTCCGGCGTTGGAACGGGCGTTGGTTCAGGAGTGGGCGCAGGCGTTGAAGCAGGAGCGGGTTCGGGGACTGATGCTGCCTGCGGCGTATTCCCACCTCCTGCCGATGCGCTACCTGATCTTTGCGGTTTTTCCGATCCGGTTTCCTTTTTACTTCCATTTTCCGGCTTGTTGCCAACATTGCTTTCGCTGGAAGCAGACGCGCTTGGCAAAGCACCCGTGCTTGCCACCGGCGCGGTACTCGCCGCTGCACTTGGAGATGCCGAAGCTGACGGAATAGCGCTTACTTCTGCGCTCGCCGTTGCCGTTGGTTCTTCCGGCTTTTGTTCGACCTTATCGTTTCCGCAAGACGCAAATGTGACCATCGCCCCCGCCGCCATGACCATCGCCAATATTCTGTTCGTATGCTTTTTCATAAAGATATCCTCCTTGTTCTTGATACTCTCATACTAAGGCGGCTGTATTTCTTTTGTCTAATTTTGAGCTTCACAAATTTGATAAATTCCATGTTGAAATTGTGAGCAGGACAGTCAAAACGATCATGAAAATCCCTAAATTCCGGTATCTTTTGACGCCGCATTTCTTAAACCGCAACAACAACAGGCATGACGCGACGATCCCAAGCAGGATCATGAATAGTTGCATTCCCATTTCTTTATCCCTTTCCTGAAATAAAAAATGCGCTTGCTTCTGCAAACGCTTCCCTCACCGGACGAGCTTGATATCGTCCCGTTGATGTTCCTTTTTCCACCCCTCCAGTAATTTTATAATGACCTCCTGCATCTGTTTGGGGGTATAGTCCTTTGGAAAATACTTCTGCAACGTCTGCCCTCTGAGCGTCACCTTCATATCCAACGGCTGCTCGGTACGCATGATTGCTTCAATCGCGCTTTCCGTTAGTGTCCCTTCCTTGCTCATCTGCTTGATGAGGGATGATTGCTTCGTGGTCAAGCCGCCATATTTCTCAAGTGCGCAGCCTACCCATATTTGTTCTTCGTTTTTCAAATACGATATGTCTACCGCAGGCGTAAAAAGAAGCTCTTTATAATCCACCTTATCCAAAAGCGGCTCTATTAGGTACGTGAGACGGATGTATCTTTCAATTTGATTTCTGCTATCCCCTGATTGTTCCGCCATAATATCAGTGGTCCTCATTAAATGTGTCCCATTTTGGGACACATTTTTTGGTAATCGCCCAACTTTTCTTTTTAAAGCATCAAATTTCATCCTGTAAGCAAAAGCTTTCTCACTGAATAACAGATGCGCACGCTGCCCTAAATTGGTGTCCACCATGATGATTGTAGCGGTATCGTCGTCCATAGACGTAACAATGGCAGGAGCCGTTTCCAGTCCTGCCATGATTGCCGCTTGCAGCCGCCTATGCCCCGCGATGGTCTCTACACCCGTTTTGCCCTCGCGTGGTCTTGCCAATATTGGTGTTTGTATCCCGATTCTTTCA
This sequence comes from Christensenella timonensis, assembly GCF_900087015.1. Classification (NCBI taxonomy): domain Bacteria; kingdom Bacillati; phylum Bacillota; class Clostridia; order Christensenellales; family Christensenellaceae; genus Christensenella; species Christensenella timonensis. Next base: position 2,312,311 of record NZ_FLKP01000002.1, read on the forward strand.
ACGCTGTCGATAAGTTCCAACATTTCGGGATCGTCCCGTATTTTAAACGGATGTCCTTTGAACGGGTAAAAATCATCGATTGGCAACTCTACGATTTCCCTTTTTTCGCTTGTTTCCGGCAGCGTTGAAGGAAACCAACTGTCCGAATCGATCTTTACTTTCCCGCCGTTCTTGCTCATTCGCAATTACCTCCTTTGCCAGTAATTCATATTGTGCAGCCGCTTTATTGCGGGGACAATGTTTGAGGATGCTGACTCCACTTTTTCCGCACTCCTTCAATTTCACCGTATAAGGGATGCAGGATTCATACACATGATCCGTTCGGCACAATTTGTTTATGATCGAGTCTCGTTCCTGCTTGGTATAGTTGGTCTGGTTATTCATCATCGTGATAAGGATGCCGTCAATTCCCAAAGTAGGGTTGAGGTTGCTTTGCCTGATCTTTTGGAATGTACGTTTAATCTCCATAATGCCCTCAATGCTGTACATTTCCGGCTGTGTGGGAATGATGATACCGTTCGCCGCAGTCAGTACATTGATCGTAAGGATATTGAGGGACGGTTGGCTGTCGATCAATATATAGTCATACAACCCCTTTACCATCTCAATGTACCGCTTCAATAGGTACTCACGCCCAAGTTCATTGATTAAGTTTGCTTCAAAGCCTGCCAGTTTGCGGTTTGTAGGCATAATGTCCATACCCTCGTCATGGTGCAGGATTCCCTCGAAAGGTTCAAAATCTTCTCCGTTTACCAAATCTTCGACGATATCCGTTATAGTGCGTGGAAGCTGCTGCGGTTCCCATCCCAAGCCTTTTGTAAGGTTGCTCTGCGGATCAAAATCGATAAGCAAAACCCTTTTACCATTTTTCACCAGTGCCGCACCCAAATTGATTGCCGTTGTCGTTTTCCCAACTCCGCCCTTTTGATTCGTTATTGATATTACTCTTGACATTGAAATGCCCTCCTTTCTTTGTTACTTCCACTGTAATCCACTATCATCGAAACAGCAAAAAAGCGTGCCCGATGCTGATTTATTGACAAAAAAATGGTATAAAAAAAGCGCTCACCTTTTTATGGCCGCGCCTGCATGTTTCAAATTCAGTTTTTTCTCGATTGTTCCGTCCGCCGAACTTTATTGAGCCGTACATTCCATAGATAGCTTATTCAAAATCTATACCGCTTATCGCATTGTCATATAAAAATTGTATCAGAACTTTTCCATCGCCACTTTCAAGCTCACTTTTGCTGATCTTTGAGAATATCATATTCGCATAATAAATATAATTCAATATTTGAGAAAAAGCCTATGGATATTATCCATAGGCTTTTTTCTAATAGAATCCGGCAGCTACCAATCCTCCCACACCGTTGCCAGTGCAGTACTTTAGGCGTTTAAGGGCTTAACTTCTGTGTTCGGAATGGGAACAGGTGGATCCCCTTAGCTATCGCCACCGGAAATGGCTCCCCAGGTTGGGTTTGAACCAACGACCCTTCGGTTACTTCACCACATTGCTTTCGCATTGTAGTCCGGACTTTGTCTTCACCATTGCTTTCGCTTTAGGTGCCCCGTGTAAAGTCTCTACACATAGAATCTTTGGATTCCTTGCTCGGCGTTGTCATATCCACTGGACTTAGATTTCGCCGACTTAGCGGGGTTTTCACCTGTAAGTTTCCCTACAGGGCTGCTAATTTTGTGCTTTTACAAGCAAACAGCCGAATGCTCTACCGCTGAGCTACTGAGGATCATATACAATTTTCAAAGACGGTATCTTTTGTGGGTTTAATGTAGACCACATGCTCTACCGCTGAGCTACTGAGGATCATATACAATTTTCAAAGACGGT